>JACQVX010000044.1 GCA_016209495.1 Planctomycetota bacterium
CTCTGGAGCTACGCGGTCCTGGGCCTCGCCTTCGTCTTCGAGTCCGGCTCCTGCGCCGTCGCCCTGCGGGAATTCCGGAACCTGCGCGGCGGCCGGCCGGCCCTGGAGGCCATCCTGGAGACCCGCGACCCCACCGTCCCGGTGGTCCTCCTGGAGGACCTGGCGGCCCTGGTGGGCCTGGCCCTGGCCCTCTCGGGGGTCGCCCTGTCCCACGCCACGGGCTGGGGAGGCTGGGACGGCATCGCCAGCGTCCTCATCGGGCTGTTGCTCTGCGGGGTGGCGGTCCTCCTGGCCCGGGAGACCCATAGCCTCCTCCTGGGGGAGAGCGCCACCGAGGAGGACCTGCGGGAGGTGCGGCGCCTGGTGGAGGAGACGCCTGGCGTGCGGCGCCTCACCCAGCTCCGCTCCATGCACCGGGGGCCGAAGGACGTCCTGCTGGCCCTCAAGGTGGACCTGGGACGGGGCCTCTCCGTGGCCGAGGTGGAGTCGACCATCGACCGGCTGGAGGCGCGGGTCCGGGGGGCTCTCCCCCAGATGCGGCACATCTTCGTCGAGCCCGACGCCAGCGGGGGGAGGGACGCCGGGGGACCGGAGGGACGCTAGCGGGGTGCCAGCTCCGCCAGGAGCCGGACCTCTCCCTCGGCGAGTCTCCGCCAGTCCTCCAGGAGCAGGCCCTCGTTCTCGCCGTGGGCGTTGCACTCCGGGTCCTCCAGGCCCAGGAGCAGGCACGGCGCCCCGTCGAAGGCCGCGGCGAAGGGGCCCACGAAGGGGATGGTCCCCCCGCAGCCGATGTAGACCGCCGGGCGGCCGAAGGCGGCGGCCAGGGCGCGCTCCGCCGCGCGGAAGGCGGGCCCGGACGGCTCCGTGACCCAGGCCGGGGCCGCCACGTGGGGCCTCACCACCACGTGGGCCCCCCAGGGGGGGTCCGTCTCGAGGAAGCCGCAGAGGGCGGCGAGGGAGGTCTCCGGGTCCATGTCCGGGACGATGCGCAGGGAGACCCGGGCCCGGGCCGACTCGACGATCTGGTTGGTGCTCCCGAGGAGGTCCCGGGCCTCCAGGGCCGTCACCGCGATGGCGGGCCGGCACCAGAGGCGCTCGTAGACCCCCCGGTCCGGCTCCCCGCCCAGGGCCATGGCCGGGGGGATCCCCGCCTGGGCGCGGAACCGCGCCTCGTCGAAGGGGAGAGCCGCGATCCGGGCGCGTTCCCCGGCGTCCGGCTCGCGCACCCGGTCGTAGAGGCCCGGAATGGCGATGCGCCCCCGCGAGTCCACCAGCCGGGCGAGGACGCGGGCCAGGACCAGGGGGGCGTCCACCGCCGGTCCGCCCCACATCCCGCTGTGGATCGGGTGATCCACGGTGCGCACCTCGACGTCCGCCCCCACCAGGCCCCGCAGGCGGTAGGTGAGGGAGGGCACCCCCGCGTCCAGGTTGGCGGTGTCGGTGAGGCAGATGACCTCGGAGCGGAGCCGGTCCACCTGGGAGTGTAGGAAGGAGGCCAGGTGGGGGCTCCCGACCTCCTCCTCCCCCTCCACCAGGACCCTCACGTTGACAGGCAGTCGCCCGGCGGACCGGAGCCAGGCCCCCAGGGCCGCCACGTGGACCAGGACCCCGGCCTTGTCGTCCGCCACCCCGCGCCCGAAGAGCCGTCCCTCCACCAGGGTGGGCTGGAAGGGCGGCGTCCTCCAGGCCGCGTCACGGCCCGGGGGCTGCACGTCGTGGTGGGCGTAGAGCAGGACCGTGGGCCGGTCCGGCGAGGATCGCCACTCCCCGAAGACGTAGGGCGGCGCGTCCCCGTGGCGGAGGACCTCCACCACCGGGAGGCCGACCTCCCGGAGGAGCGCGGCCACCCGCTCCGCGGAACGCACCACCCCCTGCGGGTCGAATCCCTCGGCGGACACCGAGGGGATGCGGGCCAGGTCCACGAGGGCGGCCAGGTCCTCGTCCTGGTGGGCCTCCAGCGCCTGGATGGCGCGCGCCAGTTCTTCCACGGGTGGACCTCCAGGCGGCCCAGCCTAGCGGGAAAACCTGGAACCCGCAATCCGGTCCGGCGTCGGAAGGGTAGACACGGAGGAACCGATCATGCGCCGCGCCGCCCTCGTCCTCGCCGCCCTGCTCTCGACCCCCGTCTTCGGTCACCCGGAGGACGCGCTCAAGGCCCCGGACGGCAGCCTCGTGGGCCCCGAGGCCGTCGAGAGGGCCTCCATCGAGGTGGTCTTCTGCCTGGACACCACCGGGTCCATGTCCGGGATCATCGACGCGGCCAAGAGGAAGATCTGGGCCATCGCCAACGACCTCGCCACGGCGAGGCCCAGCCCCCGGCTGCGCTTCGGCCTGGTGGCCTACAGGGACGTGGGGGACGAGTACGTGACGAAGCGGTTCCCCCTCACCGACGACATCGACGCCATCCACACCGCCCTCATGGGCCTCAGCGCCGAGGGCGGCGGGGACGGCCCGGAGCACGTCAACGCCGCGGTCCACGACGCGGTGGAGGCCATGGAGTGGTCCTCCGAGGCGCGTACCGTCCGCATGATCTTCGTGGTGGGCGACGCCCCCCCCCACATGGACTACGGCGACGGATTCGACTACCGGGTCTCGGTGATGCGAGCCGTGGAGCGCGGGATCTACGTCCACGCCATATCCTGCAGCAACTACAACGAGGAGGTCTGGCGCGACATCGCACGCCGCGGCGAGGGCTCCTTCCGTCTCGTGGAGCCGGACCTGGCCGCCGCGGCCGCCTCGGTCCCCACCCCCCACGACACGGCCATCGCCGAACTGCGCCGGGAGCTGGGCGAGACGGTCGCCGTCGCGGCGGGCGGGCGCGGGGGCGAGGTCGAGGCCGGGTCCTACGGCCGCGCCGGACCCTGCGCCGCGCCGGCCCCGGGCGACCTGGGCCGGGACCTGGTGGACGCCTACGCCGCCGGCGAGCTGGACCTGGATGACGTGGCCGAGGGCGAGATGCCCGAGGACCTGCGCGGCCTGGACCGGGACGCCCTGGCCGCCGCCCTCGGCGAGCGGGCCGCCCGCCGCGGCGCGCTCCGGGCGAAGCTCGCGGAGCTGGAGGAGGCGCGCGCGGAATTCGTGGAGGCCAAGCGCAAGGACGCGGACCGCTCCGACACGCTCTCGGAGGGCTCGGCCGCCTTCGACCGGGCCGTCGCCGACGAGATCCGACGCACCGCCGAGAAGGAGGGCGTGGACCTCCGCACCGACGAGTAGACCTGGCCCCCGGGGATCGGGGCATCGGAGAGACGGTGGGCCCGCGCGCGGACGCGGGCCCACCGCGTCCGTACCAGGGCGGCCCGTCTCCTTGCGCCCCCCGCCCGGTGCGTCTAGCATGAGCCGCCCCCCTGGAGGGCCGGCCCCCGGATGGACGTCCTCGCCACCACCCTCGCGCGGGAGTCCGCGGAGTTCCGGGCCAACGCCGGGCACCACCGCGCCCTGGCGACCCAGCTCCGCGAACGGCTCGAGGCGGTCCGCCAGGGGGGCGGCGAGCGGGCCCGCGCCCTCCACGAGGCCCGGGGAAAGCTCTTCGTGCGGGAGCGAATCCGGCGGCTCCTGGACCCCGGCTCCCCCTTCCTGGAACTGGGGGCGCTGACCGCCTGGGGCCTCCACGAGGACGCGGCCCCCTCGGCAGGCATCGTCACCGGGGTGGGCCGGGTGGGGCTCCGCGAGGTCATGGTGGTGGCCAACGACGCCACCGTGAAGGGCGGGAGCTACTACCCCCTCACCGTGAAGAAGCACCTCCGCGCGCAGGAGGTGGCCCAGGAGAACCGCCTCCCCTGCGTCTACCTGGTGGACTCGGGCGGGGCCTTCCTCCCGCTCCAGGCCGAGGTCTTCCCGGACCGGGAGCACTTCGGGCGGATCTTCTACAACGAGGCCCGCATGTCCGCGGCCGGCATCCCCCAGGTGAGCGTGGTCATGGGCTCCTGCACCGCCGGGGGGGCCTATATCCCGGCCATGAGCGACGAGGCGGTCATCGTGCGCCGCCAGGGGACCATCTTCCTGGGCGGCCCGCCGCTGGTGAAGGCGGCCACGGGCGAGGAGGTGAGCGCCGAGGACCTGGGCGGGGCGGACCTCCACTGCCGCGAGTCCGGGGTGACGGACCACTACGCCGAGGACGACGCCCACGCCCTGGAGATCGCGCGCTCCATCGTGGAGGGGCTAGCGCCCGCGGGGCGCGTCCCCCTGGAGCAGGCGGAGCCGGAGGACCCGGCCCACGACCCGGAGGACCTCTACGGCGTCCTGCCGCGGGACCTGCGCACGCCGTACGACGTCCGGGAGGTCATCGCCCGGCTGGTGGACGGCTCTCGGTTCCGGGAGTTCAAGGCCCTCTACGGCACCACCCTGGTGACGGGCTTCGCCCGCGTCCACGGCTACCCGGTGGCGATCCTCGCCTCGAACGGCATCCTCTTCAGCGAGAGCGCCCTCAAGGCCACGCACTTCATCCAGCTCGCCGACGCGCGGGGCATCCCGCTCGTCTTCCTCCAGAACATTACCGGCTTCATGGTGGGCCGCGCCTACGAGGCCGGGGGGATCGCCAAGGACGGGGCCAAGATGGTCCACGCGGTCTCCAACGCCCGCGTCCCGCGCTTCACGGTGATCATCGGCGGCTCCTTCGGGGCCGGGAACTACGGGATGTGCGGCCGCGCCTACTCCCCGCGATTCCTCTGGCTCTGGCCCAACGCCAGGGTCAGCGTCATGGGCGGCGTTCAGGCGGCGGGGGTCCTCTCCCAGGTGAAGCGGGAGCAGCTGGCCCGGGAGGGGCGCGCCATGACGAGCGAGGAGGTGGCCGAGTTCGAGCGCCCCATCCTGGAGAAGTACGAGACCGAGGGGAGTCCCTACTACAGCACGGCCCGGCTCTGGGACGACGGGGTCATCGACCCGGTGGATACGCGGCGGGTCCTGGCCCTGGGGATCGCCGCCTCCCTGAACGCCCCCCTGCCGGCGAGCCGGTTCGGGGTGTTCCGGTTCTGATGCCGTCCGGGGTGGCGGTCGAGCTGGGACGGCTCCCGGGCCGGGAGGTGGAGGGCGAGGTGGCCACGGTCGCCCTCGACCGCCCGGAGGTCCACAACGCCTTCGACGACGAGCTCATCGAGGAGCTCTCCGCGGTCCTCGCGGACCTCGCCCGGCGGGAGGGCCTGCGGGCCCTGGTCCTGACGGGCCGGGGCCGGAGCTTCTCGGCGGGGGCGGACCTGGACTGGATGCGCCGGGCGGCCGGCTGGTCCGAAGAGGAGAACCTGGCGGACGCCCGGCGCCTGGCCGCGCTCCTCGGGGCGCTGGACGAGTTCCCGCGACCCACGGTGGCGGTGGTCCAGGGACCGGCCTACGGCGGCGGGGTGGGGCTGGCGGCCGCCTGCGACCTGGTGCTGGCCGCGCGGGAGGCCCGCCTCACCCTGAGCGAGGTGCGCCTGGGGGTGGTCCCCGCGGTCATCGCCCCCTACGTGGTGCGCCGGGTGGGCCCCGCGCGAGCCCGGGCCCTCTTCCTCAGCTCCGAGCCCCTCGAGGCGGAGCGGGCCCTGGCCTGGGGCCTGGCCGACCGGGTGGCGCCGGCCGCCGAGCTGGGGCGTGCCCTGGGGGAGGTCCTGGCCCTGGTGGCCTGCGGCGCGCCGGGGGCCCAGGCGGCAGCCAAGGGCCTGGTCGCGCGGGTGGCGGGGCGGCCGCCGGCCCAGGTGCGCGACGAGACCGCGGCCCTCATCGCCCGGCTTCGCGCCGGCGCGGAGGGACGCGAGGGGCTCTCGGCCTTCCTCGAGAAGCGGCGTCCGTCCTGGGCCCCACCCGATATCCAGGTCCCGCCCCGCCCATGAGGCGCGTCCTGGTCGCCAACCGGGGGGAGATCGCCGTCCGGGTCATCCGGGCCTGCCACGAGGCGGGCCTGGAGGCCGTGGCGGTCCACAGCGATGCGGACGCGGGGGCCCTGCACTGCCGGGTGGCGGACCGCTCGCTCCGCATCGGGGAGCCCTCGCCCGCGGCCTCCTACCTGAACGCCGGGGCCATCCTGGGGGCGGCCCGGGAGGCGGGGGCCGACGCCCTCCACCCGGGCTACGGTTTCCTCTCGGAGAACGCCGGTTTCGCCGCCGCGGTGGAGGCGGCGGGCCTCACCTGGATCGGCCCCCCCCCCGAGGCCATCCGCCTCATGGGCTCCAAGACCCGGGCCCGCCGGCTAGCGGCCGAGGTGGGGGTGCCCCTCATCCCGGGCGCCACCGGGGACGACACGGAGCTCGCGCATGCCGCGAGACGCCTGGGCTACCCGGTCGTGGTGAAGGCCGCGGCCGGGGGCGGGGGTCGTGGGATGCGCGTGGTCCGCGAGGGGGCCGGGCTGGCCGAGGCCCTAGAGGCCGCCCGGCGCGAGGCCCGGGGCGCCTTCGGCGACGACGAGGTCTACCTGGAGCGCTGGGTGGCACGGCCCCGCCACGTGGAGGTGCAGGTCCTCTCGGACGCCCACGGGGGCTTCCTGCAACTGGGGGAGAGGGAGTGCTCCATCCAGCGCCGCCACCAGAAGGTGGTCGAGGAGGCCCCTTCACCGGCCCTGGACCCGGGCCTGCGCGCGCGCATGGGGGCTGCGGCCCTGGCCATCACCCGCGGGTGCGGCTACCGGGGGGCCGGGACGGTGGAGTTCGTCCTCGCCCCCGACGGGTCCTTCTACTTCCTCGAGGTGAACACCCGGATCCAGGTGGAGCACGCGGTGACGGAGTGCGTGACCGGGGTGGACCTGGTGCGCGAGCAGCTTCGCGTGGCGGCTGGGGAGCCCCTGGGGCTGGGGCAGGGAGACCTGTCCCCGCGCGGCCACGCCCTGGAATGCCGCATCTACGCCGAGGACCCGGCGGCGGGCTTCCTCCCCTCGGGGGGCCTCCTGGCGGCGTGGCACTCCCCCTCGGGCCCGGGGGTGCGGGTGGACGCGGGCTACGAGGCCATGGACACGGTCCCCCTGCACTACGACGCCCTCCTGGCCAAGCTCGTGGTCCACGCCCCGGACCGCCCGGCCGCCCTCGGCCGGATGGCCGCGGCCCTCGCGGACTTCTTCATCGCCGGCGTGCGCACCAACGTGGAGTTCCTCCGTTCGGTGGTGGGCCACCCGGCCTTCGCCGCCGGCGAGACGGACACGGGATTCCTGGAGCGGCACCTGGACGGGTGGCGCGGGCCGGGGGGCGAGCCTCCCCTGGAGGCCCTGGCGGCGGCCGCCCTGGCGTGCAGGGCGCGGCCCGCGGCCCGGACCGTCGCGGACCACAGCCCCTGGAGCGACGGCGGCGGGTGGCTCCCGTGACTGCGCCCTTCCGGTTCCGGCACGGCGAGACCGAGCACGAGGTCCTCCTCGTCCCGGTCGGGAACGACGACTACGAGGTGACGGTCCTGGGCAGGACCGAGCGGGTGCGGGTCCTGCGCTCCACCGAGGCTGGGCTCCACCTGGCGGTGGGCGGTCGGACCCTGGAGGCGCGCCTCGCCGTGGCCTCCGGGACGGTCCACGTGCACGCCCTGGGGTGCCAGTGGGAACTGGAGCGGGTCGCCTCCGGACCCGCGGTCCGGCGATCGTCCGAGGCCGACCCCGCGGACGGCCCGGTCCGGGCCGTCATGCCCGGGACCGTGGCGCGGGTGCTGGTGGCCGCCGGGGAACGGGTCGAGGCGGGGCAGGTCCTGGTGGTCCTGGAGGCCATGAAGATGGAGCACCGCCTCGGGGCCCCCTTCGCCGGGGAGGTGGCCCGCGTGGCGGTGCGCGAGGGGCAGCAGGTCGCGATGCGCGAGCCCCTGGTGGAGATCCGTAGACCCGCGAGCGAAGGCCCCCAGGGACGAGCCTAGGGCGCCTCGCCCCCCAGGGCGTCCTCGACCAGCTCATCGAAGCCCAGGACCCGATCCTGCCCCTGCTCGAGGGTCGCCTTCAGCCGTTCGTACTCCCTCGCGATGTCGTCGGGCCGGGAGGACGCGACCCCCTGGTCCTCCTCCAGGTCCTGCCCCCGCACCCTCATGTGATCCACGGGCGCACCGCCCTGCATCAGCATCTCGGAAAGGTCCTCGATGCCGGTGCCACGCTCGTCCTGGATCCTCTGCTGGGCCCTGGCGACGGCCCTGAACTGCTGGGGGGTGATCAGTCCCCGGCGCACCAGGATCTCGCCGACGCGGACCAGCTTCCTGGCATGCTTGTATCGGATCTGCTGCTCCAGGAGGCAGGACTTGAGCTGCCGCTGGGTGACGAGGTCGTTCTTGAGGGCGATCTTCCCGAAGAGGTGGTCTCCCTGCCTCACGATGGAGGCATGGTGGGCCGCGCGCAGCGCGGCGAGCTGCGGTTCCGAGATGAGGCCTTCGTCGCGCAGGACGACCTCGATGGGTACGGTGTCGCCCGTGCGCTCGCGTTCCTCCTGGATCTGGACGCACCCCAGGAGATCCTCCCGGGTCACGACCTGCTGGCGCAGGGCGATCATGCCCAGTAGCGCGTCGGACGGTTGCCCCACGGGCTGCCTCGCCTCCGGGCGGAGAGCCTACCCGCGATGGGGCCACCTGGCAAATGCCGCCTGTCCGCGGTGTCGCCGCCTCGATACCATGCGGCCGTGGATCCCGCCGCGGGGCTCATCCACCGGGACGTGAAGCCCGACAACATCCTCGTGACGCCCGACGGGGTGGCCAAGCTGGTGGACTTCGGCCTCGCCGGCCCCGACGGCGCCGCGCCCGTCATCGCCCGCTTCGAGAGGGCGATTGGCAAGGACTGGCACTCTACAACGCGCCCCAGCTCCCCGGCCGCTGGACCGCGTGGGGGCTCGCCGAGTTCTGAAGTCCGCGCCCGGCGACACCTGCCACGCGCGGACGGCAGGGCATGGCCGGGCTGCACCGGCGCCACGAGGGCGTTCCAGGCCGGAGGTCCCGGCGCGGGATTTGGCGGGTGGGCCCCTTCCCCTGGGAAGGAAAGGACCCCCCGTATTGCCTCGCCACCCTGCCCGCCCGCGCCGTCTGGCTCTCTGCCTGGGGCTCCTGCTGTCCCCTGGCTGCGGCCACGACGGTCCCCTGCGCCTCGGGACCACCTTCTCCCACCGCGCTCTCGTCCAGGCCGGCCACGACCCGGCCCAGGCCCTGGCGGCCTGCCACGACCTGGGGCTGGGGCTGCTGCGCATGGCGGTCTACTGGGACGAGGCGGAGTCGGTAGAGGGAGTCCACGACTTCCGGGTAGTGGACGACCTGCTGTCCCAGGCCCGGGCCCAGGGGGCGGAGGTCCTCCTCTCTGTGGGGATGAAGGCCCCGCGCTGGCCGGAGTTTTACATCCCCGACTGGGCCCGACCTCGGACCCACGCCGGGAGGGACGCCGAGGTCTCCCGTGACCCGGAGCTACGCTCGCGGGTGCTCCGCCATGTCGAGGCCACGGTGCGGCACCTGGCGGCCGAGACGGCCATCGTGGCCTGGCAGGTGGAGAACGAACCCATGGATCGCTCGGGCCCCGAGGGGTGGTTCATGGGGGCGGACCTGCTGGCCGAGGAGGCGCGGACGGTGCGCGCGGCCGACCCCCTCGCCCGGCCCGTGGTCATCAACTGCTGGAGCGACGACCAGCGGCGCTCCAGCGCCCCCTGGTCCGACGGCGACTACGCCCTCCGGAACGCCCTGGACCTGGCCGACGTCCTGGGCCTGGACGTCTATCCCCGGGCAGGCCCCCACGGCGACCCCCTGGGGGTGCGTAGCATCCTCGTCCCCACCGCCGCCATCGAGCGGGCCCGCTCCCTGGGGAAGGAGGCGTGGATCGTGGAGAGCCAGGCCGAGCCCTGGCCGCCGGCCGGCTGCGACGAGGCCTCGGTGAGGTGGCTCCTGGAGCGCCACCGGGAGCAGGGCTACCGGCGCGTCCTCCTCTGGGGTTTCGAGTGGTGGTACGGGCAGCGACAGGCCGGCGACCCTTCCCTCTGGGAGGCGGTGCGGAGAATGGCGGCGGGCGTTTGAAGTCGGCCCGCCATGCTTCGAGGCAGGCGCCGGGCCCCACCGTCTGCAGCGAGGGCGACAACCTGGGTGAGGTGGACGGCGCCCGGGGCGAGACGAGCGTCCTCCGACTGCGGTAGGGGTGGCTGCTGGATGCTGGGACCGGTCTGGGTGACCGCGTAATATACTACGCGTGGAGGGAGTGCCCGTCGTGCAATTCCGGGAGTCGGTCCACTCCCCTCACCCCCCCGAGGGCATGGGACGTGGGGAGGTGAGCGGCGAGCCTCAGTCTTGTGATCGGCCTCGTTGGGTCCCCCCGGGCGCCCCCGCTCGCTCCCGCGGCCTGACCCTGGTGGAGCTGGTGGCCGCGACGGCCATCCTTTCTCTCCTGACCCTGGCCGTGATGCCCGCGGCGGGGGCCCTGGCGCGGCAGGCGGAACGCGAGCTCACCCGCAAGCGCATCGCGGTCCTCCGGGACGGCCTGCACGCCTACTACCGGGACACCGGGTCGGTCCCGCGGGTGCTCCTCAACGACCTGCTCCTGGGGGAAGGTACCCGGGGCTGGCGCGGACCCTATCTGCGCCAGACGTACCGCGGCGAGTTCTTCCAGGACGCATGGGGAGGGACCATCGAGTACCTGGGCAGCGGCCGCTACGGGACGCTCTGGAGCCGCGGGCCCGACGGCCTGCCGGCGGGGGCCCTCCCGGAGGACTACTTCTCCGCCACCCCGCCGGCGGGCAGCGAGGACGACCTCCTCGAGCTGGTGGGCTACGTGGGTGTGGGCCGCGAGGACGAGACCCAGCGCCAGGTGCGCACGGAGCTCGAGTTCCTGAACACCGCCATCCAGGGATACAACCGAGCCTACCTGAGCCAGCTCCAGCCGCCCGTCACCTTCACGGGCACGCCCCGGGGCGCCGATCCCGAGGCCGCCAGCCACGGCGCGAAATACACCCTGGGGGCCACCTCGGACGCCGAGGGCCGCTACGGCCTCTGGGACCCCGCCTCCCTGGTCCCCCTCCGGGGGCAGTGGGGGGAGGTGCTGGGCCGGCTCGTCGACACGGGCTTTCTGCCCCCCAATGCCCTGAGGTCACGGGAGCAAGGCGGCTACGTCAACGACCCCGCGGGCGACCCCTACGTGCCCGTGGGCTGGTGGTACGACCCCGACCCCCCGGTGGTGGCGGTGGGCAGCGATCTCGTCCCACCCTCCCTGCCCAGCGGCTGGGGCCACGTTGCAGCGCTCCCGGAACGCCCTGCTGCGGTGCCGGTGCTCATCCCGTTCTCCCTGTACGCTTACAACCTGCATTCAAGCGACCACGTCGACGCGTGGAGTGCACGGGGGACACCTGCGCAGGGCCCCTGGATCTCGCACAACAACGCCCTGGGCTTCAACGACATTCCGATTGTCATGGAGAACGCGGGATCGGGAACGCGCTTCCGGCTCCTGGCCCTGGACACCTCGGGCTCTCTGAACGACACGATGCGGAGTCTGGCGCGGGGGGATAGGGTGGTCGCGACGGACGGGACTGCTAGCATTGATGACGTTCCCCTCTCAACCATTGACTCGATCTCCGGCTTCCACTCCTACGAGTCCGACTACAGCTCCGTCCCCTGGTCAGACCCCGAAATCAACCCGGGAGTGTTCATGGGCCCCCATCATTTCAGAAGCGGGTTCGTAGGGGTCCGAACCCATGTCTCCGTCGACTTGCAACGCGTCTTCCTGGCCTTGCGCTTCCCCCCCCGGCATGGCGCTCTCTCGGAACTCCCCCTCAACCGCGAACCTTGGCAGGAGGCCTACCGCATCGTGGCCTCCAACGACGGCGTGCACTGGTCCGGCACCGTGGACGGTCCGGGGCCCATCCTCTACTACTCTGCGTTCAGGGATCCGCCGCCGCCGCCGCCTCCTCCGCCGCCTCCACCGCCCGGAGTGACACAACCCCATAC
>JACQVX010000043.1 GCA_016209495.1 Planctomycetota bacterium
GCGAGCACGGCCCCGAGGGCGGGGGGGGGGGTGGCGTTGCCGGGGTGGTGGACTGGGCGCGGGGCCTCGGCCGGGGGTGCGGTGCCGGGGCTCATCATCGAGGGCCGCCCCTCGATCTGGAGGGCGCTGTCGATCTTGAAGGCCCCGCGGACCACCACCTCCTCTCCCTCCTCCAGTCCGCCCGCCACGAGGTAGAAGTCGCCCGCGCGGCCGCCTAGCAGCACCTCGCGACCCTCGTAGGTGGGCTCCGCCGCGTCCGGGACGCGCACATAGACCACGGCCCTACGGCCCGTGAGGAGCGGCGCAGTGACCGGGATGACCAGGGGGGGCCGTGCCCCCGCCGCCACCTCGTCCACGTAGCCCAGCTCCTCGGCGCGCACGAGGGGCATCCCGCAGACGTCGCAGGTCCCCGGCCCGTCCTTGACCACCTCCGGGTGCATGGGGCTCACCCACCGGCCGGCCAGGGAGGTGTCCACCACGCGGCCGTCCTCGGCGACCCGCGCGCGCACGGCGGCGTGGACGAACATCCCCGGCCGCAGGCGGCCGTGGGGGTTCTCCACGTTGACGCGCAGCTTGACCGTGCGGGTGGAGTCCGTGAGCACGGGGTCGATGAAGGCGATGCGGCCGTCGAAGGGTTCCCCCGGCCAGGCCTCGGCGGTGAAGCGCACCGCCTGCCCGTAGCGGAGCAGGCGCAGGTCCTGTTCGTACGCGTCCAGGCGCACCCAGACCCGGGAGAGGTCCGCGATGGTGTAGACCCGCGTCCCCGTCTGGACGTACTCGCCCTCCCGGGCGTCCTTCGAGATGACGATGCCCCCCGCGGGGGCGTGGATGGTCACGCGGTCCGTGGCGCTTCCCCGGTGCTCCACCTCGGCCACCTGGTCCGCCGTGAGCCCCAGGAGCCGCAGCTTGTCCCGGGCGGCCTCCACGGTGGCGGCGGTGGAGCGCCGCACCAGCTCCGAGGGACTCCCGTCCAGACGCTCCAGGGCGCGGATCGCCTGGACCAGCTCCTCCTGGGTGGAGAGCAGCTCCGGGCTGTAGAGCTCCGCCATGTGGTCCCCCGGACGGACCGCGATCCCCGTGTAGTCCACGTAGAGCCGGTCCAGGCGGCCCGGCACCCATGCGGTGATGTGGCGCACCCGTGTCTCGTCGTAGTCCACCTTCCCGACCATGCGGACCTCCGCCTCCACGATGCGCCTCTGGACGGGGACCGTCTCCACCTCCGCCAGCCTGCGGGCCGCCTCGGAGAGGGCGAGCCGGCGGGGCTCGGTCCTGGCGCCCCCGGCGGAGGAGACGACCGGGACCAGGTCCATGCCGCAGAGGGGGCAGGGGCCGGGCCCCGGCAGGCGCACCTGCGGGTGCATGGCGCAGGTCCAGACCTCGGCCTGGACCTCCGGGGCGGCCTTCCCCCCCGGCGGGTCCGCGGTCGTCCGGCCGACGGAGAGGCGGCCGGCCAGGAAGGCCGCCAGGACCGCGGCGGCCGCCAGGTATCTGCTCGCGTGGGCATTCATTCCAGCACCCTCCCCAGGATCCGTTCGATCTCGGCCCGCCCCGTCTCGTGGTCCGCCACGGCGCGCTCCCAGGCCAGGCGGAACTCCAGGAGGAGGCGTTCCGCGTCCACCAGGTCCGTGAAGGCGGCGGTCCCTGTCTCGTAGGCGCGCCGCACCGCCGCCAGGGACTCCTCGGCCTTGGGGACCAGGGTGCGGCCGTAGAGGTCGGCCCTCCGCTCGGCGTCCCGGCGTTCGTAGAGGGAGGCCTCCAGGGCCGCCTCCAGCTCCCGCCGGCGCGCGGCCACCTCGGCGCGCGCCGCGCGGTATCGCGAGCGGGCCTCGCGCCGCAGGGCCCCGGTGCGCCCCTCCCAGAGCGGGAGCCGGAGCGAGAGCGTCAGGGCCAGCGGGTCCTCCCGCGAGTCCGCCTCCACCATGTCCATGCGCTCGAGGCCCACCGTCGCCTCGGGCCAGGCCTCCCGCCGGGCCAGGCCCGCCTCCTCGCGGGCGGCCTGCGCCTCCCAGCGCGGGACGGCCAGCTCGGGGCTCGCGTACAGCAGGGCGCGCAGCGCCACCTCGTCCGCCGCGGGCGGCCTCGGCCGGACCTCTCCCGCGGGGAAGAGTTCCGCCGCCGGGTCGCGGTCCAGGAGGGCGTTGAGGGCCGCCAGGGCCGAGCGGCGCCGGTCGCGGGTGGAGGCCAGCGCGTTCTCCAGGCGAGCGAGCTCCACCTGGGCCCGGAGGACGTCCGGGTGGCCCGCGGCCGCCGCCCGGTAGCGCGCGCGGGCCACCCGCTCCGCGTCGGCGACGAGGCCCAGGGCCTCGTCGGTGATGCCCGCGGCGCGCTCGACATAGCGCAGCTCCAGCCAGGCCGCCGCGACCCGTCCGCGCAGTTGCCAGCGGGCGGCCTCCAGGCGGGCGAGGGCCGCCTCGGCCTCTCCCTGGGCCACGCGGCCGCGCAGCCCCCGGGTCCCGAGCCACGGGACCGGCTGCATGACCCCGATGCGCGCTCGCGCCCGGTCCATGTCCGCGGGGCCGCGCTCGAGGTAGAGCCCCTGCTGCAGCTCGGGGTCCGGGAAGGCGCGGGCCGCGGTCACGCGCGAGCGCGCGGCGTCCCGGCGGCGGCGCTCGGCCATGAGGGCGGGGTTACGCCCCTCGGCCCAGGCCGCCAGGGCCTCCCACCCGCCCCCGGCGGGCGCGTCCGGCGTGACCGCCTGGGCGGCCTCCGAGGGGGCAGCCCCCCCAGGGGCGGCGGCAGGCTCCGCCCGGTCCGGCGCGTCCGGGCCGGCGGCACAGCCGGCGAGAGCCAGGACGCAGGCGGACAGGCGGCCAAGCGGGGTCTCGTGGATCAAGGTACGCGTCCTCCGTCCTGCACCGCGGGTCGCGGTGGGCCATGCCTCGGAACAGGAGGGCGCGAACTAGATCAGGAGCGCGAGGTGGCGGAGGAAGGGTGGCCCCTGTGGGTGGGGCGGGTGGGGCGTGGCCGTGGCCGTGGGCGTGGCCGTGGGCGTGGGGGCGGCCGTGGCCGTGGGCGTGGGGGCGGCCGTGGCCGTGGCCGTGGCCGTGGCGGCGGGCGCCTCCGCGGGGACGCCCCCGTGCATGTGCCCCGGGCAGCGGCAGGGGGAGGCCGGCGTGGTCGCGGCACCCGGAGCCGGGGTCGGGGCGGGCGGGGAGTGACAGGCCGGGCAGGCGCCCTGCGTCGGTCCAGCGGGGAGTGTCGTGGCCTCGCAGCAGCAGGCGTTCGCCACCCCGGCCGGCAGGGCGAGGGAGAGGGCGACGAGCAGGCAGAGGATCCTGGTTCCCATGGGCGCTGCCAATCTATCGGACGGACGGGACCCGAACAAGGTTTATCAGATTCACCGCCCGATGCGGACCTCGTCCACCGCGACCCGGAAGGCGCCGCGCCAGCCGCTGGAGCCGGCGTCGAAGGCCACCAGGACCTGTCGAACCTCCCTCCCCGCCGCCCGCGAGAGGTCCACCTCCACGTCCTCCCAGGCCCCCAGCGGGTGTCGCTGGGCCGCCGGGTGCACGTCGATGCCCCGGGCGTCCCGGAACCGCCCCCCCAGGTCCAGGTCCCGCAGGGCCGTGCCGTCGGCGAGGACCAGGTCCACGGCGGAGTTGCCCGCCCCCTCGCAGCGGATGCGGTATCGGAGACGACTCTGCGCGCCGAGACGCGTGGAGACGCGAGCGGCCATCGCATAGGCGTGGGCCCCGGGAAAGGTGGCCCTGCCGCCGAGGACGAAGGCGCGGCCGCGGGCCCCGGGGACCCCGTCCGCCGGGCCCGCGGTCCACATGGCCACGCGCCGCCGGTAGGGGAAGGTGTCTCGCGGCGCCGCCACGCCGCCGGGCTCGAAGTCGAGTCGGAGCGTGCCCGCGGGAGGGGCGGGGCTCGCCGGCGCCGCCGCGCGGTCCCACCGGTAGCGGCGGTCCACGGCCGCGACGAAGTCCTGCTGCACCCCGCGCTTGCTCTCCATGCCCCGGTCGTCCCAATTGCGCCAGCGGTAGAGGGCCAGGCAGCGCAGCTTCTGCGTCCCGGGGGTTCGGTTCCAGCGGTCCACCTCCGCGTAGGCCTCCCGCACCCAGCCCGTGTCGGCGTCGATCCATGGCCGGTCCGGGTTCGTCTCGGTACACCAGACCGGCAGGTGACGCATGGAGGGCGGGACGCGGCGGAGGAAGTCCCGGTAGCTGAGGAAGTCGAAGTGGGCGTCGGGGAACTGGGGCCAGACGGGCCCGGCGCCCCCGGGGGCGAGCTCGTCGCGGGTGATCCGCCAGGTCTCCGGTCCATGGGTGTAGGTGTGGACGGCGAGGCCGTCGCAACCGAGGGGGCCGATGCGCCGCAGGACCTCCTCGTGATAGTCCAGCCAGTAGCCGGTCTCGGCGTTCCAGGGCGCCGTGGCCTGCACCACCACCCGGTCTGCACCGTGGCCAGGGACGGCGCGGATGGCCTGGCGGCAGAGGCGGAAGGCCCGTTCGTAGTCCGCCGGGGTGATGGGTGGCCCCGTGCGGCCGCCCGGCCGCCAGGCCGCCATGTTCGTCTCGTTACCCACGATCCAGATGTCGCAGCCAGGGCTCGCCGCGACGAAGCGGGCCGCGCGCGCGGCGAACGCGGGATAGCGGTCCGGCGTGGGGAGCGTCCCGGAGACGGGGCCGAAGCCCAGGTCCAGGCGCACCACGGGCGTGGCGCCCCGGTCCCGCAGCCGGCGGAGGTCGCGGCCCGAGCCGTTGGCCGGGTCGTCGCCTATGCCCTCCGCCAGGACCACGTAGCCCGTCACCCCTCGGTCGAGGAAGAGGTGCTCGCCCCCCTCGTCGTGCAGGCCATAGATGTACGGGCTGTCGTCGGCCCAGGCCGCCTGGCAGCCGGCCAGGGCATTGGCCACGGTGGCCGCCAGGATCAGGGTGGTAGCGAGGCGCGCCAGGCGCGTCACGGCGTCCAGGAGGACGAGGCTGGCATCGAAGCCCATGGCGGGCCCGGTGCGGAAGTCGCGTGCCGGCGTGCGGCCGGATGGATCTGCCCGACCTCCAGGCGATTCGCCCCGCGCCGGCAGACCCGCGCCCCGTCCCGCCGCCGACAGGCGTCCGCCGGGCGCCACTGCATCAGGGTCCGGGCCTCTGGAGGGCGATGAGCTGCTCCTCGCGCTCCTCGGCGGAAGCCCCGCCAGCCCTGGGCCGCCGGGCCGCCAGGCGTGTCCGGGCCACCGCCTCGCAGGCCAGCCCGGCGGCGCGGGCCGCCTCCCGCACCGGGGCGTCTCCGCTCAGGGGACGGCCCCCCATGCGCCCGTCGCCGGTGAGGAGGAAGGCCCGGCCCCCGGGGACCAGGACCCGGGCCAGCTCCCCCATGGAGCGTCCCAGGTCCGACCGCCACGCGCCGAGGTCCACTGCGCCGGCGCTCTTCCTGCGCGAGCCCAGCTCCGCGCGCTCCAGGGGACCGGGGTCCAGGTCCAGCCAGGGGTAGCGCAGCTCGTGGAGCCCCAGGTAGTCGTAGGTCCCGGCGTAGGGCGGCGAGGTGATGACCAGGTCCACGGAGGCGTCGTCCACGGGGTCCAGCCGCCGGGCATCGCCCGGACGCACCACGACGTTGGGGGCGCGGCGGCCTGCCCGGTCCGCCAGGGCCTCCAGGCCCGAGACGAGATCGGCCGCCTTCCCCGCCAGGAAGCGTGTGGGGAGCCCGGGGGCGATGCGCCGCGGGTGGTGCGTCCGGGAGGTCTCGCTGCGGCGCAGGCTGACCTTCACCACCACGGCCGAGAGACAGGCCCGGAGGGCGTCGCGCACCACCTCGTCCCCCTCCCGCCGGATGGCGAGTCGCAGGTGCCCGAGCTCGTGGACCACCTGGGGAGGGAACCAGGACCGGAGCCGGCCCAGGGGCGGGAGCTCGGGGCAGGGGGTACGGCTGCGGACGCGCCCCAGGACGGTCCCGGCCACCCGGTCCAGGGCCTGTTCCAGTCGGCGCCTCCTGCGAGGGGCCAGGGTCGTGGTGCGCACCCGGGCCACCAGGCAGGCCAGGGGGCTGGCGTCGACCCCCAGGGCCGCCGCGCCCGCGGCGTGGGCCTCCACCAGGGTGGTCCCCCCCCCGCAGAAGGGGTCCAGGACCCGCTGGCCCGCCCGGGCGAAGCGGGCCAGGAGCCCCTCCGGGACTGCCGGGGCGAAGGCGCCCGCGTAGGCGTGGAAGCCGTGGGTGTAGGGCAGCGCCTCCCCGGAACCCCGCTGCCGGGCGTTCTCTTCGAGGAGCCCCTGGAGGAAGGGGAGGAGGTCGCCGCCCTCCACGTGGCACCCTAGAGCCTGAGCCGCTCGAAGCCCAGCCGGTAGCGCGGGTCGTCCTTGCGCATGAGGTCCGGGTCCACGCCCAGGCCGCGGCAGACGTGGAGGGTGAGCCTCTGACCCCAGAAGAGCTGCCA
>JACQVX010000054.1 GCA_016209495.1 Planctomycetota bacterium
ACGTGGACGGGGACGGGGACTCGGACGTCTTCGTGGGGCGCAGCGAGCCCTCCTCCCAGCCCACCGGCGAGCAGAACGAGCTCTGGCTGAACCAGTAGCTGAGCGCAAGTCCGCTGATCCACAAGCGAACGGGCCCCCGGGAATCCGGGGGCCCGTTCGCTTGCGACAAGGGAGGGCGGGGGAGGGGGACCGATGGCTCGTGGGGGTGCCAGCAGCACCTCCCCGATGTCCCCCCCTAGCGGCCCCGGCCCCTGCGGACGCGCCTCCGAGGCGGGGCCCCGCGCGGGCGGGCCGCCGCCGCGGGGTAACAGGCGAACACCACCGTGTGGCCGCGACGCGCGCCGGGGCGGCGGCGTTCGTAGCGGTCTAGGAGTCGCCCCACCTCGCGGGCCAGACGCTCCAGGTCGCGGCGTGAGAGGCCCAGGCTCCGCCTCTGGACGAGGGCCCCAGCGCCGCCCCCTGGGCTCGCCGCGAGGACGGCCGCGTCGGCCGCGAGGCCCTCGGCGGCCTGATGGACCGTCGGGCCTTCGACGGACGCGGCCCCTTCGGCGGGGGACGCCTCGCCGGATCCGGTGGCGAGGGCGGCCCCCAGGACGAAGCGCCGCGCGATGGCCCGGTGCAGCTTCGCCACGAGGTTTCGCCTGCGCTCCTCACGGACCTTGCGCACGAGCCCCGAGCGCACCAGCGCGCCCAGGTGGTAATGGAGCCGTGGGGCGGGCAGGTGGAGCTCCGCGGCCAGCTCGGAACCCGTCATCTCGCGTCCCGCCAGGAGTTCGAGGACCCGCATCCGCAGGGGGGTCATGGCTGCCCTGGCCTGTCGGGGGTCCTCGATGTAGTGCACGTCCTTCAGCGCAGGCGTCCCGCTCATGTCCAGAGGTTGGCCTGTCGCCCAGTGTTTGTCAATCGCACAGCGGAACCCGACCGCCGCCTGCCAAGGTCCGGCATCGCAACATAAGGGACATTATCGGACGTTCCCCCCGGGGGGGACCCTTGACAACGGCCGCCCCCACGTTAGAGAGGGCCTTCCGGAATGGAGGTCCTGCCCATGAGCCCGCGGAACGCCGCCCTTGCCGTCCTCGTCGCGATCGCCCCCATGGGCCTCGCGGCCTGCGCCCACGCCCCGACCCTGCGCGAGGACGACGCCGTCTACGAGGCGGTCTTCAGCGCACGCCTCGGCGGCTTCGAGGATTTCGACCCCTCTTCGGTCGTCTACGTGAAGGCGCCCCCCAAGGGCATCCGCTTCCATGACCCGACGGGAAGCCGTCGGCCGAACCGGACGGAGGTCTGGGCCGTGAGCGGGACGGCGACCTCGGCGGGAAGGCCCGTCGCCCTCACGGTCTACGTGGAGGACGCGACCCGTCTCTTCGTGGCGGATGGAGACGCCCTCGAGGGGTGGATCGCGCCCGACCGCGCCCTGGCGGCGGCCCAGGCCCACCTGGCCGGCGAGGCCCCCGGGGGCTTCTCCCACGCCCGCGTGCTCCTCCACGGGGGGAGCTGGGTCGTCGAGGGGTGGGTCCCGGACGGCCCCGACTGGACCGTGGCCGTGGTGCGCGTGGACGCCCGGACCGCCGAGGTGCGCGAGGTCCAGCGCGTGCGGCATGCCACGACCCCCTGGTGGGGGCGCCGCACCCACCAGGGGAGTTAAGTTCATGATTCCATGACGATTCAATAAAGATAAAATGGTCATTCATACTTTGTCGCTCAGTATGTTCTTGCTGAATGATTCGGTAGCTCAGGCCGGCCGGACCCCTTCCTGGTACCACTCCCGGTAGCCCTGGCCGTCGGGAGGCCTCAGATGGGTCACGCTCACCCGGCCGGCGAGGGCGCGGGCGATGGCCCGGAAGGCGAGCGCCGGGGCGTCCCCGCCCCGGTAGAGGACCACGGGCCGGCCGGCGTCGCCGCCCTCGCGGATCGAGCCCCAGAGGGGGACCTCCCCCAGGAAGGTAAGCCCCAGGCGCTCCGCCGCTACACGGCCTCCGCCGTGGGCGAAGGGCTCGGAGCGCCCTCCGCAGTGGGGACAGTGGTAGTACGACATGTTCTCCACGATGCCCAGGACCGGGATGTCCACCCGGCGGAACATGGTCACGGCCTTGTAGACGTCGGCCAGGGCCACGTCCTGCGGCGTGGTCACCGCCACGGCCCCAGTCACCGGGATCGTCTGCGACAGGGTCAAGGGCACGTCCCCGGTGCCGGGCGGCAGGTCGATGAAGAGGTAGTCCAAGTCCCCCCACTCCACGTCCCGGACCAGCTGCTGGACGGCGGCGCTGAGCATGGGGCCCCGCCACACCATGGCGTCCCCCGCCTTGGCCACCAGGCCCATGGACATCAGCTTCACCCCGTTCACCACGGGCGGGACCAGGATCGGACGGCCCTCGCGCTCCACGCGCCGGGGCTTCTCGCGGGCCCCCGTCATCATGGGAAGATTGGGGCCGTAGATGTCCGCGTCGAGGAGGCCGACCGCAGCCCCATCGATGGAGGTGGCGAAGGCCAGGTTGACGGCGACGGTGCTCTTCCCCACGCCGCCCTTGCCTGAACCCACCGCGACGATGTTCTTGACACCCGGCAGGACGTCCGCCGCGCCCCCACGCGGCCGGGAGGCCACCTCCGCGCCCATCTCCACCGTGACGGAGTCCACGCCGGCCATCCCCCGCAGGCGACCCTCCACGTCGGTTCGGATGCGCGCGGACAGCGGGCAGGCGGGCGTGGTGAGGACCACGCGGAGGGCCACGGCCCCACCGCAGACGCGGATGTCCCGCACCATCCCCAGCTCCACCAGGCCCAGGCCGATCTCCGGGTCCTTCAGGCCCCGGAGTGCCTCCAGGACCCCTTCCCTGGTGACCTCTCCCATGGCGCGGGCGATCCCCTCCTCGGTCCGGGATTCTAGCAGTCGGCGGTACTCGCACAAGCTACGCCCGGGACCGGAGAGGCCGTACTTTGCGCCGGCGGGCCGTGGGATATAATCCGCCCCCTATGGCCTGGCGTGCGCCGCGAGGCAGACCCGGGCGTGGGCAGGACGCGTAGCCCGGTCGTCGTGATCGGCGCCGGGGTGGTCGGCTGTTCGACGGCCTACCACCTGGCCCGCATGGGCGCGACGGGGGTGCTCGTCGTCGAGAAGGAGAAGTTCGTAGGCTCGGGCTCGACTGCCCTGAACGCCGGCGGCATCCGGGCCACCTTCTCCACCGACATCAACATCGCCCTCTCCGTCGAGGCGATCCGGATGTTCGAGCGCATGGAGGAGGAGCTGGGTTGCCCGATCGAATACCATCAGGCCGGCTACCTGTGGCTGGCCCGGTCGGCGGCCCAATGGGACGGCCTCCGGTCCAGGGCCCCGCGTCAGCGGGCCGCGGGCGTGGAGGTCGAGCTCCTCCAACCCTCCGAAGTAGCCGAACGGTTCCCCTTCGTCCGCACGGAGGACCTCTCGGGCGCGGCCCTGGGCGTCAGGGACGGCTACGCGGACCCCCACATGGTCGCGCAGGGATACTGGCGGCGAGCGAGAGAGCTGGGGGTACGCTTCGAGCTGGACACCCTGGTCCTCGGGATCGAGTCGGAGGGAGGGCGCGTGAAGTCCGTCCGCACCTCGAACGGAACCATCGAGTGCGAGGTGGTGGTCGACTGCGCCGGGCCCTTCGCCCGGCAGGTCGCCGCCCTCGCGGGCATAGACCTCCCCGCCCACCCGGTGCGGCGCTGCCTCTGGGTCACGCACCCGTTCGACCGCATCCCGGGTCTCATCCCGCTGACCATCGACATGGACACGGGCTTCTACTGCCGCAAGGAATCCGGGGCCATCATGATGGGCCTGGCCAACGAGGCCGAGCCAAGCTCCTTCAACACGCAGGTGGACTGGGAGTTCTTCGAACACGTCATCGAATGCGCAGTCCACCGGGTGCCCCTCGTGGCCGAGGCGGGGATCCACAAGGCCTGGGCGGGTCTCTATTCGGTCACCCCGGACCGCCACATGGTCCTGGGACGGGTGCCGGGGCTCGAGGGCTTCCTGGTGGCGGCGGGCTTCAGCGGCCACGGCTTCATGCATTCGCCCATCGTGGGGAAGCTCACGGCGGAGGCCGTCCTCCACGGCGCCCCACGGACGCTGGATTGTTCGCCGCTCGCCATCACCCGGTTCCAGCAGGGAGAGCTCATCCACGAGGAGAACGTCATTTGAGCGCGCCCCAGGCCCTGCCCCGGGCGCGCCCCCCGGAGTGGATCCGCGCCCGCGCCCCGGGGGGCGCCGCCTACCTCCGGCTCAAGGAGGTCCTGCGCCGCAGGGGTCTCCACACGGTCTGCGAGGAGGCCCGCTGCCCCAACCTGGGCGAGTGCTGGGCCGCGGGGGACGCCACCTTCATGCTCCTGGGGGACGTGTGCACCCGCGCCTGCCGTTTCTGTGCGGTGGCCACGGGGAACCCGCGGGGCCGCGTCGACCCCGAGGAACCGCTCCAGGTGGCGCAGGCGGTCGCGGAGATGGGTCTCCGATACGTGGTGTTGACCACTGTGGACCGGGACGACCTCCCGGACGGCGGCGCGACTCATGTCGCGAAGACGGTGCGGGCCGTGAGGGAACGGACCGGGGCCAGGGTGGAGGCCCTCACGGGGGACTTTGGCGGGGACCGCGCCGCCCTGGCCGCCCTCCTGGAGTCGCGCCCCGACTGTTTCGCCCACAACGTGGAGACCGTGCCCCGGTTGCACCCGCGCGTGAGGGACCGCCGGGCCTCCTACGAACGCTCCCTGGCGGTACTCGCCGCCGCGAGGGAGCCGCTCCGCGCCGAAGGCATCGCATCGAGGGTGACGAAGTCCTCCCTCATGCTGGGACTGGGGGAGGACTCGGGCGAGGTCCTCTCCGTCATGGATGACCTGCGCGCCGTGGGGGTGGACGTCCTCACCCTGGGTCAATACCTGCAACCTACCCCGGCCCACCTCCCGGTGGCGCGATACCTGGAGCCGGCCGAGTTTGAGGAACTGGCCGTCGAAGGGCGTGCCCGCGGATTCCGCCGGGTCCTGGCCGGCCCCCTGGTCCGCTCGTCCTACAGGGCGGGCGAAGGAGTCGACGAGCAATGACGACCGAGCCGGTGCTCCAGGCGAAGACGGCGGGGGTCCCTCCCGGCGAGGCGAGCACCGGACTCTCCCTGGCCGAGCTGAAGCACCTCTATCGCACCATGGTCCGCACCCGCGCCCTGGACGAGCGGGGCATGAACCTCCAGAGGCAGGGACGCATCGCCTTCTACGTCCCATCCACGGGGCAGGAGGCCGCCCACATAGGCAGCGCCTTCGCCCTCCGGGCCGACGACTGGGTCTTCCCCTCCTACCGGGAGCCGGGCATCGCCCTCCTCCGCGGCGCCCCGGTCCGGGAATTGGTCCTCCAGCTCTACGGCCGGGACCTGGGACGCACGCGAGGCCGGCAGATGCCCAACCACTTCGCCTTCGCGGACCTCCACCTCGTCAGCATCTCGAGCCCCATAGGGACCCAGATCGTCCAGGCCACGGGTTGCGCAATGGCCATGCGGGCCCGAGGGCGGGACCAGGTGGCCATGACCTGGTTCGGCGACGGGGCTACCTCCTCCAACGATTTCCACGTGGGCCTGAACTTCGCTGGCGTCTATCGCGCGCCGGTCGTCTTCTTCTGCCAGAACAACGGCTGGGCCATCACCCTCCCGGTGGATCGCCAGACCGCCTCCACCACCCTGGCCGTCAAGGCCAAGGCCTATGGCCTCCCCGGGGTCCGCGTCGACGGCAACGATGTGCGGGCCGTCGTGACGGCGGCCCGGGACGCCGTGGACCGGGCGCGCGCCGGCGGCGGCCCGACGCTCATCGAGGCCGTGACCTACCGCATGGGCCCCCACTCGACCTCCGACGACCCCCGGAGGTACCGGACCGAGGCCGAGTGCGAGACCTGGGCCCGCAGGGACCCGCTGGAGCGGCTCCGCCACGACCTCGAGGGGCAAGGCGCATGGACCCAGGCCCAGGAGGACGAGGTCCGCGCGGCAGCCCGGGACGAGGTGAACACCGCGGTGGCCGAGGCCGAGGCGGCGCCGTCGCCGGACCCGCGCGACCTCTTCGAGGAGGTCTACGCCGAGCTCCCATGGAACCTGGAGGAGCAGCGACGAGGCCTCCTCCGGCCCGGGGGCGAGTGAGGAGGAGACCGGCCATGGCGACGCTCAACCTGCTGCAGGCCGTCAACGACGCCCTCTTCACCGAGATGCGCCGGGACGAGCGGGTCGTGGTCTTCGGCGAGGACGTGGCCCGCGCCGGTGGCGTGTTCCGCACCACCGACGGCCTTCTGAAGGAGTTCGGCGAGGCGCGAGTCTTCGACACGCCCCTGGCCGAGAGCGGGATCATCGGCATCGGCGTGGGGATGGCCCTCTACGGGCTGCGCCCCGTGGCGGAGATCCAGTTCCTGGACTTCATCTACCCGGGGTTCGACCAGATCGTGAACGAGGCCGCGAAGATGCGCTACCGCTCGGGGGGACAGTTCACCTGCCCCATGGTCATTCGCGCCCCTTACGGCGGTGGGATACGGGGGGGCCATTACCACTCCCAGTCCACCGAGGCCTACTTCGCCCACACGAGTGGCCTCAAGGTAGTCATCCCCTCGACCCCAGCGGACGCCAAGGGGCTGCTGGCCGCCTCCATCCGCGACCCGGACCCGGTGATCTTCCTCGAACCCAAGCACCTCTACCGGAGCGCGCGGGGCGAGGTCCCCGAGGGCGAGCACGTGGAACCCCTGGGGCGAGCTCGCCTCGTGAGGAGGGGAGAGCACGTGACCCTGGTGGCCTGGGGGGCCATGGTCCCGGTCTGCGAGCGTTCGGCCGAAGAGGCCGCTACGGAGGGCGTCCAGGTGGAGGTCCTGGACCTCCGCAGCCTGGTCCCCCTGGACGTGGACGCCCTCCTGGCTTCCGTGGCCAGGACCGGCCGCCTCGTGGTGGTCCACGAGGCCGCGCGCACGGCCGGATTCGGCGCCGAGGTCTCGGCCCTGGTGGCCGAGCGCGCCATCGAGTACCTCGAGGCGCCCATCTATCGGGTGACAGGGTACGACACCCCCTTCCCCTTCGCCCTGGAGAACGACTACCTGCCCACGCCGGCCCGGGTCCTGGACGCGGTCCGTCAGGCGGTACGGTACTGACGGAAAGGAGAGCGAGCGCCATGCCTCTGGAATTCAAGCTGCCGGATATCGGTGAGGGGACCGTCGAGGGCGAGGTGGTCCGCTGGTTGGTCCAGGAGGGGGACGAGGTCAAGCAAGACCAGCCCATGGTCGAGGTCATGACCGACAAGGCCAACGTGGAGATCACCTCTCCCATTGCCGGGTCGGTCCTCCAGGTCCCCTGGAAGGAGGGCGACGTGGTCCCCGTGGGCTCCACGCTCGTGGTCCTGGGCCGGCCGGGCGAGGGCCTCGCCGCGGAGCCGGCCCCCGCCGCCGCTCGCCAGGGGGCCGACCCCACCAACGGCGGCCGTCCCGCGGCGACGGCCGACGCGCAGGACGTCGAGGCGGCGCCCGCCGAGCCCGCCGTCATGGGTCAGCCGCAGGCATCGACGCGGCCGCTGGCAGCGCCGGCCGTGAGGAAGGCGGCCCGCGAGGCCGGGGTGTCCCTGGGCACGGTACCGGGGTCCGGCCCCCGCGGGCGTATCACCCGCGCGGACCTGGATGCCTTCCTGGACGAGCGCCCACAGGCTGCCACCGCGCCCACGCCCGCGGCCGCCCTCGCGCCCGCGGCCGTGCCAGCGCCCGCGCCAGCGCCCGCGCCAGCGCCCGTGGCCGCGCCAGCGCCCGTGGCCGCGCCAGCGCCCGTAGCCGCGCCCACGCCGACCGCGGCGGCGGACCGGGCCGTGGAGCGGGTCCCCCTGCGCGGCCTCCGGCGGCGCATCGCGGAGCACATGGTGGAGGCGAAGCGCCACGCGCCCCACTTCACCTATGTCGACGAGGTGGACTTCACGGAACTGGTGGCCTGGCGCGCGGGGCTCCAGAAGAGGGCCCAGGAACACGGCGTCCGATTGAACTACGTCCCGTTCATCATCAAGGCCGCCGTGGCGGGGCTCCGGGAGTTCCCTTACCTGAACGCCGAGCTGGACGAGGCGGCGCAGGAGATCGTCCTCAAGCGCTACTACCACGTGGGCGTCGCGGCCGCCACCGAGGACGGCCTCGTGGTGGTGGTCGTACGGGACGTGGACCGGAAGCCCGTCCTGACCATCGCGCGGGAGCTGGGCGCCCTGGGCGAGCGGGCGCGCTCGGGCAAGCTCTCCCCGGTGGACGTGCAGGGCAGCACCTTCACCATCACGAGCCTGGGCCGCTTCGGGGGGCTCATGTCCACCCCCATCCTCAACTACCCGGAGGTGGCCATCCTGGGGGTCCACGAGATCAAGCCCCGGCCCGTGGTGAGGGACGGCCAGGTGGTCGTGCGGGAGGTCGGGCACCTCTCGCTCTCCTTCGACCACCGGGTCGTGGACGGGGCCGTGGGGGCAGCCTTCGGCCGCCGGGTGCGCGAGAGGCTCGAGGACCCGCGGCGCCTGGTCCTGGAGGCATGAGCGAGCCACCGGAGGTTGCGCAGCGAGTAGTGAGCGAGCAACCGGAGGGTGCGCAGCGAGTGACGACGCAGATGGTCCGAGTCCTGGACGAGCGCGGGGAGCTGGACCCCGCCTCGCCTCCGGCGCCTCCGGACAGCGAGCTGCGGTATTTCTACCTGTGGATGCTCACCGTCCGGACCATCGACGGCCGCATGATGCACCTCCAGCGCCAGGGCCGCATCGCCTTCTACGGCCCCATCACCGGCCAGGAGGCCACGGTGGTGGGGAGCGTGGCGGCCCTGGGGCCCCAGGACTGGGTCTTCCCTGCCCTGCGGGAGTATCCCGCCGCCCTCATGCGCGGCATGCCCCTGTCCCACCTGGTGCACCAGTGCTACGGGACCGCGCTGGACGTGGTCCGGGGACGTCAGATGCCTTGCCATTACTCCAGTCCGGCGGCGCACTACGTCGCGATGTCGAGCTGCATCGGGACCCAGGTCCCCCACGCGGTGGGGGCGGCCATGGCCGCCCGGATCCGAGGCGAGGACACGGTGGCCATGGCCTACATGGGTGACGGGGCCACGAGCGAACCCGACGTCCACGCGGCCCTAAACTTCGCGGGCGTCTACCGCGCCCCGGTGGTCCTCTTCTGCCAGAACAACGGCTGGGCCATCACGGTCCCGGTCGAGCGCCAGACCGCGGCGTCCCGCCTGGTGGAGAGGGCCGAGGCCTATGGGATGCCCGGCGTCCGGGTGGACGGCAACGACGTGCTCGCGGTGCACCGGGTCACCCTCCAGGCGGTGGAGCGGGCCCGTTCGGGTGGGGGGCCCACCTTCATCGAGGCGGTGACCTACCGGATGCTCGGCCACACCACGTCCGACGACCCCTCTCGCTACCGGGACCCCGCGGAGGTGGAGGCCTGGCGCGGCCGCGACCCGCTGCTCCGCATGCGGCGGTTCCTGGAGGCCCGTGGCCTCTGGGGGGACGAGGAGGAGGCGGCCCTCCTGGCCAGGGTACAGGCGGCCCTGAACGCCGCCATCGAGGCGGCAGAGGCGGCCCCCCGGCCGCCCCTGGAGAGCCTCTTCGACGACGTCTACGCCGAGCCCACACCGGAGCTGGAGCGTCAGCTCGCCGAGGCGCGGGGGGCTGGTAGCAGGGAGGGGGCCCATGGCTGAGCCGCCCCTGGGACCGTTCGACGTGGCCGTGGTGGGGGCGGGCCCGGGGGGCTACGTCGCCGCCATCCGCGCGGCCCAGTACGGGCTGCGCGCCGCCGTCATCGATCGGGACCGGGTGGGGGGCATCTGCCTCAACCACGGCTGCATCCCCTCCAAGACGCTCATCCATGCGGCAGGGCTCTTCGAGCGGGTGCGTGGGGCCGCGGAATGGGGCATCCGCACCGGCGAGGTGAGCATGGACCTGGCAACCCTCCAGCGCCGGAAGGCAGAGGTGGTGAAGCGCCTCGGCCAGGGCATCGAGCTCCTCCTCCGCCAGAACGGCGTGGCGCAGGTCGCCGGCGAGGCCCGGTTCCTCACGCCCACGCGGCTCGCCCTCGACGGGCCCGAGGGGGAGAGGACGCTGGAGGCCCGTCATGTCATCCTCGCCACCGGCGGCCGTCCCGTGGAGTTGCGCGCCCTCCCCTTCGATGGGGCGCGAGTCATCTCCAGCAAGGAGGCCCTGGACCTCACCGAGACCCCCGCGCGGCTCGTGGTGGTGGGCGGCGGCGTGATCGGCCTGGAGCTCGGTGTCTTCTACGCCAGGCTGGGGAGCCGGGTCACGGTCGTGGAGGCCACCGACGCCCTCCTCCCCGGGACGGACCCGGAGCTGGTCAAGGTCGTCGCGCGCCGCCTGCGCCGCCTCGAGGTGGAGGTCCACCTCCGGGCCATGGCCAGGGGCCTGGACGTGAAGGGCCGCCTGGAGGTGGGCCTGGCCCAGGGCGAGGGGATTGCCCTGGAGGCGGATCGCGTCCTGGTGGCGGTGGGCGTCCGACCGAACACCGAGGCCCTGGGGCTGGCGGAGGCGGGGGTGCGCACGGACGCGCGCGGCTTCATCACCGTCGACGACCAGATGCGCACCAGCGCCCCGGGCGTCTTCGCCATAGGGGACGTGGCGGGGCCGCCGCTCCTGGCCCACAAGGCCTCCAGGGAGGGCCTGGTGGCCGCGGCCGTGGCGGCTGGCCGCCCGGAGCGCTACGACGTCCGGGCGATGCCCTGGGCCGTGTTCACCGACCCGGAGATCGCCGGGGTGGGCCTCACGGAGGCGGAGGCCCGCGCCCGTGGACCGGAGCCGCGGGTGGGGCGCTTCCCCTTCGCCGCCAGCGGACGCGCGCTATCCACGGGCGAATCGGAGGGCCTCGTCAAGGTGGTGGCCGAGGCCGCGAGCGGTACCGTCCTCGGGGTCCACGTGGTGGGGCCAGAGGCCTCGAACCTGGTGGCCGAAGGCGCGCTGGCCATCGAGATGGGGGCGACCCTGGAGGACCTGGCCCTCACGGTCCACGCCCACCCTACCCTGCCCGAGTCCATGATGGAGGCGGCGGAACAGGCCCTGGGCCTGGC
>JACQVX010000049.1 GCA_016209495.1 Planctomycetota bacterium
CACATGCCCATGCACCAGACCGACACCCTCTTCCACAAGGCCAAGGTGAAGATGGGCTTCCTCTTCGGCGGCGAGGCCGACAACCACGCCATCAACACGGTCCCCAAGGAGACCCTGGTCCGGGTGGTCAAGGCCGAGGACGGGGGCCTGGGGGGCCACGGGGTCTGGGCCCCGGCCACCACGGGCCGCAGCCCCGGCAACGAGGCGGGGTTCATGCAGAAGTACCTGGCCGGCGGCTTCGTCTCGGTCAGGAAGGCCTGAACCGTGACCCCGCGCGACGACCCCGACGTGACGGACCCGCTGGAGGCCGTCGCGGTCTCCTGCCCGGCGGGGCCCGAGGCCCTGGAGGCCATGGCCACGGCCTTCGTGGAGGAGTTCCTGAGCCAGGGCCTGCCGCCCGAGCGGGTGGTGGCCCTGTTCCGCGACCCGTTCTACGCCGCCCCCCACGGGGTCTGGCGCGCCAGGGGCGAGGCCTACGTGCGCTCCCTGGTGGCGCGGGCACGCCGCCCGGGGCGTGCCGTGCAAGGAGGCCAGTAGCCATGCCCCAGGTCCCCAACTGGCAGATCGGCCGCGCCATGGAATACCCCTACGCGGCCGCCTATCCGCGGCGGCAGTTCGCGTTCGTCATCAACATCAACCGGTGCATCGCCTGCCAGACCTGCACCATGGCCTGCAAGTCCACCTGGACCTTCTCGAAGGGCCAAGAACACATGTGGTGGACGAACGTGGAGACCAAGCCCTACGGCGGCTACCCCCAGGGCTGGGACGTGAAGCTCCTCCAGCTCCTGGAGCAGGCCAACCCCGGCGGCCAGACCTGGTCCAGCGCGGGCCGCTTCGAGGGGGAGACCATCTTCGAGGCCGCCCACGGGGCCGCGCCCCAGGCGGACGGGGCCGCGGCGCCGGGCCGGGTCCTGGGCTACCTCCCCGCGGACGACGAGTGGGCCTCGCCCAACATCCATGAGGACTCCGCCACCTCCACCGGCTCCGGGGTCGGCGGCTACGAGCCCGGCGGCGTGAGCCTGCCCGAGCACCGGACTTGGTTCTTCTACCTGGCCCGGCTCTGCAACCACTGCTCGTACCCGGCCTGCCTGGCGGCCTGCCCCCGCAAGGCCATCTACAAGCGCGAGGAGGACGGCGTCGTCCTCATCGACCAGGCACGCTGCCGCGGCTACCGGAAGTGCGTCGAGGCCTGTCCCTACAAGAAGCCCATGTACCGGCCTACCACGCGGGTGAGCGAGCAGTGCATCGCGTGCTCCCCCCGGCTCGAGGGCAAGGACCCGGAGACCGGCGGCCGCCCCATGGAGACGCGGTGCATGGCGGCGTGCATCGGGCAGGTGCGCATGCAGGGGCTGGTCCAGGTGGGACCGGACGGCGACTGGGCGGAGGACCCGCGGCACCCCCTCTACTACCTCGTGAAGGTGGCGCGGGTGGCCCTGCCCCTTTACCCTCAGCTCGGGACCCAGCCCAACGGCTACTACATCCCGCCGCGCTGGGTGCCCCGGCCGTACCTGGAGCAGATGTTCGGCCCCGGCGTGGGGCAGGCCATCGAACGGTACACGGTGCCGGACCGGGAGCTGCTCGCGGTCCTGCAGCTCTTCCGCCGCGACAACCGGGTCATCTACAGCTACAAGATCGAGGAGGGGCCGAAGGTCTACGAGACGGAGGTCCACGGCCGCCCCTTCACCCTCTACGACGATACGGTCATCGCCTACGGCCGTGACGGCGAGGAGCTCTTCCGCACCAAGGTGGAGGAGCCCTTCTACGTGCGGCCGGAGAAGCACCCGGGGTCCATCTGATGGGCGCCCCCGTGGCCGTGGCCGGCGCCCAGGACACCGTGGACCGGGTCCGCGCCCGCTCCGGGGTCCTCGCCTTCCTGGCCCAGGCCCTGCGCTACCCCACGCCGGGCCTCCTGGAGGAGCTGCGCTCCGGCCCCGCCCGCGCCGGGCTGGACGCCTCGGTGACCGCCCTGGACCCTGCCTCGACCACGGCCCTGGAGGCGGCCCGCTACGCCGTGGCCCGGGCCCTGACGGAGGCGGGCCCCCACGGCATGCTGGAGGCCTATGTCCACACCTTCGGCCACTCGGTGCGCTCGACCTTCCCCCCCTACGAGCTGGAATACGGCGGGGTCGAGAGCGACGACGTCCCGCGGGAACTGGGCGCCCTGGTGGGCTTCTACCGGGCCTGGGGCCTCCAGCCCTCCCTGCGGGCGGGGGACCGCCCCGACCACGTGGCCGCGGAGTGCGAGTTCGCCCACTACCTGGCCTGGCGCGAGGCCGAGGCGCGCGCCCGGGACGGCGAGGGGCGGTTCGCCGAGGTCCGCGAGGCGCGGCGCCGCTTCCTGGGGGAGCATCTGGGACGCTGGGCCCCGGCCCTGGGACGCAAGCTCGCCGGCGGCGCCAGGGCCCCCTACGACGCCCTGGGCACCCTCCTGGCCGAGGCGGTCCGGGACGAGTGCGCATCCCTGGGCGTCGAGGGCGGGCCGCCTACCCTGCCGCTTCGCCCCCTGGAGGGCGCCTGGGAGGTCGCCCCCATGAGCTGTGGTGGCTGTCCCGCCCGTGGCGGAGCCCCTGCGCCCGAGGGTCCGGAGGACCCGTGACGCTACCCCTGGAGGTGGACCGCATGCTGGTGGAGGAGGCGGTCTACCTGGAGGTCCGCCGGCGGGAGGCCGCCGGGGACCTGGCCGCGGCCCGGCGCTACCACCGCCTGCGGGAGGCCGCCTACTCGGAGCCGGACGCCTCCCGGCGCGAGCGGCGCTTCGAGC
>JACQVX010000013.1 GCA_016209495.1 Planctomycetota bacterium
AGCGCCGCGAGGGGGAACTCCAGCCCCGGGAAGAGCGCCGGCCTCACGCGCTCCTCGCCGGTCCAGACGCGCCGCTGGCGGTAGGCGTTCCCGCGCCGCACCAGCTCCGTCAGGGTGCGGGCCGCCGGGTCCACCAGCCAGTAGTGCCGAACGCCCTCTCGCGCGTAGAGGCGGCGCTTCACCGAGCGGTCCCGCCCCTCCGTGGACTCGGAGAGGACCTCCACGCAGAGGTCCGGGGGCCCCCGCACCACGCCCCGGATGATCCCCAGGCGCTCCTTCGCGATGTAGAGCAGGTCCGGCTCCGTCACGTCCTGCTCGGTGAACACCACGTCGAAGGGGGCCGTGAAGACCTTGCCCAGGCCGCATTCCGAGACGTGGTTGACCAGCACCTTGAACAGGGCCTGGATCGCGTTCTGGTGCTCGTAGAACGGGCTCGGGGTCACGAAGATATCTCCCGCGAATAGCTCGTATCGCTTCCCGTCGTCGGGCATCCGGCAGAGGATCTCGTAGGTGATGGGGGGATCGGCGGTCATCACTCGCTCGCAACCTCCGGTCGCGCGCTCATCCGTGCGTCCATGGTCCTGGTCCTCCTCGACCCCGGATTATAGGGCCTCAGGGGCGCTCTACCCAATGCAGGCCCGCCGCCCACTCCACCTTCTCGCGCAGGCGGCTGGCGAGGGCCTCGTTCGCGACCCAGACCGGGACCTTCGCGGCGTGCTCCCAGAAGACCTCCTCGAGGGGGCGCTTGGGGAAGCGCACCACCACCACCCGCCGGATCCCGCGCTCCTCGGAGTACCAGCCGGTCCAGCAGAGGACCAGGAAGGCGTCGTCGGTGCTCGCCACGCCGTGGTGGAGCTGGCCGGCCGGCGTCCCGGCGAAGGCCCGCGCCTCGATGGTGGCGTAGACCCCCGCGCCCCCGGGGTCCAGGTAGTCGGGGGCGACCTCGGCCTCCACCTCGCGTTCGTCCCGGAAGCCGAAGGCCGGGGAAAAGAGGCACTCCCGGTACTCGGCCCCCTCCTCCCGCGCCGCGGCCGCCCGGAGGCCCTGGGCCCCGCCGGCCTGGAGACGCTCCACGAAGGCGCGGGCCCGCCCGGCGAGGCCCCCGTGCACCGACTCCAGCGTGGGGTAGACGGCGCTGAAGTGGCGATTCGCGAGGTCCAGGCCCGCGAGGACCCAGCGGTAGCCCCGGGTGGCGGCCCCGCCGGCCAGGGCCTTCCTGGCCGCCAGGCGCTCGGGGTCCTGGGTCTCGCGGTCGATGCGCGCCAGCTCGGCGTCCAGGGCCTCCTCCGTGAACGGGCGACCGAAGGCCCGGCAGACCTCGAGGTAGAGGCCCCCCTCCACCACCTGGGCCAGGGCGGCGAGGTGTGGGTCCCGGTACTCGGGGTATCCCTGGAGGACAAGGCGGGCGCGCAGCTCGAGGTCCTCGGGGGTCCAGGCCCGCTCCCCCACCGCCACGGCCACCACCGAGCCCGCCGCCGGCGCCTGAGCGGCGCTCGGGGGGGGGGGCCCTGGGCAGCCCGAGAGGAGGAGGGCGAGGAGCCCGCGCCGCAGGGCCCGGGTCACGGCCTCGGCGGCTCGTAGCGCAGGCCCGTGGTGAGGCCGTTGCCGGCGCCGTCGGACCCGCCGAAGACCACCATGTAGCGGCCGGTCCAGGTGGCGGTGTGGACGAAGCGGGCGGCCGGGGCGCCGGTGTTGGTCACGGCGGTCCAGAGGTCGTCCGAGGGCCGGAAGAGGGCGCCGGTGCCCAGCACCCCCGCGCCGTCCTGGCCGCCCCAGATGATCATGTCGGCCCCGGTCCAGACCGCCGTGTGGAAGCGCCGGGCCGTGGGGGCGTTCAGGGCCGGCAGGGCCCCGTTCCACCCGTTGCCGACGGGGTCGTAGCGCTCGCCGTCGCCGTAGAAGGTGGCCGCCCCGTTGTGACCGCCCCAGATGATGACCTCGTAGCCCGTCCAGGCGGCCGAGTGGGCGTACCGGCCGCCGATGGTGAGCGGCGGCGTCACGGTGAGCCAGGTGTTCGCAGTCGGGTCGTAGCGGGCGGCCACCTCCGGCGGGAGCGCCGATGCAGTGGTGATGCGTCCGCCGTAGACGACGGCGTACTCGCCCGTCCAGGTCACCGTGTGGTCGTACCGGCCGTTGAAGGCGCCAATGGAGAGCGAGGGGTCGTTGGTGGTCCCGTCGTTTGCGCCGTCCACGTCATACCATATGCCCGCGAGGTCCCCGCCGGCCTCCGTGGGGACGCCGCCGGCATTCACCGGGTCGGCGCTGGCGCCGCCCAGCATCACGGCCCGGTTCCCGTCCCAGAAGGCCCCGCCGAAGCTGAGACTCGCGTTGAAGTTGAGGCCGGTGTCGGTCCAGCTATTGAGGCCAGGGTCGTAGGTCCGGATGCTCAGGTCCACCGCGGCGCCCCCGATGTCCGAGCCGCCCATGAGGACGAGCAGTTGGCCGGTCCAGACCGTGGAGTGGCCGTAGCGGGCGGCGTCCTCGGTCGCCGGGGCGAAGGTATTCATGGTGAGCCAGGAGCTAAAGGCAGGGTCGTAGCGTTTGCCGGTCCCGATGGCCGTGACGCCTCCGTTGCTCCGGCCGCCCCAGACTATGACCTCCTTGCCCGTCCAGACCGCCGAGTGGTCCCGGCGGGCGGAGGGGGCCACGCCGCCCAGGGCCTCCCAGACCTCGGCGCGGGCCGGGGGCTGGAGGCGCCCGCCGCGGTTGTAGGCGGTGGTGCCGTCCCAGCCGCCCCAGACGATCATCTCGCTGCCGGTCCACACCGCCGTGTGGCTATCCCTGGCCGGGGTGGTCCCCCCCGGGTAGGCCAGGGAGGGGATGAGCTTGGCGGTGCGCGTCCAGGTGTCGGCCTCGAGGTCGTAGCTGGCCCCGGTGCGCAGGCGGTTCGCCCCATCGTAGCCTCCCCAGACGATCATCTCGCGGCCCGTCCAGACGGCCGTGTGATCCGTCCGGGCCGTGGGGGCATCCCCGCCGGCGGGGAGGCTGGTCCAGGCGTCGGAGTAGACGTCGTAGGTGGCCCCGTCGCCCTTCACCGCGCCGTCGGTCCCGCCGAAGACGATCATGTCCTTGCCCCCGGTGGAGACGGCGGTGGCGCTCGCCCGGGCGGAGAGGGGGCTTGCCGGGATGGGCGCGGCGTTCCAGGTATTCGCCGTCGGGTTGTAGAGGGCGCCGTTGCTCTCGTAGCTCGCCACGCCAATCTGACCCCCCCAGACGACCATCTGGCCCGTGCCCTCGCTCCAGACCATGCAGTGCCGCGACCGATTCCGGTTCGGGAGCTGCACGGCGGTCGGGGTCAACATGCCCACCCAGGTGTCGGTCGCCCACTGGTAGCGACTCCCGTCATTCAGCCAGGCGGCGGCGGCGGTCCGGCCGCCCCAGACCACCATGTAGCGCCCCGTCCAGACGGCCCGGTGCTCGCGTCGCACGGAGGGGGTGCCCGCGCCAGGGAGCAAGGTCCAGACGCCCGTGGCCGGGTTGTAGCGGGCGCCGTTGCTGAACGCCGTGGCCCCGTCCCAGCCGCCGAAGACGATCATCTCGCCGGGGTCATTGGCCCAGACCGCCGAGTGGGCGTAGCGGGCCGCGAGGGCCACGACCCCCAGGCCGCTCCAGCTATCGAACACCGGGTCGTAGGTGGATCCCGTGTCCAGGGCCGTGCCCGCCGCGTCGCGGCCGCCCCAGACGATCATGTCCTTGCCGGTCCAGACGGCCGTGTGGTCGCGGCGGGCCGACGGCGGGCCGCCGAGGGACACCACCGACCAGGTGCCGAGGTCCTGGGTGGTGAAGCCCGCCAGACCGGTGACCCTGTCCACGACCACGTTGGTGCTGCGGCGGGTCTCGATGGCGAAGGTCCCGGTGGTGACGGGGGGGGCGGGCGGATTCTTGACGTTGTCCAGCGTGAGGGTGACGGCGGTCCCGGCCCCGATCCCGCCGCCGCCGGTGAAGGTGGTGATGAGAGTGTTCCCCACCCGGGTCACGGCGCCCGTGCCGTTGGCCGGGGAGCAGGAGACGAAGGTGACCCCCGTCAGCTCCGTGACCGTGTACTCCGCCGGGAAGGTGACGGCGATCCGCCCGTCGCCCGCGATCCCGCCGGCGTTGTTGGTGGTCGCGGGTGCGCAGGTGAAGGTGACCTGGAAGCGCACCGGCAGCCCCATCTCGGGCTCGGGCGAGGCGGGCTGATCCACGGCCAGGACCTCGGGACTCACGGCCACGGCGGAGAGGGGCCCGACCACATGCATGGTGTAGACCTTCGTATTCGTGGCCGTGTTGGCGCCGGTCGAGCGCAGGGTGAAGCTGAAGTCCCCGGCGGCCGCCGAGACCCCGGCCGTGGGCGTGCCGGAGACCACGCCGTCCGGGTCGGGCCCGGTGGTGCCCAGGGAGAGGCCGCTGGGGAGGGTCCCCGCGGCCAGGGCCCAGGTGTAGGCCGTGGTGCCGCCCGAGGCGTCGATGGTCTGGGAGTAGGCCACCCCCACCTCGCCGTCGGGCAGGGGCGAGGCCGTGTTGATGTCCGGCGCCGCCTGGATCACCAGGGTCAGGGCCTGGTTGTCGGTCCCCGTCCCCTCGTCCGCCTCGACGGTGATGGGATAGGACCCGGCGGACGTGGTGGTGGGCGTCCCGCTGATCTCCCCGGTGGCGCCGTTCAGGCCGAGGCCGGCCGGGAGGACGCCCGCGGTGAGGGACCAGGTGTAGGTCCCGTCCCCGCCCGTGGCGGCCAGGGTCTGGGAGTAGGCCACCCCCTCGTAGCCGTCGGGGAGGGTGGTCGTCTGGACGATGCAGGCCTTCACCGTCCAGGTGTCGATGGCGCTCGCCGCCCCGTCCTGCGTGCTGGCGCCCGAGTTGGCGTCGCTCCCGGTGACGCTGGCGTCGATGGTCTCGGGGGAGGGCGGCAGGCCGGCGTTCGTGATGTTCACGCTGAAGGTGAGCGTGGCCGTGGCCCCGCCCGCGACCTGCGTCACGGTGTCGTTGCGCGTCGCCGTGTAGGAGGCGGGGCTCAAGCTGAAGATGAGGTTGGCCGCGCCGGGGGCCGCCGCCAGGTCGGCGGCGGCGGCGGGGGCCGCGCCGGTATTGGTGACGGGGACGCTCACCACGACGCCCACCTGGCCCTTGGCCACCTCCACCGGGGCATTCACGGCCCCCAGGGTCAGGACCGCGGGCGTCTGCACCGTCCCGGTGTCCGTGGTCTCCGCCGGGGCCGG
>JACQVX010000057.1 GCA_016209495.1 Planctomycetota bacterium
ACGACGCATCGCGCCGCCGCAGCCCCGCGCCCCCGCCTTGCGCGAGGCGCAAGGCGGGAGGGCCTGCCGGCGGCAGGCCCGTGGGCGCGGCGAATGTAGACAGTGATTGTCTTACGGCGACTCAGACCGCCGGATCCGCCGGCCCGTCCGGGACCGCCTCACGGCCCCGCCCCCGGGGCGTTCCCGCAAGGAGCCGAACCCTTCCCGGGACCAGCCGCGCGCCTCCATGTAGGCCACGAACTGCTCCGCCGAGGTGAAGTAGACCTGGTAGGGCGTCTCCGTGCTCTTCCCCTCGCAGTCGGTGGCCTCGTGCTCCTTGCAGACTAGGGGCTTGAACAGGTGGATCGAGCAGAGCCCATCGGGTTGGAGGGCGCGGCACACGGTCCGGAATTCCACGTTCCATTCCCCCCCGTCGTCGATGAAGACGCCCACGTTCTCGTGGAGGAGGTACCACAGGACCTGGTCGTAGTCGTGCCGGTCCTCGGGCTCGTCGATGGGGACGGCGACGTAGCGGCAGCAGGCCGTGCAGCCGGCGCAGGGGTTCCAGCTGTTGCCGATGGGGAACAGGGCAGGCCCTCTACCTGGGACCCGCGCTGGCGCGGTCTATGGAGAGGACCTCGGTCCGTGGGACGAGGGTGTCCCCGTACGGGCCCTCGACCACGTAGTGGTCACCGTCTTCGCGCAGCCTCCCCACCAGGCGGCGTCCGTCGCGGAGGGTGACGACGGACTCGCCCGGGGCCGGGAGCCGGTCGCGCACGGCGGCGGGGAGGGGGGGCGGGGAGGTGCTGCCCAGGGGAAGCCAGTGTTCCACCAGCCGGACGAGGTAGGGGCTCGCCGTGCCCACGTAGCGGAACCGGCCGTCGCGGTCCACCACCACCACCCGGGCTCCGTGGCCCACCCCGAAGTTGCCCGCCACCGCGCCCCCGGGGTCCGGGATGACGGGCCAGGTGATGCCGTGGGCGCGAATGTGCCCGCGTAGTTCCTCGTCCCCGCCGGCGTAGGCCACGCCGTAGACGCGCAGCCTGGGCTCCGTAGCGCGCGTTGCGGCCAGCGCGCGGATGCTGGCCAGCGTGGCCTCGTCCCGGGGCCGTGTGGCGTCGAAGAAGTCGAGGACCACGACCGCCCCCGCCAGGGCCGAAAGGGAGACCTCCTGTCCGTCCATGTCCGCGCGGCGGAAGCCCGGGGCCGGCTCCCCCAGGCCGTCCAGGTGGGGAATCCACTCGGCGGCCCGGTCGCGGCCCGCGCGGTGGGGGTCGTTCTGCGCGAGCCAGCGAAACGCGCCGCGGGCGGAGTCCGTGCGCCCGGCGACGATGGCCGCTCGGGCCAGGGCGCGCCAGCAATCCGCCTCCTCGGGGTGGGACACGAGGGCCCGCTCCAGGGAGGCGCAGGAGTCCTCGTAGCGAGCGGCGGCGAAGGCCGCCAGACCCTTGCGGTAGGCCACGCGCCAGGCCAGGTCCGGGGGGGGCGCCGGGTGGGCTCGCTCGTAGGCCTCCACCTGGTCCAGCCAGGCGGCCCCGGTGGTCCGGTCCACCTCCACCACGGGAAGGACCGAGGCCTCCAGGACCTCCAGGTCCCGGAGGGCCGTCGGCGGGTCGGCGGCCGCGGGCGTGGCGGGGGGCGTGTTCGTGGCCGTGGGCGTGGGCGTGGTCATGGCCGTGGGCGTGGTCATGGCCGTGGGCGTGGTCATGGCCGTGGGCGTGGTCGTGGGCGTGGTCGTGGCCGTGGACGTAGGTGTGGCCGGGGGTGTGGCCTTGGCCGTGGGCGTGGACGTGGGCACGAGGCCCGATCCCTCCTCGGGGGCCTCGGGGGTGTCGCTTCCCGATCGGTCCTCCATGGCGGCGGCGCGCCCCTCCACCTCACCCAGCTCCGTCCGCAAGGGCTGCAGCTCCTCGGCGCCCAGTTCCCCGACGACACGGTTGTAGGCCTCCCCCTCGCGCTTCGCCTCCAGGTAGTAGGCTCGGGCCTCGCGCCAGTGCCGTGCCTGCTCCTCCTTCAGGCCTTCAGAGTAATAGCGCTCGTACTGGGCGCGGAGCCGCCGGGCCTCGCCCGCGAGCCGGTCGGCGCGGCGGGCGGAGGCGGCCGACCAGCCCCACACCGCCAAGACCAGGAGGAGAACCCCCGCGGCGGCGGGGAGGGCCCAGCGCGGAGGCCTGCGGCCGCGAGGTTGGGGTACCTCCTCGGGCTCCGGAGGCGCGGGGCGTTCGACCAGGACCTCCGAGGTCTCCTCCAGCTCCAGGGGGCCCCCCGTCTCCTCCTCGAAACGGAAGGGGCGCGCGGGGGCGGAGTCTTCGTCCTCGTCCTCCGCCTCGTCCTCGGCCGGGCCCGGGGTGGGCGCCGTGGTGCCATGCTCGGTGTCGGGGCTGGCGTCGGGCGCGCGCCTCGTCCACTCGCCCGGACCCTCGCGGCCCTCCTCCCGGGGCGCCTTCTCCGGTTTCCGGTAGCGGACCGCCGAGTCGTCCGCCGGGAGGGCCAGCTCCAGCTTGAGCTGCTGCAGGGTGCGGTAGTCGATGAAGTTCTGCTCGAGGAGGATCTGGTCCAGGGGCTTCTCGATCCCCATGCCCGCCAGCTCGCGCTGGATCTGGCGGCAGTCGCGGATCTGGGAGACCGTGACCAGCCGCCGCTCCTGGGCGAGCTGGACGAGTCTGCGATCCACCTCCTCTGCCATGGCGGGGGGAGATTATACCCGCGCCCCCGGAGGCGAGGGGGCAGAGTGCCCTAGGCCTGCGCCGCTGCCGGCGCGGGGGCCTCCTTCGTCTCCGCGGGCGCGGCGGCCGGCGCGGCGGCCGGGACCGCCTCCGGCTTCTTCTCCGCCTTGGGCTTCTCCTCCGGCGGCGGGGGGGCGGTCTTGGCGGAGGTGGAGCCCTGGCCGACCTTCTCCTTGGGGTTCTCGTCCTCCCGGCGCTTGAGGATCGCCATGGTGATGTCGTCGTGCTGCTCGGCGTCCCCCATGTAGACCTTCAGCTCGTCCAGGATGGCGTTGAAGACCTCGTCGGCGGTGGCGTGGTGGCCGTGCTTGCGGCCTAGCTCCACGACGTTCTCCAGCTCGTAGAAGTCGCCCTTCTCGTTCACCGCCTCCGAGACCCCGTCGGTGTAGAGCAGGACCGTGTCCCCCACGTTCAGGTCGATGGTCTTCTCGACGTAGAGGCGTCCGGCGAGCTGGTTCTTGAGGAGCCCCAGGGCGGTCCCGCCGGCCTTGATGCACTCCACCTTCTGGCGCCCGTCCTCCTCCTTCTGGCCGTTCCTCCAGATAATGATGTGCTCGTGGCCGCCGGAGGTGTAGTAGAGCTTGCTCTCCGACTCCTTGAAGCGCAGGACGTTCATGGTCATGAACATGTTGGACTTCGTGTCCTGCTGCAGGTTCTCGTTCAGGGCGAGCACCATCTCCCGGGTGCTCATGTCGGTCTTGGCGAGGATCTTCAGGAAGCACCGGGCCATGACCATGACCAGCCCGGCCGGGAGCCCCTTGCCGGACACATCGCCTATGGCGACGAGGATGTCCGGCGAGTCCTTGGTGTAGAGGAAGTCGTAGTAGTCGCCCCCCACCTCCTTGGCCGGCACCATGTAGCCCGCCATGTCCAGGTGCTTGGACGCCGGGATCTTCTTCGGGAGGAGGTCGATCTGGATCGAGGCGGCGATCCCCATCTCGTGCTCGAGGCGGTCCTTGTCCTTCATGGCCGCCTGCATGCGGACGTTGTCGATGGCCACCGCACCCTGCATGGCCACGCCGGTCATGAGCTCCAGGTCGCCCTTGGAGAACGCCTTGTACTGCTTGGTGGTGTCCAGGAGGATGAGGCCGATGACCTTCTTCTTCACCACCAGGGGCACGCACATGACGGAGCAGATCTTCTGGTCCATGATGGACATGGCCGCCCCGAACCGGGCGTCCGCCTGGGCGTCGGCGGTGAGGATGGACTCCTTGGTCTTCACCGCCTCCTTGACCACGGTGCGGGAGTACTTGATGGGCTCGGGCGGCTTCTGGGGCGGCTGGCCCTCGGCCCCGCGGATCAGCTCGATGGCCGTGGTGAAGCTGCAACCCTCCGGGTCCTTCTCCGCGTCCCCTTCCACCCAGAGGATGGCCCCGCGGTCCGCCTGGCATTCCTGGAAGATGATGGTGAAGAGGGCCTCCAGCAGCGGCTGTAACTCCATGATGCTGGAGATGGCGTGGGTGACGCGGAACAGGACCTGGAGTCGCTCCGTGGCCTTGTTGTCGGCGCCACCGCCGCCGCCCACGCCGCAGAGGGAGGCCAGGACGTCGTCGGCGTTGTCGAAGAACTTCTGGCGGGTCTGGACCGTGTTCCCGCCCAGGTTCTCCCCGGGGGTGGGCTGGCCGCCCGCCCCGCCTGCCTTGCGCGGCCCGGCGGCGCCCTTGGCCGCCTCCACCGCGGCCCTCTCCTTCTCGGCGTTGAAGAAGACCTTGGTCATCCCCCACTCGACGCAGTCCCCGTCGCTGAGCTTGATTTCCTTGGTCGTGACCGAGTTGACCCGCATCTCGATCTTCTTGTCCTTGTTGGTGACCAGCCACTCGTCGCCCTTGCTGGTGATGACCGCCTGCTGGGCCGCCACCTCCTTGTCCGTGAGGCGGATGGTGTTGCCGTCGTCGGAGCCGATGGTGGTCTTCTTGGACAGGGGGAACATCATCCCGATGTTCGGCCCGTCGATCACGATGAGCTGCGCCATGTCTCTCTCCTCCTACCGCGCCGTCTCCAGCTTCAAGCCTATCTCCGCCATCAGGCCCTCGCGGGCCACCGCGTAGGGCCTCTGGGTGAAGCCCTGGGTCAGGGTCAGCTCCTCCACGTGGGTCCGAGCGTATTCGTAGGCCTCGAGCAGGGTGACCCCGTGCTCGCCATCGCGGTCGCCCGGGGCGACGCCCTCCACCGGTGTCGCGGCCTCCAGGAGGTAGTAGGTGAAGACCCCGTGGCTGAAGTTCTCGTGCTCGTAGGCGTTCTCCCCCGACAGGTTCGAGGTGATCTGGATCATGTTGGGCCGGTCGCTGATCCTCGTCCGCAGGCCCTCCTCGAAGATCTGCTCCGCCGGGATGAGATCCACGGTCGCGACCTTGTGGGTGAGGCAGCGACCCGCCTCGGTCCCGTTGAAGGAGGTGTCCAGGACCAGGATGAGCCTCTCGGCCTTGATGTTCGAAAGGGCCAGGGCCAGCTCCAGCTCCACGGAGATGGCCGTCTCCTCCAGCTTGTCCAGCTCCGTGTCGTGGGCCACCAGGAAGGTGCGCTCCGTGATCCCCTGCTGGAGCAACTCCTCGGTGGGAGGCAGGGTGGCGGCGTAGCCCGCGAAGTAGATGAAGACCTGGTCGTCCGGGAGGGCCCGGTGGGCCATGGCCTCCAGGTCCGCGAGGATGTTGGCCTTGGTGGCATTGGCGTTCTGCCGGAGCCAGATGCTCTTGTCGCGGGCGGCGCCCTTCTCGGGGTCCTTGAAGAAGGCCTCCATGTCGCCGGCGTCCCGGGCCGCGAAGTTCAGCGAGGGGATCTTGGAGTCCTGGTGCTCCGAAACCCCGACCACCATGGCCATGCGCTTGGACATCTTGACGTGGAACTCCGGCGCTGCCTCCGTCGAGCGGAAGTCGGGCTGGCCCGCCTCCTGGGGGGCCTGGGCCGTCCGGATCACCTCGTCCCGGAAGAGCCGGTCGGCGCGGGCCGTGGCCAGCTCCTCGGCCTCGAGCTGGAAGTAGGAGAGGATGTTGGCCTTCAGGTCGTCCATGGCCAGGGGCATGACCCGCTGGTGGACCTCCTGCCAGTTGGACTCCTTCATGGAGGTCCAGCCGGGGACCGTCCCCATGTAGAGCCAGCCCCTCTCGCGGTCCGTCATGGCGAACTTGCTCGTCCCGCGCCAGGTGATGTTGCCCAGGCTCTCCTTGGTGTGGACGCTCCAGAACTGGGCCTGCACCTCGATCTCCGCCCCGAAGATCTCGTCGGGGATGAAGAGGTGGGGGGCCCAGAACATGAACCAGAGGAAGTAGTTCATGGCGGTGTACTGGTGGTCCAGGAAGACGCAGTCGATCCGCGTGACCCGGAGCGTGATGACCACGTCGTCCTCGGCCTCCCAGGCCTGCTCCAGGTAGTTGTCCTTGATGTCTCGCTCGTCGAGCTTGTCCCCCTGGAAGGCGGTGTCGTTGGGGTTCCCCAGCTCCTGGACCCTGGTGAAGACCTTGTGATCCGAGAGGAGCTGGATGAACTCCTCCCGGAACTTCTCCCGGGTGAACTTGTCGAAGGACTGCCGGTCCAGACCGAGGGAATAGACCTCCGGCTTGCTCGTGCGCGTGATGTTGAGCGTGGCATGGTCGAAGGCCGGGAGCGGCAGGACCGAGACCTTGTAATCCAGGAAGGGCGGGGCCTTGGCCCGGATGGCTCGCGTCCGGGGGTCGTCGTCCAGCTTGACCACGGCGCGGGTCCCGGAGCAGCCCGTGGCGAGCGCGACAAGGAGGGCGAGGACGAGGCGTCCCACCGCGGTCACAGCTCGCCCTCCGCCACGTCCCGGGTGAGGCGCAGACCGGTCTTGTCGGTCCGGTGCGAGGGGTGGGGGATGAAGACCTTGGCCGCGCGGGCATAGCGTTCCGCCAGGGCCACGTTGTTCCACCCACAGGAGCCCCCGCGCAGGACCGGGGCCAGCGCCATCTCCCGGAGGACCGTCACCGCCCCCTGGGCACGGACGGGGTTGAGGTCGTCCTCGGGCTTGTCCGAGAAGACCAGGTCCGCCCCGTCGGTCCACTCGAAGGCATTTCCACCCAGGTGGTAGCAGCCCGTGAGGGAGACGTCGGCGTGGGGGGCCGTGGCGTCCACGGTGGAGGACTTGAAGCTGTCCATGTTGGTGAAGGACTCGCCCCAGGGGAACTTGGAGGAGATGTTCTGGGTCTTGGGGTCCACCCGGGCGGCGATCTCCCACTCGGCCCAGGTGGGGAGCCGAACCGGGTCGCCCCTCTTCGCCGTACGCCAGCGGCAGTAGGCCCGGGCCTCGTACCAGGATAGGCCCGTCACCGGGTGGCCCTCCTTGCCGGCCACAGGCACGCGGTCGTCGGTCCAGCCCAGGGGGCCCATCCGGCGCTCTTCGCCCTCCTTCTCCAGGTTCACGACGAAGGCGTCGGCGCGCCCAGGGTCCAGGTAGGGCCGGGCCCCCTCGTCCCACCAGGGGGCGGCGGCGGCGTAGCCCTGGTCTGTCACGAACTCCAGGTACTCGCGGTTCGTCACCTCGAACCTGCAGAGGTAGAAGGAGCGGGTGGGGGTGACGTCGTGCATCTTGTTGTTGTCGTCCATCTCGCGGCTGCCCACCGTGTAGGTGCGGGCCCCCTCCACCCCGAAGACCGAGACGTAGACCGAGTCCTCGCGCTTCACCTTGTTGTAGGTGGCCTCGCGCCGGTAGTAGCGGGCCTCCCGGTCCGTGGGGATGATGGCCAGGGCCGCCTCCGTCCTCGCGATGCACTCGACCCAGTTCCCCTCTCCGAACCGGAGGCGGGCCTCGGAGACGATCTCCCGGACGATGGCCTCGTTGCACTCGGTGATGAGCGAGTTCAGCTCCTTGCGGGCCTGGGGGACCTCGGTGTAGGTCATGGCCTTGTCGAAATGGGCCTTGGCCTGCTCCAGGGCATCCTTCGACCCGCGACGCTTGGCCTCCTCCCCCTTCTCCCTCTCCTCGCCGTAGGCCGACTCCCGGTAGAGCCCTTCCAGTTCCTGGGTATTCAGGATCTCCTTGGCGAAGTCCAGCTCCAGCCGGGCCAGGCTCCACTTGCTCTGGGCGATGTACTCCTTCCCGTTCTGGACGGCCTTGTCGTAGGCCTCCTTGTTCTCCTTGGCCCAGGCCAGCTTGTCCTCCAGGTAGACCAGGGTGGTCTGGGCGTAGACCTGTTCGTCCAGGCGGACGGGGGTCTCCTCCACGGGATTCCCGTTCGGGTCGTTGTCCAGGTATCCCCCCCGGCCGTCGGGGATGACGCGCACCCAGGCCTCCCTCGAGAGGGGCGTCCCGGTCTCCAGGTCCAGGACCGGGACCCAGCGATCCTTCTGTGTGGCCGGGTCCTTCTCCTTGCGGTAGTCGGTCACCTGCCGGCGCACCGCCAGGACCGGCTCCCTGCGGTTCAGGTCGATGTAGCCCTCGGCCCCGGGCAGGACCTGGACACGCCCAGGCCGGGTCAGGAAGATCCCCTTCTCCTTGGGGTCGATGGCGTTCCCTTCCGGGTCGATCTTGATCTTGCGTCCCTTCTCCGTGAGGAGGACGTCCATGTCGATGACGTCGACCGACCGCTCGACCCTGCGGAGCCGGCGAGAGCCCGCCTCCACTGCCTCCGCGGCCACGGGCTCGCCGGCCAGGGTCTCCCAGGCCTTGTCTTCGCCCTCCCGGGGCCGCGCCCGGACCAGGGGTTTGCGGGAGGGGTCCGGCTCCCAGGCGCCCGCCTCGGTCCGCCGCCAGGCCGGGCGGTCCAGCTCCGCCAGGCAGAGTGGCTCCCCGTCCGGGCCCAGGAGGGTCTCGGGCCGCGCCGGGTCCGTGTGGACCGGGAGCTCGCGCGGGGAGCTCACGGGCTGGCCGTCCACGGATTCCTGCGCGCCGGCCTCGTCCAGGGCCGGCTCCTCCAGGTCCACGACCCAGCGGGGCGGGTCGTCCCTCTCCATGGCCGGGGGGTTCAGCTCGGTCCCCTGCACGGACCCCATCATGAGGGCCGAGAGGTCGAAGGCGTTGTCGGTGATACCCTCCTCGAACCGGCGCACGGCCGCGTTGAACTTGACCTGGTAGGCCAGGTCGTTCTTGTAGGTGTTGAGGGAGTTGTCGGCCTTGGCGATGGCGTCCACTAGCAGCTTCTTCCCCTCGTCCCGGCGTCCCAGGACCAGGTAGAGCCTCGCGGTGTCGTAGAACTTCTGTGCCGTCCGGGCGATGCCCTCTGCGTCGCCCTTCTTGCCCATCTCCTGGTCATAGGCGTTGATGGCCTCGCGCAGCTTGTCCTGGGCCGCCTTGACCCGGTTCAGCTCCTCCTTGGTCTCGCCCTCGCGCGTCTCCGCCAGCTTGTAGGACTCGTGGTCTTGCAGCTCCACGCGAAACTGCTCCTGGAAGAGGCGCCCGCAGTCCTCGTAGGTCTTCAGGGCCTCGTTGCAGAGGCGCTCCGCCTCGTTGAGCCCCGCGAAGGCCTCCTGGAACACGGCCGCCGCCGTGGGGTCGGTGCGCAAGGCCACCGCCTCGTCCTTCCGCGTCCCGGCGACGTTCTGGGCCTCGCGCACCTGCTTCTGGAGGATGTCGTCGCCCTGGGCCACCAGCTCGTCCATGCGGGTCTTGATCCCCGCGATCTCCAGGCGGCGCAGGCGGGCCGCCTCCAGCTTGTTGTTGACGAAGATCCCGAGACCGATCAGGGCCGCCAGGATCATGCAGGCCACCGGTGTGGCCATCTTCCAGTTCTTCTTGTACCAGCGGACCCTCTTCCCGATGAAGCCCAGGGGACGGGCCTTCACGGGCTCGTCGTCCAGGAAGCGCTGGAGGTCCTCCGCCAGCTCCTGGCAGGAGGCGTACCTCCGGTGCTTCTCCTTCTCCATGGCCTTGAGGGCGATGTTCTCCAGGTCCTTGGGGATGTTCTGGGCCTTCTGGCTGGGGGGGATCGGGTCCTCGTTGACGATCTTGGAGATGGTGGTGGCCAGGTCGTTGGCGAAGAAGGGCTTCTCCAGGGTCAACAGCTCGTAGAGGCAGACCCCCAGGGAGTACTGGTCGCTGTAGGCGTCGATGGTCCCCAGCTCGCCGCCGGTGGCCTGCTCCGGCGCCATGTAGGCCGGGGTCCCGATGAGCTCCCCGGCCATGGACATGGACTGCTGGGCCGTCGTGTCCTTGGCCAGGCCGAAGTCGGCCACCTTCAGGCTGTCGTCGGCCATGACCATCATGTTCGCCGGCTTCACGTCCCGGTGGATGATGTTGAGGACGTGGGCGGCGTTGAGGCCCAGGGAGCCCTGGCGGATGAGGTTCGCCGCGCGCTTGAAGGTCACGCGCTCCGCCGCGATGATCTCGTCCAGCCCGCGGCCCTCCACCACCTCCATGGCGTAGAAGTAGGTCCCGCCGTCCTCGCCGGTCCCGAAGACGTTGATGACGTTCTCGTGGCGGATGCGGGCCGAGTTGGCCGCCTCGCGCTTGAATCGGCGGACGGCCCGCTCGTTCTCGGCGATGTCCGCCGGGAGGACCTTCAAGGCCACGCGGCGGCTGAGCATGGTGTCGAAGGCCTCGTAGACCACGCCCATGGCCCCGCGGCCCAGCTCCGAGACGATCTCGTACTGGCCCAGCTTGACGCCGGTGACGTCCTTCTTCTCCTTCATCGTGATCTTGGCGCCGCCGCCGTCCTTCTTCTTGGCGGCGACCTTGGAGAGCCGGTCCGTCACGTTCCCCCCGGCGTTCTCCAGGTCGATCTCGTCGGCCCCCACGCCGGAGAAGAGCTCGGCGAAGACCTTGCCGAAGGTGCTGGCCCGGGCCGCCCCGGTCTCGGTGGCCACGGTGAAGAGGCTGGTCTGCTCCTTCTTGTCCTGGCGGCGCTCCCGGAGTGACGCGAGGCAGTCCTTGAACTGCTCCTCGGTGATGACCTTGGTCTTCACCGCGACCCGGTAGAACTTCAGCTCGTCGGGTGTGAGGACCCGCAGCTCCTCCGGCAGGCTCTCCTCGGCCTTGGGCTTGGGGGCCGCCTTCTTCAGCAGGCCGGCCTCTTCCGCGGTCTCCTGGCAGGGCGGGGCCTTCCGGCCCAGGGCGATCTCGCGACCCTCGGAGAGGAGGCTCCCCTGGAGGACCGTGCGGAAGGTCTCCGGGTCCAGGACCTCCAGCTCGCGGACCACCTTGTAGAAGTTGGTGGGATAGTTCTCGGCGCGGCGTTCCTTCAGCAGCTTCAGGCAACGGCGCGCCTTCCGGTAGGTCATGTTCTCCGTGTTGTAGGCCCGCTTGTAGAACTTCAGCTCGTCCTTGGAGAAGAGGGCGAGCTCCTCCTGGGAGAGCATGGCGTCCTCGGGGTCCGGACCCTTGGCCTCGTCCGAGGGCGGCTCCTCGCCGGCGATGACCTTCGCCAGGAGGAGCCGCAGGGCGTCCATGGAGATGGACTCCTTCTCCAGGAGGGCCCGGTAGAGGTTGGTCCCCTCGCCCCCCTCGCCCCCCTCGCCCGCCTTGGCCACCGCGGCGCGCCGTTCCTCCACCTGGTCCAGGGCCGCCGTGACCTGCTCCTGGGTGAGGTAGCCGTAATGCAGGGCGAGGCGGTAGAACTTGTACTCGTCCTTCGCGAGGAGCTTCTCCTCGCGGGTCTTGGGCTTGGCCTTCTCCTTCTCGCGCTCCTGGTCCGCCTTGGCCTCCGCCATCTTTCGCTGGAGGGCCTGCTCCTCGGTCTCCTTGCCGATGTTCAGCTCGGGGGTCTTCCCGCTGGCGCACTTGGTGAGGATCATCCGGAAGCGGTCCGGGTCCATCGCGCCCATGTCGAGGACGATCTTGTAGAGGTTCGTGGGGATGCCGTCGCGCTGGCGGCGGTCCAGCAGCCGGAGCGCGGTCTTGGCATCGCGGACGCTCAGGATCTTCTCGTTGACCGCGTGGCGATAGAAGCGGATCTCGTCCTGGGCCAGGCAATACTCGTCCTCCTCGGCGAGGGCGGCCGGCACGGGCTTGGCGTCGGGGGCGACGGGCCGCTCGCCCGCGGCGAGGCGGGTGGCCAGGGTGGAGACGGTCCGGGCGTTGATCAGGCCCTTGCGGATGAGGACCTGGTAGAAGTTGGGGACCTCGTCCGGGCGCTTGCCCCGGACCCTCTTGGCCTCCTCGCGGCCCTTGGCCACCTCGGCGCGGGCCTCCTGGACCTGATCCATGTCGAGGTAGCCGTCCTGGATGGCCAGCCGGTAGAAGGTGACCTCGTCGGCGGTGAGGCCCTGGTCCTGGCGCGAGACCTCGCGGATTAGGGCGACCCGGGGAGGCGGGGAACGTCGACGGGGGGCGACGAGGCCGGCGACGGCGTCCACCACCCACGCCGCCATACCCAGGATTCGCCCGAAGAAGCCGGCGCCCTCGGCCCCGGCGCGTCCTTCCTTCTCGCCTTCCTTGTCCGCCTCGGCCTTGGCGCGGGCCTCGGCCTCCGGGTCGAAGTCGTCGGCGAGGGCCGTCGCCAGGTCGTCCTTTGCGGCGGGCTTGGCGGCCTCCGCGGCGGGGGCCGCCACGGGGGCGGCCTCGGCCGTGGGCGTGGCCGTGGGCATGGGCGTGGCCACGGCTTCGGGCGTCGGCGCAGGTTCCGCCGTGGGCGTCGGCGCAGGTTCAGCCGTGGGCGTCGGCGCGATCGTGGGCGCGGCCGT
>JACQVX010000048.1 GCA_016209495.1 Planctomycetota bacterium
CCCACAGGCCTGCCGGCGGCTCCCATGCCCACGACCACGCCCACGGTCACTCCCACGACCACTCCCACCGCCACGCCCACGCCGACGAACACCTCGACGACCACGGACGCGACCACGGGCCTGCCGGCGGCTCCGACGCCCACGGGCGCGGGTGTGGGCGCGATCCAGGGCGTGGTGCGGGACGGCCGCGGTCAGCCCGTGGGGGGGGCCACGGTGGAGGGGGTGGACCCGGCCTCGCCCGAACGGGCGTTGGCCACCGCCACCACGGGCCCGGACGGGGCCTACCGCCTCGAGGGGCTGGGGGCCGCCGGCAGCGACGTGAGGCTCCGGGTGCGCGCCCCGCGGCGCGCACCCGCCTGGCGGGAGGCGCGGACGCTGGCCGACGGGCCGGTGGACGTGGACCTGGTCCTGGAGGACGGCCTCGCCCTGGAAGGGACCGTTGTGGGCGAAGGGGGCGTCGCGGTGGCCGAGGCCCAGGTGGAGATCGTGGCCTGGACCGACGGACACCTGCCCTCGGACCCCTGTCGGACGGTCCGGGCGGACGCCGCGGGCCGGTTCCTCTTCGACGACCTCGGCGACTCCTGGTATCTCGTCCGCGCCCAGGCCCCGGGCCACCTCCCGTCCGTGGCGGAGCCGGCCCGGCCGGGGGCGCGGGGCGTGGAGCTCAGGCTGCGGAGGCCGGCCCGGCTCGCGGTCCAGGTCCGCTCCAGCGAGGAAGGGGTGCTGCTCGGGGAGGCCCGGGTCGTTTTCCGGTGGGGACCCTACGTGGACCGCCGGAGCGGGCGGTCCCTGGACGGGGATGGACGCCTCGAACTGGGGGACCTGGAGCCCGGACCACTGCACCTCCTCATCTTCCATCCCCGGTCGGCCACGCTGGAGCGGGAGCTGGAGCTGAGCCCCTCGGGGACGAACCTGGACCTGGTCCTGGAGGCGGGGGGCGCCATCGAGGGCGTGGTCCGCGACGGCGCAGGTGTGCCCGTGGCAACCAACGTCTGGCGTTTCCATCCCGAGGTGGAGGTTCCCTCGGATTGGGCCCCCACGGACGACGAGGGGCGATTCCGCCTGGAAGGCCTTCCCGTCGGACCCGTCCTGCTCGCCGTCCGCGTGCCGGATTCGCCACGCCACCCCGAGGTCGTGGGTCCCATCGACGTGCCCTCGGGGGACACAGCGGCCTGGAAGGAGATCACCCTGGACTTGCACCGCGTGGGCCAGCTCGTGGTGACCGTGGTGGACACCACGGGAGGGCCGCTGCCAGGCGCCCTGGTGACCGTGCAGCGGCTCTCCCAGGAACCGCGGGCGACCGAGGTCAGCGATGCGTCCGGCCGCGTGGACCTCGACCTCCCGGCCGGTCGGGTGCGCGTCAAGGCCTCCCTGCCGGGGGTCCCCGAGGCCGCCGCCGAGGCCGAGGTCACCGCGGGCGCCGAGACCCAAGTGGAGCTTCGCCTGGCGGCCCGGGGAGATTCCCTGGCCCGGCTCCCGGATGTCCCCTCGGGGCTCCACGCCCCGGACCTGAGCCTGGGGGAGCTCCTCGCCTGGTTGAAAGGCGCCTACGGCCTTCGGGTGAGCTGCGAGCCCGCGTGGGCCCGCACGAGACTCAAGATCCAACCCGAAACCGGCGACACGCTGCGCGAGACCATGGAGGCGGCCCTGGAGACGCACCAGCTCCACTGGCTGGCCGGCCCCGCGGAGGCCCAGGTCATCTTCCACATGGACCACTGACTTGCCCGACGCCTCCCCCCTCCGACTCGCCTCCTGGAACACCTGGGGCCCGCCCCTCGTCGCCCCCGGCCGCGAGGCCCGGATGGAGGCCGTGGGCCGCGAGCTGGCCTCCCGCTCGCCCGACGTGGTCTGCCTGCAGGAGGTATTCTTCCCCGAGGCCCGCGCCAGGCTGGAGTCGGCCCTCCGGGCTGCGGGTCTTGTCCACCTGAGCGCCCCGGCCCCGCTCACCGGCCCCCACGGCCTCCTCGTCGCCAGCCGCCACCCCATCCTGGAGGAGGCCTTCACCCCCTTCGAGGTCTGCGGCAAGCCCTGGAAGCCCTGGCACGCCGACTGGTATGCGGGGAAGGGCTTCCTCCGCGTGACCCTGGCCACGCCCGCGGGGGAGCTGGACGTCTACGACACCCACCTGCACGCGCGCTACCGCGACGTCGAGGAGTACGCCGCCACCCGCGCGGCCCAGGCCCTGCAGCTCGCCGAGGCCATGGCCCGGCGGACGGCCATGGGCCGGGCGGTCGTGGTGGCGGGCGACCTGAACATCGTCCGGGGCGAGCCGGAGCTGGCCGCCGTGCGCGCGATCTCGGGCCTGGACCTGGAGCGCTTCCATCACGGGTTGGATGCCATCGGGTGGCGGGACGGCAGCTCCCTGGCCCTGCGCTCGGGCGAGACCGAGGTGGTCCCGGGCGCGGGCCGCTCGGACCACGACCTCCTCGTCGCGGCCCTGGCGCTCGAGCCCCGGGACGCCGTGGGCGAACGGACCCTGCCGGCGGGCCCCCGGGGGGTGCCGCGGGTCCTCGTGGCCCGCCTGGAGGAGGCCCGCGCCGCGGCCCGCCAGGACGCCGGCTGGGGCGCCTCCCTCACGGTCGCGCTGGCCCTGGCGGCCACGTGGAGCTGGGGCCGCGCCCGGCGCCGGGGAGGCCGCGCCGGGGCCATGGCGGCCGTCCTGGCCACGGCCCTGGCCCTCGCCGGCGCCTCCTACACCTTGGGCCACGCCGCCCGACAATTCGCCGGGATGGACTCCGCCCTGGCACGCGCGCGGGGCCCGCGCCTCGATTGACTCGCCGGGCGGCCCTGGCTATTCTTCGGCCCTCCTGGAGGGACGTGCCATGGTCTCGGTCTACGCGAAGGACATCCACAAGGGCAACGTGCTCAACATCGACGGCGGCCTGTGGGTCGTGGTGGAGTGGGATCTCAACGCGCCGGGGAACTGGCGCGCCATGTACCAGGCCAAGCTCAAGAACCTGAAGACCGGCTCTCACATCCAGAAGCGCTACCGCACGGCGGACAGCCTGGACCTGGCCTTCCTGGACAAGCGCCCCTGCGAGTACCTCTACCAGGAGGGGGAGTCCTACGTCTTCATGGACTGCGAGACCTACGAGCAGTTCCACCTCCACGAGGACGTGGTGGGGGAGTACATGCCCTACATCAAGCACAACGAGCAGGCCTCCGTCACCTTCTACGAGGGGACGGCCATCGGCGTGGACCTGCCCTCCTCGGTGACCATGCTGGTGAAGGAGACGGAGCCCGCGGCCCGCGGCGACACGGCCACCAGCGTCACCAAGGCCGCGGTCCTGGAGACCGGCCTGGAGATCAAGGTCCCCGCCCACATCAGCGTGGGGGACCGGGTCAGGGTGGACACTCGCTCGGGCGAGTTCCTGGGCCGGGACAACCAGTAGGCTCGCCCCTCAGCCCTCCGCCACCGCGCCCTCGCCGCCCCCGTTGGCGCCACCGGCCCCCGGACGGCCCTCCACCCGCTCCTCCTCCACCTGCCGCGGGTACTTGATCCGGGCGTGGTAGATGGCCAGGAGCCGCCGGACGAAGGCGTCCCGGATCCTGGCCAGTTCCCCCAGGGTGATGGGGGCGCTGCCGAACTGCCCGTCCCCCATCTTTCGCACCAGGGTGTCGTCCACGACCTTCTCGATGGAGTTGACCGTGGGCTCCGAGAGGGTGCGGGTCACGGCCTCCACCGTGTCGGCGAGCATGAGGATGGCCGTCTCCCGGCTCCGGGGCTGCGGGCCCGGGTAGCGGTAGGCCGACTCCAGGACGCGCCCGCCCCCGCCCTGCTCGTCGGCCTCGGCCTGCTTCACGGCCTTGTCGAAGAAGTACTCCACCGGGGTGGTCCCGTGGTGCTCGCGGATGAAGTCCACGATGCGCGCCGGCATCCCCTCCTCCCGGGCGATCTCGGCCCCGTCCTTGGGGTGGGCCAGGATGATCATGGCGCTCATGTGCGGGTTCAGCCGGTCGTGCAGGGAGACCTGCCCCATGGTGTTCTCGTAGAAGTACTCGGGCTTCGCCAGCTTCCCGATGTCGTGGTAGTAGGCCCCCACCCGGCAGAGGAGGGCGTCGGCCCGGATGGCCTCGGCCCCGGCCTCCGCCAGGGTGCCCACCATCATGCTGTGGTGGTAGGTCCCCGGGGCCTCGAGCATGAGCCGCCGTAGCAGGGGGTGGTTGTGGTCCGCCCAGAGGGCCAGGCTGACCCCAGTGGTGACGCCGAATACCGCCTCGATGAGCGGGAGGGTGTGATAGGCCAGGAAGCCGACGGCGATGCCATTGCCCAGCCCATAGAGGGGGTCGGCGAGGAACCCCCGGAGGCCGTCCGTCTCGGTGCCCAGCCCCCACGGGAGCCCGTCCGGGTCCACCGCCGCCAGCCGCATGGCCAGGGCCGCCACCACCTGGACCAGACCCACGGAGAGCCCCGCCCAGAGCAGCTTGTTCCTGTCTCGGACGCGGAGGGCGCTGAAGACCCCCGTGGCCGAACCCAGGCCCAGGGTGAGGGCCAGGCCCAAGTCCGGGGACGTCGCCCCCGGTCCCGCGGCGATCAGGGCCACGAGCAGGGAGAGCAGACCGACGGAGGCGAAGGCGAGCCCGCTGGAGTAAGCCAGGGCGTAGACGATCCCCACCAGGGAGACTGGGGTCCAGTAGGGGGACGCCTCCCAGGCGACGAGGGCCTTCGCCACGGCCAGGGTGAGGAGCCACGGGGCAAGGAAACGGAGGAGCCCCGCGGGAGAACCCAGGATGGCCTTCTCGAAGCGGGCCACGTAGAGCCCCAGCACCAGTCCCAGCACCAGGACCACCAGGAGCACGCCCAGGAGCCGCACGGGGTCGAAGGCCCCGGCCCACGGGACCCCCACCCGGTAGACCACCAGGGCGGAGCAGACCAGGACGAAGAGCACCGCCAGGAGGGCGTTGGTGGTCCGGGGGTTCGCCTCCTCGCGCTCCACCAGGGGCCGGGGGCGCGCGGCGGCCCCCTTCCGGGCCAGGGCCGCGGCCCGCGGGCGCGCGCGCTTGTCCCCGAAGATCGCCAGGGGACTACCCCCTCTCGTAGGCCTCGACGATCTGCGTCACCAGGGGGTGGCGCACGATGTCGGCCTTGGAGAGGGTCACGAAGGCGATGCCCGGCACCCGGCCCAGGAGCCGCTGTGCATGCCGCAGCCCGGACTTCTGGCCCTTGGGCAGGTCCACCTGGGTGAGGTCGCCGGTGACCACGATGCGAGAGGCCTCGCCCATGCGCGTGAGGAACATGAGCATCTGTGTGGGCGTGGTGTTCTGGGCCTCGTCCAGGATGATGAACGCGCGGTTGAGCGTGCGCCCGCGCATGTAGGCCAGGGGGACGATCTCGATGATCTCCCGCTCCAGGTAGCGCCGGACCTGGTCATAGTCCAGGAGCTCGTTGAGGGCGTCGTAGAGGGGGCGCAGGTAGGGATTGACCTTGGCCTGGATGTCCCCGGGGAGGAAGCCCAGCTTCTCCCCCGCCTCCACCGCCGGCCGCACCAGGCAGATCCTCCGCACCTCGCCCTCGCGCAGGGCCCGCACGGCCATGGCCACCGCGAGGAAGGTCTTGCCGGTCCCCGCGGGGCCGATGGCGAAGCTGAGCTCGTGGGAGAGGATGGTCTCCACGTAGCTGGCCTGCCCCGCGGATCGCACCCGCAGCCCCTCCAGGGCCGGGGCCAGCACCGAGGCCACCGCCGCGCGCGCCGGGTCGGGGGCACGCGCCTCCAGCTCCAGGAGCCGCTCGAAGGCCTCCGGCGCCAGCTCCTCGCCCGAGCGGATGCGGTCCAGGGCCCTCCCCAGGCACCGGCTGGCCGTCTCGACGGCCCCGGTCTCTCCCTCGATCCGCAGGGTGCCGTTGCGGGCGTGGACCGCCACGCCGAGGCGTTCGCGCAGGAGACGGAGGTTCCGGTCGCGGCTCCCGAAGAGGTGGGCCGCCTCGCGGTGCGACTCCAGGCGAAGGGTCAGGTCCAAGACCGGGCGGTACCCCTGGGTCAGCCGGCGCTCGGCGCCGACGCGGCGCCCTGGGCGGCGGCCAGGGCGCGAAGCAGGAAGTAGGCGAGGGGGCCGGCGTAGAGCAGAGAGTCGATCAGGTCCAGTACCCCCCCCATCCCGGCGAACCACCTGGCGGAGTCCTTGGCCGCGAGCCCCCGCTTGAGCAAGCTCTCCGACAGGTCGCCGAGCTGCCCGGCGATGCCGACCACTATACCAAAGGCCATCCCGCCGCACCAGCCGCCAACGGCCGCGCCCAGCGGGCTCAGGGACGCCACCGCCGCCCCCGTGGCCGCGGAGACGACGGCCCCGCCCAGGGCCCCCTCCCAGGTCTTGGCCGGGCTCACCCGGGGGGCGAGCCTGCGCCGTCCCAGCGAACGGCCCGCGAAATAGGCCCCCGCGTCCCCCAGCTTCGTCACCAGGATGGTCCCGAGGAAGGCCGACTCCCCGACGGCGTCCAGGCGCCTCAGGTCCACGAAGATTGCCCCCAGCCAGGCCACGTAGGCCACCCCCAGGGCCGTCAGGGCGAGGTCCAGGACCGTCTCCCGGTCGGGTCCCCTGCGAAGGGCGGCCGCCGAGGCGGCGACGGCCAGGACGAAGAGACCGAGGGCCGCCGGCGACGAGCGCCCCGAGATCCGGCCCACCAGCAGGCAGCCGCAGGCCGCGAGCCCCAGCCTCCAGAAGGGCCGGAACCCCGCACCCCCCGCCATGGCGTAGACCTCGAAGAGGGCCGTGGGGACGAGCACCGCCACCAGGCCCAGGGCCGCGTCGTCCGCCCCCCGCGCGTGGTCCCACACCAGGACGCCCAGGACGACGGCCCCGAGGAGGGCCCCGATCACGATGCGGCGGGGGTCCCGCGCCTGGGCGGGGGTCACCCCCCGGGCCCCTGCGACTCCACGACCCCGCCGTAGCGCCGGACCCGGCGGCGGAACTCGCGGATGGCCTCGTGGAGGTGGGTCTCCCGGAAGTCGGGCCACTCCACGGGGGTGACCCAGAACTCGGCGTAGGAGGCCTGCCAGAGGAGGAAGTTGCTCAGGCGCATCTCCCCCGCCGTGCGGATGACCAGGTCCGGATCGCTCATGGACGGGTCGTGGAGGTGCGCCGCCACCGCGCCCTCGTCCACCTGGGCCGGCGCCAGTTCGCCCGCCACCGCGCGTTCCGCGATGCGCCGGGCCGCGGCCGCGATCTCGGCGCGGCCCCCGTAGTTCAGGGCCAGCCGCAGCACCGTCCCCCGGTTGGAGGCGCTCAGCTCCACGGTCCGCTCCACCTCCCGCCGCACCGCCACCGGGAGGGCCTCCAGGTCCCCCAGGGTCCTCAGACGCACCCCGTTGTCCATGATGGTGCGCCTCTCCCCTACCGCGTGGCGCAGGAGCAGCCGCATGAGCAGGCCGACCTCCCGCCGGGGCCGGCGCCAGTTCTCGCTGGAGAAGGCGTAGAGGGTAAGCTCCGGCAGCCCCAGCCGGGCGCATTCCGTGGTGATGGCCCGCACGGTCCGGGCCCCGGCCCGGTGGCCCCAGACCCGGGCGCGCCCGCGGGCGCGGGCCCAGCGGCCGTTCCCGTCCATGATGACGGCCACGTGGCGCGGGTCGCCGGGCTCCAGGCGGAAGTCCGCGGGGGCGGCCGGCGGCGCGGCGGCGCTAGTCGCGCGCGCCACGGACGATGACCTGATCCCGGCGCCGGCCCACGGAGATCAGACCGATGGGGCAGCCCAGGAGCCGCTCCAGGAAATCCACGTAGGACCGGGCCTCCCGGGGCAGGTCCTCGAAACGCTCCACCCCGTCGGTGGTGGCCCGCCAGCCCGGCAGGTCCTCGTAGACCGGCACCACGGCCGCCAGGTCCGAACGCGCAGCGGGGACGTGGTCCACTCGCCGGTCCCCCAGCCGATAGGCCGTGCAGACCCGGACCGTCTCCACCTCGTCCAGGACGTCCAGCTTCGTGAGGACGAGCTCGTCCACCCCGTCCAGGCGCAGGGCATGACGCACCGAGACGGCGTCCAGCCAGCCGCAGCGGCGCGGCCGACCGGTGGTGGCCCCGTACTCCCCCCCCCGGGCCCGGAGGTGTTCCCCCAGTCCGCCCGGCTCCTCCGTGGGGAAGGGGCCCTCCCCCACCCTCGTGGAGTAGGCCTTCAGGACGCCGACCACCCGGTCGATGGCCCGCGGGGGCAGACCGAGCCCGGTGCACACGGCCCCCGCCACCGTGTTGGAGGAGGTGACGTAGGGGTAGGTCCCGTAGTCGATGTCGAGGAGCGTCCCCTGGGCCCCCTCCAGGAGGACCGTCTCCCCCCGCTCCACCGCTGCGTGGACCTCCGCCACCGTGTCCGCCACGTAGGGGCGCAATGCCTCGGCGAGGCCCCGGTACTCCTCCAGGAGGGCGTCCGGGTCTTCGTGGTAGGGGGGACGCGGGTCCGCGAGCGAGCCCAGGAGGGCGTTCCGCTCCCGCACGTTGAAGCGCAGGCAGGCCTCCAGGACCGGCCGGTCGTAGAGGTCCGCCACCCGCACCCCCGTTCGCCGGGCCTTGTCGGCGTAAGCCGGCCCGATGCCGCGCCGGGTGGTGCCCAGGCGTTGCCCCTCCCCGGCCCCGCTCTCCGCGAGGGAGTCCATGGCCTTGTGGTAGGGGAAGACCACGTGGGCCCGGTCGCTGACCAGGAGCCGGCCATCCACCCGCACGCCCCGCCGGCCCAGCTCGTCGATCTCGGCCAGGAGCGCCCGGGGGTCCACCACCACGCCGTTTCCGATGACACAGCGCACGCCGGGGTGGAGGATCCCGCTGGGGATCAGGTGGAGGATGAACTCGTCCCCACCCACCACCACCGTGTGGCCCGCGTTGGCCCCGCCCTGGAAGCGCGCGACCCACTGCACCCCCCGGGTCAGGAAGTCGATGACCTTCCCCTTGCCCTCGTCCCCCCACTGGACGCCCACGACGCAGCTCACCGTCATGCCAACCCCTCTAGGCCGCCGGGGGGCGGCCGGTCCGCATCATCTCGACGAAGCGCCCGAAGAGGCCGTGGGCGTCGTGGGGCCCCGGCGAGGCCTCCGGGTGGTACTGGGCGCTGAAGACCGGGAGGCGGTGGTGCAGGAGTCCCTCCAGCGTCCCGTCGTTGAGGTTGACGTAGAGGGGGGCCACCTCCGGTGGCAACGAGGCGGGGTCCACTGCGAAACCGTGGTTCTGGCTGGAGATGATGACCCGCCCCGAGAGCTCGTCCCGCACCGGGTGGTTCGCGCCGCGGTGGCCGAACTTGAGCTTGAAGGTGCGCGCCCCCAGGGCCAGCCCCAGGACCTGGTGGCCCATGCAGATCCCGAAGACCGGGACCCGCCCCACGAGGCTCCGCACGCATTCCTGGCCGTAGACCACCGCCTCCGGGTCCCCGGGGCCGTTGGAGAGCATCACCCCCCTGGGCCCCAGGCGCAGGACCTCCTCCGCCGGCCAGGTGGCCGGGACCACGGTGACGCGGCAGCCCCACTCCACCAGATAGCGGAGCATGGCGTGCTTGACCCCGTAGTCCACCACGACCACCCGCCAGCCGGGGGCCCGATGGTCGGGGTCCACCGCCCCCTCGGGCCGGTGGGCGAAGGGGCACTCCTGACCCGACGTCCACTCGTAGGGCTCGCGGCAGGACACCTCCGCCACCAGGTCCCGGCCCGCCATGGGAGGGGCCCCCCGCAGGCGCGAGCGGGCCTCGTCGGCGGCCCGGGGCCCCCCGGGGGCGATGGCCCCCAGGAGGACGCCGCGGGAGCGCAGGTGCCGGGTCAGGGCGCGAGTGTCCACCCCAGAGAGCCCCACCACGCCCCGCCGCTCGCAGTACGCCCCCAGGGGCTCGCGGGAGCGAAAGCTCGAGGGCCGGCGGCAAAGCTCCCGCACCACCAGGGCGCTCGCCCAGGGGCGGCCGCCCTCCTCGTCCTGGGCGTTCACGCCGGTGTTCCCGATGTGGGGACAGGTCATCACCACGGCCTGCCCCGCGTAGGAGGGGTCCGTCAGGATCTCCTGGTATCCCGTGAGGGAGGTGTTGAAGACCACCTCCGCGATGCAATCCCCGCGCGCGCCGAAGGGGACCCCCTCGAAGCAGCGGCCGTCCTCCAGGACAAGCTGGGCGGTCTCCATGGCCGGCGAGTCCTATACCCGGCGGGCCACGACCGGCCAAGGGAATTCGGCCCGCGGCTTCCCGCTTGACGCGCGCGCGGCCCGAGTGGAATGATCGCCCCCCGACGGAGCGCGACCAGATGGGCCTTCTCGACCGGGTGACTGGGCGTCAGCAGCTCATGGACGAAATCACATCGCTCCGGCAGGAACTCCGGCGGGTGAAGAAGGCGAACCCCCAGACCGGGGCCATGCGGAGCATCGCCGGCCTGGAGGAGAAGGTCATCCAGCTCGATCAGGAGAACCGCATCGAGTACCTCAACAGCGCCCTGGTGGCGACCCTGGGCGTGAGCCGGGACGACCTCATCGGGAAGGACCTGCGGGCCATCGACCGCTTCGAGTGGGGGCCGGGACTCCTGGCCAAGCTGGTGGAGGACTCGCGGGAGAGGAAGGCCCCCGTGGAGGCCCTACGGGAGCATCACGACAAGCAGCGGGACGAGACGCTGCACCTTAAGATCCGCGTGGACGCCCAGCAGGGGAAGCCCCAGATCCTCATCGAGGACGTGACGGAGCTCCGGAACCTGGAGGAGATGTTCGGGGCCTACGTCTCCCCGGCGGTCCTCGAGAAGATGAAGGCCTCACGGCGGGACTTCTTCAAGGCGGAGCGCGCCCGGATGACCGTGGTCTTCGCCGACCTGCGCGGCTTCACCGCCATGAGCGAGAACATGGAGCCGGAGGAGGTCCGCCGCACCCTCAACGAGTACCTGGAGACCATGACGGAGATCATCCTGGTCCACGAGGGCACCGTGGACAAGTACGTGGGCGACGAGATCATGGCCCTCTTCGGCAGGCCCATCCCCATGGAGGACCACGCCTACAAGGCGGTCCTCGTCGCCCTGGAGATGCAGGAGGCCCAGCGGCGCCTGGTGGAGAGGTGGACCCACGAGGGACGGGCCTCCGTGCACATGGGCATGGGGATCAACACCGGGGAGATGATCATCGGGAACATCGGGTCGAAGAGGAAGATGAACTACACGGTCCTGGGCCACCACGTGAACCTGGCCGCCCGGTTGTGCAGCAACGCGCGGGCGGGGCAAATCCTCATCAGCCAGGGCACCTTCGACGAGCTGATGGGCCACACGGAGAGCGCGGCCATCAAGGAACGGATAGGCTTCGACATCATCGACCGCATCGAGGCCAAGGGCATCAGCCACCCGGTGGAGGTCTTCAACGTCGCGCCGCGGTAGGGCCGGCCCGAGGCGCGCAGTGATCCCCTCCGCCGGCCGGGGGACGCGGCTCTTCCCCGCCACCCTGGCGGTCCCCAAGGAGCTCCTGCCCATCGGCGGGGTCCCCATGATCCAGCGCACCCTGGAGGAGGCGGCGGCCTCGGGCATCCGCGAGGTGGCCATCATCCTGGCCCGCGGCAAGGAGGCCATCCGCCGTCACCTGGAGACGGCGGCCCCGGGACCCGCACTTCGTGCGCTGCGGGCACTGCGGAGGCGGCTCCGCATCACCTGGATCGAGCAACACCCGGTGGCGGGCCTGGGCGACGCCCTCTGGAGCGCCCGGGCCTTCTGCCGGGACGAGCCCTTCGCGGTCCTCCTCCCGGACAACGTCATCGAGGCCCCCACCCCGGCCCTCCTCCAGCTTGCCGACGCCTTCCACGACAGGCCCGCGGACCACGCCCTCGCGACGGTGGTGACGCCTGCGGAGGCGCACCGCTTCTCGGCCTCCGGGCGGATCGAGTACGAGGGGGCGGACGAGCGCACCGTGCGCATCACCCGGTTCCTCCCCAAGGCGAGGGGGGACTTCCCCGTCCCCGACGGGGTCCCCCGCCTGCGGACCGTGGGCCGATGGATCTTGACCCCCCGCTTCTTTCGCCACGCCGAGGCCGCGCGCCGGCGCCTGGTACGCGGCCGGGAGTTCGACGACGTCCCCGTCCTGCGTGCCATGGCCCGCGAGGGGGAGTTCTACGCCCGGCTCCTCCTGGGGACCGTCTTCGACGCCGGGAACCCCCGCGGCCTGCAGCGCGCCAGCTTCTACGTCACGGACTGGAACACCTCGCTGTACCGGGTCGGCGAGGACCGGAGACAGGATGGCGGAGGTCCGAGCCTCTCCGGGCGGGGTCACCGCCGCCAGGAGGGCGGCGGTCACGCGGGCGTCCCGTAGCCCGCGGACGCGGGGTCCTGCACCATGGAGTGGATCGTCCTGGGAAGCGGCACGGCGGTGAGCCGCGGCCCCAGGTCACCCGCCGGCTACGCGGCCCGCCTCGGGTCAGCCCACCTGGTCTTCGACACGGGGCCCGCCAAGCTCCTGCGGATGGGGGAGGCGGGCATTTCATTCGAACGTTTGACCGACATCTTCTACACCCACCTGCATCCGGACCACGTGGCGGACCTGGTGGCCATCCTCTTCGCACGCAACAACCCAGGGGTGGAGTGCTCGGAGAGGCTCACCCTCTGGGGGCCCGAGGCCCTCCCGGCCCACCTGGAGTCCCTGCGCGCGGCCCACGGGCGCTGGGTCGAGGCCCGGCACTACCGCCTCGAGGCCCTGGCCTTCCCCGGGGAGGCGAGGGGCGAGGCGGACGGCCACCCCTGGCGGGTCAGCTCCCGGCCCGTGGCCCACACCCCCGGGGCCCTGGGCTACCGGCTGGAGGCGGACGGTAGGGCCCTGGCCTACTCCGGCGACACGGGCCCCTGTCCGGGGATCGTGGCACTCTGCCGCGACGTGGACCTGGCGGTCCTGGAATGCTCCTTCCCCGATGAGGAGGCGGTGGAGGGCCACCTGAGCCCCGGCCGGTGCGGCCGCATCGCCCGCGAGGCCGGCGCCCGCCGGCTCCTCCTCACCCACCTCTATCCCGCCTGCGAGGCGCTGGACGTGGCCGCACTCGCCCGCCGCGAATTCGATGGCGAGGTCCTGGTCGCCGGCGACTTGATGCGGGTCGCGGTGTAGAGGTCGCGTCCGCATCGTCGCCCGTGCTGGACGGCGTCTTCGTGGGCGTGGGCGTGGGCGTGGGCCGGGGCGTGGGCGTGGGCCGGGGCGTGGGCGTGGGCGTGGGCCGGGGCGTGGGCGTGGGCGTGGGC
>JACQVX010000052.1 GCA_016209495.1 Planctomycetota bacterium
GGCTAGGAGCGAGGAGGAGAAATAGCAATGGAGCGCTATTCCGACGACGAGCGACGACGCATCGCGCCGCCGCAGCCGGCCGAATGTAGCAGTTGTTGTCTTACGGCGACGTAGGGGCGGGCGTGGCCTTCCCCCGAGGTCTGGTCGCTCGAGAGGCGAGACAGGGCTCCGCCCTCCTCGCGCTCTACCGCCTGGACGCGGTCATGGCGGCCTGCGCCCGCCTGGAGCGGGGCGAGGGGGAGGCCCTCCACGATTTCCGCGTCGCCCTCCGTCGCCTCCGGGTGGTCCTGCGGGTCTACCGGGACGTCCTGGGCGGCAAGGCCGTGCGGAAGGCCGGCCGCCGGGCGCGGCGGGTCGCCCGTGCCACCGCGTCGGCGCGGGACGCCGAGGTCTCCCGCCGCTGGCTCGAATCCTGGGAGCGGCGGCTCAGGAGCGAGCACCAGGGCGGCATCGAGGCCCTCCGCCGCCACATGGCCGACCGTTCGCCCGCCGAGGCGGCGCGCGCCGTGGACGAGGCGAGGGCGGACTTCCTCGCCCTGGAGGCCGAGCTACGGCCGGCCCTGACGGACCGGGCAGCCCGGGGGGGCGAGGGGAAGGCCTTCGGGCCCGTCTCCGCGCGCCTCGTGGGGCGGACCGCCCGGAGGCTCCGGCGGGCGCTGGACACGGTGGAGGCCGCGGACCAGGACGTGCGCGTCCACCGGGCACGCATCGCGGGCAAGCGGCTGCGCTACCTCCTGGAGCCCTTCGCCTCCCGCTCCGCCGACTGCCGGCGCGCCCTGGGGGCCCTCCGGCACCTGCAGGAGACCCTGGGGTCCGTGCACGACCTCAACCTGTTCATCGACGCGGTCGCCCGCTGCGCCCGCAAGGAGGTGGGGGCCTGGTCCACGAAGCTGGTCCGGACCGCCGCCGGAAAGGGCGTCCAGGGCGACGAGGCCGCGGGCCGCGACGAGCGCGACCCCGCCCCGGGGCTCGTGCGGCTGGCGTCTCTGGCGGGCAGGCAGCGTTCGCTCCTCTTCGGCCGCTACAAGGTGAAGTGGGAGGCCGAGGAGGCCGGCCGGGTGTTCCATGGGGTGGAGGCCCTGCTGCGTGCGCTTGCGGAACCGGCCGTCGCCCCAGCGCCCGACGGGGCCGCCGCCGTCGGTGAGGGCCAGCCTCGGCCGGACCCGGTCCAGGAGGCCCCGCGGGGCGGGCTCGGCCCCGCCGTGGTGGGGGACCTGGAGGACCGCGGCCCGGAGGTCCCGGCCGGAGGCGAGGAGCGCCCCAATGCCCGCCCGCTGGAGGTCCCCGGTGAGGAGCGGCCGGGAGCCACGCCGGTCCAGCAGGGCGACGGGGAAGCCGTCGTGGTCGGCCGGGCAGGCCGCCCCCGGCGCGCCCGCGGGGGCCAGGGTCCGGAGCGGGCCGAGGCGGGGACCGGCGCCGCGCACCGCCAGGACGGGGACCCGGCGCGCGCGTAGTCGTTCCCATTCGCCCGCCGCGCAGGAGTCCGGCCTCCGATACGTTGGGTGCGTCTACCGAACAAAAAGGGCCTCCGGGCAATGGCCTGGAGACCCTTGTGGCACATGGTACGCCGGGAAGGAATCGAACCCTCAGCCTTCAGATCCGTAGTCTGACGCTCTATCCAATTGAGCTACCGGCGCACGGCCCAGGGAGCCATGATAGGCGGGACCCTGAGGGCGTCAACGGATTTTGACCGGGCAACTCCCGCCGATTGCCGGAAGGGGGGAGAGAAGGTAGAAGATCCCCTCGACCCACCGGTCGCCCCGGGTGCCGGTGCTCGTGGCGATCCCCCCGGGGTCCAGGCTCGAGACGCATGAACGAACGGCAAGCCCACTCCGTCGTGCTCGTCCGGGCCCTGGAGGAGTCGGATCCCGACCGTCTCCTGTGGACGGCATCGGAGCGCGAGGAGACCACACGGGCCGCCTTCGGGCAGGCGGGGGACGACGAGGCGCGGCTGGTATCGCGGGCCGAACGGCTCCTGGGGCTGCTCGAAGGGCGCCTCCCGGTCTCCCGCTGGCCCTGCCGCCCCCTCCCCTGGGGGTGGATCCTGGCCGCGGCGGGGGTGACGGCCTTCGCCTCGGGGATGGCCACCGACACCCTGGCCCCGGGGGCGCCGCGGCGAATCCACCTACTCTTCCATCCACTCCACGGACTGCTGGCCTGGAACCTGGGCGTCTACGTCTTCCTGGCCTGGGCCGCCCGGCGTGGGCGCCGGGCCGGGGGCCTGCAAGGCGCGGCGGCGCGGGGCCTGGCCGGCTTGCGGGTCGCTGCCGGGGCGTGGGTACGGCGCCAGGGGGTGAGCGCCGGCGGGGCGCCCCCGCCTGGGGGCGGGTCCTGGCGAGTCCTGACCGAGGCCCTGCCCCGCCACCTGATGCTCTGGGGCCCGGTGGGCGCGCCCCTGGCGGCGGCGCGGACCCGCGCTGCGCTCCACCTGGCGGCCGGCGCCCTGGCGGCCGGGTGCGTGGCGGGGTTGTACTGGCGTGGGCTCGTCCGGGAGTATCAGGTCTACTGGGAGAGCACCTTCCTCGACGCCAGCGCCGTGCGCGCCCTGCTGGGGACCTTGCTCGGACCCGTCGCGGCGTTTACCGGCCGGACGCTGCCGGACGTCGAGGCCATCGAGGGACTGCGCGCCGGAGGACCCGCCGCGGAGTGGATCCACCTCTACGCACTGGCGGCGGGGGTATACGTCCTGGTGCCCCGCGCGCTGCTCTTCGCGCCGGAGGCGCGTCGGGCGCGACGCCTGGCGGACCACCTCCCGGTGGACCTGGGGGAGCCCTCCTACCGACGGGTGCTGGCCGCCGGTCGCGGGGCGGACGACCGGGTCATCGTGCGGCCGTTCGCCTGGCAGCCGGCACCTCGACAGGCCGACGTCCTCCGCGGCGCGCTGCAGGACCACCTGGGGCACCATGCGCACATCGAGTTCACCGCACCCGTGCCTCACTCCGCCCGTCCCGGCCCCGACACGCCCGCGGGCGCTACGGATGTGGCCCCGACCGTGACCGTGGCGCTCTTCTCCCTGGGGCAGACGCCGGAGGACGAGGTGCACGGGGCCTTCCTGGCGCGGCTGTCCGGCGGCGACGGCGAGGCGGCGCGCCTGCTGGTGGTCGTGGACGGGACGCACCTCCGGGGCGGAACGGGGCCCGACTCGCTGCGTGAGCGGCGGCGCCAATGGGATGGCTTCGTGGCAAGGCGGGGCCTGGGGGCGGCCCACGTGGACCTCGACGCGGGGGCCGGGGAGGCCGTGGCCGCCGCCCTGGCGGCCGCCGAGGGGCCCCCGCACGGCGCGGCGCGAGGGGGCGACGGGGCGTGAAGACGACCGTCACCCTCAGCCTCATCTCGCACACCAACCACGGCAAGACCACCCTCGCGCGGACCCTCCTCCGGCGCGACGTGGGGGAGGTGGCGGACCGACCCCACGTGACCCTGGTGGCCGAGGCCCACCTCCTGGTCGAGACCCCCACCGCCTGCCTGCGACTGTGGGATACCCCCGGGTTCGGGGGGGATCTGGAGGGCCTCCGCGACCGCCTGCGCCGAGAGGGCTCGCTCCGGGGGTGGCTGCAAGAGACCTACGACCGGATCGCCCACCGGGCGATCTGGTGCAGCCAGCAGGCGGTGCGCAACGTCCGGGAGGAGGCCGACCTGGTGCTGTACCTCATCGACACGGCCGCGGCGCCGGACCCCGGCCTGGCTGCCTACGTCGCCATCGAGGCCGAGATCCTGGCCTGGATCGGTCGGCCGGTCCTGGTGCTGCTGAACCGCACGGGGGGACTCGACCCCGCGGGGCTGACCGCGCTGGAGGGGCGCTGGGCCGAGCACCTGGTCCCATGGCCCATGCTGCGGGCGGTCCATTCGCTGGATGCCTTTGCCCGCTGCTGGGTGCAGGAGGACCGGCTCCTGGAGAAGGTCGCCTCCCTGCTGGAGGGGCCCAAGGCCATCGCGGCCCGCGAACTGGGCCAGGCATGGCGGGCGCGGCAGGAGGAGGTCTTCCGTCAGTCCTGCGCGGCCCTGTCCCGCTTCCTGGCACGGCTGGCCTGCGACCGGGCGCCGGGCCCGCCCCGCAAGGCCCTGGGGCAGCTCGAAGGGCGCCGTGGTCAGGCCACCCTGGGGCTGGTGGAGGAACTGGCCCGGTTGCACGGGCTGGACCGGGCAGAGGTGCCGCGCCTGGAGAAGGCCCTCAGGACGGACCTGGCGACGCGGGGTCGGTCCTGGATCGACGAGGTCGATCGGCGATCGGGCGGGTTCTGGGGCGCGGTCCTGGGTGGGCTCGCGACGGGGCTGGCCGCCGACATCGCCTCCGGCGGACTGATCCTCGGGGGCGGCATGATCCTCGGGGCCATCGCCGGGGCCCTGGGGGGCTCGGCCCTGGGCGAAGGGGTCCGGCGGGCGCGGGGACCGCGGGCAGCCTACGCCCACTGGCCGGCGGCCTTCCTGGACGCGCGTCTGCGGGAGGCCCTCCTGCGATACCTGGCGGTCGCGCACTGGGGACGCGGCCACGGAGGGGTCTGGCGCGATGGAGACACCCCGACCGCCTGGACCGAGGGGATCGAGGCGGTCTGCAGCGAGTGCGCCCGCGCGGACGACCTCTGGGGCCTGGGCACGAGGGAAGGGCCTGCGGGGGAAGGCGCCCTGGCGCGGCGCCTGGAGCCGTTAGTGGCCGGGTGCGCCCGGGAGATACTGCGGAGATGCTATCCGGACGCCATGGGGTGCCGCGGCGCAGGCGCGCCCGGCGGCGCCCCGCAGGCCCCTACACCACCGTGAGGCGCTTCGCCCCGCGAGCGCGGCGGCGGCGCAGGATATTGCGGCCGCCCGGCGTGCGGCTGCGGCGCCTGAAGCCGCAGAGCCGCCGACGCTTGATGTTGCTCTTGCGGATGTTGGTCTTCATCGCGCGCTCAGGAATTCGCCTCGGCCTGGCCGGCGGTCACCGTCGGCCCGAGGCCCGAGGCCTCGCCGCGGCGGTCCAGCTCCCGGATCAGGTCCTGGTACTCTCCACGGTCCTGGTCGTTCAGCTCGTTCTTGGTGCGGAGCCGGATCATCTGGTCGATGATCTCCCCCAGGGACCACTCGGTGTAGCTCGACTCGTCGGACATGGCGCAACCTCCTGGTTCGGCACGGACCCGGCGGGGGACCACCTCGAATCCACGCGGGGACGCCACGGGGCCCCGCTGGGGACCCCCGCGACGAAGGGTGCGCATTGTACGGCCGCGGATCCCGGTCGCAAGCTCGCGAGTGCCCTGAGCGCACGAATAGTTTTCGCGCCCCTCGCCCTCAACCCCGGGCCAGGAGACGGTGGAGGACGCGCAGGTCCCGGATCAGTTCCGCGGGCGTCTGGTAGCGTGCCGGCCGCTCGATGCGGGTCATCCGGGTGACCAGGTGGTCCAGGGACGGGGAGATGGCCGGGTTCCGGGTCCGCGGGGGGGGCACCTCGTCGTTGAGGTGCTGGGCCGCCACCACCAGGGGGCTCTCGTCGTTGAAGGGGGGTTCCCCCACCAGCATGTGCCACAGGGTGATCCCCAGGGAGTAGATGTCGCTGCGGACGTCGATGGATCGCTCCCCGCGAACCTGCTCCGGCGACATGTACTTCGGTGTGCCCACGGTGACGCCGGACGTGGTGATCCCCCCCTCCCCCCCGATGGGCCTGGCCAGGCCCAGGTCGCACAGCTTCACCCGATCCGCGCCCCCCACGAGGATGTTGTCGGGCTTGATGTCCCGGTGGACCAGCTTCCGTCCGCTGGCGTACTCCAGGGCCAGGGCCACCTGCAGGGCGATGCCCACGGAACGCGCCTCGGGGAGGTTTCCCCCCCGCAGGACCTCGCCCAGGGAGCGCCCGTCCACGAACTCCATGACGAAGTAGTAGCGTCCGGACTCCACGCCGATCTCGCGCCCGGCGACGATGTTCTCGTGGAAGAGGGTGAGGGCGATGCGGGCCTCCCGGAGGAAGCGCTCCGTGAAGACCGGGTCGTCGCAGACCTTGCGGGCGATGATCTTCATGGCCACCCGCTCGCCGCTCTCCAGTTCCTGGGCCTCGTAGACCGAGCCCATGCCGCCGCGCCCCACGCGGCGCAGGACGCGGTAGCCGCCGATGACCCGGCCACGGATGCGCGGGGGGTCGCCCCTCCGGAACCGGGCCAGCAGGGCCTCCACCTGCTCGCGGGAGAGGACCCCCCGCCGGACGAGAAGGTCCTGTATGGCCTCGGGGGTCTCGCCCTGGTGCCGCTGCCGGCGCTGCTCCTGGGCGGCGTCGTGGATGGCGTCCAGGTCCACGGCGCGCCCCCGGAGCGCCGCCTGGCAGAACCACGCGTCGCGGTCGTACTCCACCGTGGGAACTCCTCCCCACGGATATCGGCGCGCGGCCGGGAGGGGCTTCAGCCCCCGTTGGGCGTCGTCCCGAAGATCCGGTCTCCGGCGTCCCCGAGACCCGGGACGATGTAGGCCTTGTCGTTCAGGCACTCGTCCACCACGGCGCAGTGGACCTCCACGTCAGGGTGGGCCTCGCCCACCGCCCGGATGCCCTCGGGGGCCGCGATGATGCAGATGAGCTTCATGCGCCGCGCCCCCCGGCCCTTGAGCTGGCGGATGGCGGCGGTGGCCGAGCCGCCGGTCGCCAGCATGGGGTCCACCAGGAGGACCACCCGGTCGCCTAGCCTCTCCGGCAGGTTCGCATAGTATTCCTCCGGCTGGAGGGTCTCCTCGTTGCGCCGGAGGCCGATGTGTCCCACCCGCGCCACCGGCAGGAGGTGGAGGACCCCCGGCACCATGCCCAGCCCGGCGCGGAGGATGGGCACCACCACGGGCCGCTGCCCGGCCAGGACCCGCGTGGGGGCCTCCGCCAGCGGCGTCCGGACGGTGCTGGGCGCCAGCTCCAGGTCGCGGGTCGCCTCGTAGGCCAGGAGGGTGGCGATCTCCGAGACCAGCTCCCGGAAGACCTTGGATGGCGTCGCGACGTCCCGCAGGAAGTGCAGCTTGTGCTGGATCAGGGGGTGGGTGGAGACGGTGACTCGGGACATGGCTCATCCTCCTTCGGCCGGGTGCGAGCGCACCCAGTCCTCGATGGCGTTCCAGAGCTCGGCCCGATCCCCCGGGGCGAGGAAGCCCGCCCCGCGGGCATACTCCGCGAGCCCCAGCTCGCGTAGCTCCAGCAGGCCCATGTGGAGCGCCGACTCGGCCTCGCCGGTCTCCCGGGCCAGGGCCGCCAGATCCACATACTCGCCCACGCACTCGTAGAGCTTCCGCAGCAGCTTCCGCCGCGCCTCGTCCCGCGTCAGGTGCTTCACCGCCTCGCCGGGTTCCCGCGGGACGGGCCCCACGGGGATGTCCACGGGCCCGAGCTCCCCGGCGGGTTCGGCAAGGGAGACCGCGACCGCGGGCGCGGGCGCGACCGCGGGCGCGGGCGCGGCGGTGGGCACAGGCGTGGGCGTGGCCGCGACCGTGGACGCGGGCGCGGCCGGCGTCTTGCGACCGGCCAGCACCCGGGTCTGGCGTTGCAGCCTCTCGGTCTCTTCCTGGAGCACCGTGTACTTCTCCGTGGTGTCCTGGAGCCGCTGCGCCAGCATCCGCGCTATCTTCATCCCCAGTTCCGGGGTATGTCGCAGGAAGGCCGGTACCCGGTCGCTCTCGATGACGAAGAAGACGCAATCGGTCTGGGCGCGCACCGTGGCGGAGCGCCGCACGCCCAGCAACGTGGACATCTCCCCGAGGATGGCCCCTTTCCCCTCGATGTGGGCGATGGGGCGCCCCCGCTTCAGGACCTGGGCCCTCCCGGAGACCAGGATATAGAGGTCGCTGGACGAGTCCCCCTCCAGGAAGAGGACCGTGTCCGCCTCGAAGCGCCGCCGGGTGACGGCCCCGGGCTCCAGCGGTCCCGCCTGGGCCGTCACCGGGAGGCCAGCTCCCGCGCCTTGCTGGTCCACCAGGACTGGGGCGCGCGCTGGAGGAACTCCTGGAAGTCCTGCTGGGAGCGCACCCCCAGCTTCTTGTGGGTGACCCCCAGGCTGTACCAGGCGTCCACGAAGTCCGGGTCGACCTCGGTGGCCGCCGCGAAGGCCTCCTCCGCCCCGTCGAGGCGGTCCAGGCACCAGCGCAAGACGCCGGCCTCGTAGTAGAGCCGCGCCGCGTCGGCGCGTCCCATCCTCCCCGCGTCCACCAGCTCCACGGCCCGCTCGGCGCCGAGGTCCCGGAGGGCGGCCTCCCGGCGGTCCAGCTCCTCCCGGGCACGGACCAGGGTCAGGCCCCGCAGGGCGCGGGGGAAGATGGGGTCCCGCTTCTTCGGGGCGATGTTCCGCTCGAACCAGGCGCGGGTCTCCTTGGTGAGGATGGCGTAGCCCGCCGCCTCCTTCGTGGCCCAGACGAGGTAGTCCCGGGTGAGGCGCTCCCGCAGCTCCTTCCGGCTGCGCACCGCCTTGTTGTCGGGCACCTCCGAGCCGTAGGAGTTGATGAGGCGCCGCTCGTTGAACTGCCCGTCCACGTCGTCGCGGTACATGATGACCGCCGAGGCGAGCGACTCGAGGACCCCCCGAGGGCAGAGGGTGGGGACCACCAGGGCGTTGCGGGTGAAGTCGTAGATGCCGGCCCCCCAGCCCGGACAGATGACCACCCGCGGGACCCCCACCCGCCGGGCCAGGGGGTTGTCGCAGAGGTCGGGGTCGATGGCCAGCAGCCGGTCCACCGCCTCCCGCACCGTCGCGGGGGTGGTCAGGGTCGAGGGCCCCAGGGGGAGCGAGACGGGCCGGCCCCTCGCCCGCTGGGCGCACATGCGGACCAGGAGTCGCAGGTGGTTCGCCGTGTCCGCCAGGTTGCGCCGGGCGTCCACCGGGGAGAGGGCGGCGATCTCGGCCTGGAGCGCCTCCCGCTCCACGTCCACCTTCTCCAGTGCGGCGCGGGCCTCCAAGAGGTCCACCACGTTCCTCTCGATGCGGCCCTCCAGGGCCTGGACCCGCTGGGCCCCCTCCACCCTCTTCCATGCGCGGTCCAGACGCTCCCGGAGCGCGGCCACCTCCGCCTTCAGCCGGACGTAGGCCAGGCGCCGCTCCCGGGAGGCGATCCCCCCGGTGGCGTTCTCCCGGTCGTAGACGATGAAGGTCTCCACCACCCTGTCCAGACCACGGTAGCCCTCGCACACCTCCGCCAGGGCCCGCGCCGGGAGTCGCCAGGAGGCCAGCCGGTCGCGGCTGGTCCGCAAGGTCTCCCGCATCCGCTCGCAGGCGGCGACCCGGCGCTCCGCGTCGGTCCTGCGCCGGGCCAGCTCCCGCCACGCGGGAGCGCGCAGGAACTCGCGGTGGGCCAGATCCACGACGTCCGTGAGGAGGAGCACCGGGAGGGCCCCCGCGGGCGTCTCGCCGTCGGCCCCATCGGAACGCCCCCCGGAGCGGACCGCATCCAGGAGGTCCTCCTCCCAGTCCCCCACCCCCAGCGCGAAGAGGCCGTAATCGAGCGCCAGGGACGCCGGCGCGTCGAAGGAGGGCCGGTCCGTGATGGATTCCCCCGCCAGGGCCTCCCGGACCAGGGAGAGGCGGAGGTCCCAGGCAGAACGGTCCGCCTGGCCCCTGAGCCGTGCCAGCTCCTCCGGGTCCGCCTCGGCCATGCCGCGCAGGGCCCAGAGGCCCTCGACCGTGGCCGAGAGCTCCTCCCGCAGGGCCGCCGGGTCGCCGGCGGCCGTGGGGGTGTCCCCGGGCGCCACCTCCGCGGCGTCCCCCGGTTCCAGGACGGGGGGATCCGCCTCGGCCGGCGCCAGCCGCTCGATGCTCACGAGCCCCGGTCCAGCCCCGCGGCCCGCGCCTCTGCCTCCGAGCCGAGGCTGGCCCCCGCCGGGAGCTCGGCGGCGCAGGCGCGGAACGCCTCCGCCGCCTCGGCGCGCCGCCCCTGGGCCTCCAGGCAGCGGGCGCGGTCGAAGTGGGCCTCGGGCAGGGCCACGCTGCCGCAGGAGATGACCTCGTCGTAGCGGGCCACGGCCTCCGCCCAGCGACGGGCGCGCACCGCCTCCACCGCTTGCCCCCAGGCCTGGTAGGCCCGGGCCTGGCGCGGGAGCTCGCGCCCCAGGTGCCCCAGGACCTCGCCGCGCCTGGCCTCGAGGGAGTCGAGCTCCTCCTCCATGCGGCGGGCGGAGGCGTCCCAGGTCCACGCGGCGGCCGTCCGCAGCCCCTCCGCCACCAGTCGCGTGCGCAGGGGCGACTCGTCCAGGACTCGCGCCATGGCGCGGGCCAGGCCCTCCACGTCGCCCACCGGGACCAGGAGGGCGTTCTGGCCGTCCACCGCGTACTCCTCGACGCCACCGTTGCGTGTGCTCACCACCGGGGTGCCCGAGGCCATGGCCTCCAGGGCCGGAAGGCAGAAGGACTCGAACTCGGACCCCACCGCCAGGAGGTCGGCCGCGCCGACAAGCCCCCGATAGTCGGCCGGGGGAGGCGCGTGGTGGAAGCCCCGGCGGACGGCCCAGTCCGCGCGCGGGAGCGGAGAGACCTGCACGAGGTCGAGGACCCGCCCCTGGCCCCGGAGCCGCTCCACCGCCTCGAGGACGTCCCCCACCCGCTTGAAGGGCAGCCTCTCGCTCCCCACCACCAGGACCCCGGCTCGCGTCCCACCGTCCTGGCTCCCGGGCCGGAAGCAGGCGGTGTCCACCCCGTTGGGCACCACCGGCGCGCGGACCCTGTAGCGCTCCCCCAGCAACGCCGCCAGGCGGCGGCTGGCCGCCAGGCACGGGACAGGGAGGGCCAGGGCATTGCGGGCGCGGGCCGCCGCCTCCCGGGCCTCCGGGGTGGCGGCGTCCCCCAGGAGGACCTCGTCCCCGTGGACCAGGTGGACCGGGATCGCCCCCAGGGCCCGGGCGAGCCGGATGGCGCGCCCCACCAGGGTCCACGAGGAGGCCACCACCACGTCCACCGGCCCCTCGATCACCCCCGCCGCCAGGTCGCAGATCGCCAGGCAGCCGAGGGGGAGGTCGAACCAGGCGGGCTCCGCCCCGCGCTGGCTCGCCAGGGCGACCCGGTGGCCGCGGGCCGCCATGCGGCAGGCCAGCTCCATCACCGCGCGGGCACCCCCGGTGGCCGCGGTGGTGGCCAGGAGGAAGACGACCGTGCGGCGGCCCGCCGCCGGGGGCGGCCCCAGGTCCGCCGCTCCCTCCGGCGATGAGGCCAGGCGGTCGGCCACCTCGTCCGGGACGTGCTGCCCCAGCCTGCAGGCCCGGCGGGCCGCCTCGCGGGCCCGGCGCGGCTCCGGCGGCCGGGTCTTGAGGAGGGCCACCGCCAGGTTCAGCCACGCCCCCCCGTCCCGGGGGTCGGAATCCACGGCGCGCAGGAAGAGCGACGCCGCCCCCGCCAGGTCTCCCGCCTGGCCCAGGATGGCCCCCATGTCCCCCAGGGCCCTGGAGTGGCGCGGGTCCCGGGCCAGGGCCTGCTGGAAGGCCACCGCCGCGGCCTGCATGTCCCCCTGGGCGGCCGCCACCTGGCCCATCCGGTAGAGGGGCTCGCCCGACGACGGGTCCAGGGCGGCCGCCCGGGAGAGGGCCTCGGCCGCGGCGCGGGCGTCGCCCAGGCGCTGGCAGGCGGCCCCCAGGGCCAGGTGCGCCCGGTAGGAGTTCTCGTCCAGCTCGACCGCCCGGCCCAGGGCCTCCCGCGCCCCGTGGACGTCCCCGGCCTCCAGGCGCACCACCCCCAGGTTCTCCTGCACCCGGGCGTCGCCGGGGTCGGCCGAGCGGGCCCGCTCCAGGAGCGCCGAGGCCTCGTCCAGCCTCCCCTCCCGGGAGCGCACCACCCCCAGCCCCAGGAGGGCACCCGGGAGCCCCGGGTCGACCCCCAGGGCCAGCTCGTAGGCCGCCGCGGCCTTGACCAGCTCGCCCTGACGCAGGTAGGCGGCCCCCAGGTCGGCGATGGCCCGGACGTAACGCGGGTGGGCCCGCACGGCGCGGCGCAGGGTCTCCTTCGCCTCCTCCACGCGCCCCAGCCGGAGGAGGCAGCACCCCTGCACATGGAGCAGGACCGGGTGGCCAGGGGCCGCCGCCCGGGCCGGGCCGAGGACCCCCAGGGCGCGCCGCGGCCGGCCCGTCCTCTCCAGGGCCAGGGCCAGGTTGAGCCTGGGCTCCAGGGCCTCCGGGGCCCCCCGGGCCGCGCGCGCAAGCTCCCGCGCCGCCTCCCGGGCCCTCCCCAGGGCCAGGAGGGCGACGCCCAGGAGGCAGCGGGAGTCCGCCTGCGCGGGGTCCAGCCCCACCGCGCCCGCGAAGGCGTCCCGCGCCTCCTCCGGCCGCCCCAGCTCGAAGAGGGAGGCCCCGAGGTCCAGTCGGGCCTTCACCGAGCGGGGCTCCTCCTCGACCCGCCGGCGGGCCAGCGCGAGGTAGCGCCCCCTCTTCTCCTGGAGCCTGGCCGGGTCCTGGAGGCGGCCGTAGTGGTGGATCACCAGCCCGGAGTCCTCGACCCTCCCCCCGGAGCGGCGTAGGGAAGGCTCCACCAGCTCGTGGACCCGGCCCTCGAAACGGGCGGCGCTCGAACGCGCGAAGCAGCGGACGAGGCGCGCCGGGACATAGCCGTCAGCCCCCGCACCGAGCGGGTCGCCCGGCGCCGCGGGCACCCACCCCAGCAGGTCCTGGTTGGGGTCCCAGTTCCGGACCTCGAAGAGGTAGCCCGCCGCCCCCGCCGGCCGGCGCGCACGGAAGGCCGCCAGGGCCTCCGGGTCCACCCGCTCGTCGGCGTCCAGCACCAGGACCCAGTCGTGGCGGGCCAGCCCCACTGCCCGGTTGCGGGCGGCGGCGAAGTCCTCCTCCCAGGGGACCGCTTCCACCCTCGCCCCCAGGCTCCGCGCCACCTCCGGGGTCCCGTCCACGGACCCCGTGTCGGCCAGGAGCACCTCGTCGGGGACCCCCTTCAGGGCCTGGATGAACGACGGGAGCCGATCCGCCTCGTCCCGGACGATCATGACCAGGCTCAGGGGGGAAGGCACGGGGCGGGAAGATATCCCGGCCCCGTGACCCGGTCAATCGGAGCGGCCCGGCCGCGAGGTGGCCTAGCCGCGCTCCCGCTCCACGCTGAGGTCCCTGGCGAGACGCCTCTCCACCCGCTCGGCGATGAGGCGCACGAATTCGTCGTCGGAGAGGTGGTCCAGACCGCAGGCCCCCTTGTGGCGGGTGAGCTCGTCCACGTTGCCCCCATCTGCGCCGCCCCCGCCCGTGGCCGCCGCGCCCTTGGCGCGCCGCGCCACGGGGCGATCCGGGGCGCCCCGGACCGGGGCGACCGTCACCGGGGGCGCCCCGGAGGGCGCCATGGGAGTGGCCGCCAGGGCGCCCGGCGCCCGGGCTGCCGGGCGCGAGGCGCCGGGTGCATCGGGCTCGCCCCGCGCGGCGCGCTCCGCGTAGCCCTTCTCCAGGGCGAGGGCCTCCGGCTCGTCGGCCCCGCCCACGTGGCCCAGCTCGTGGACGAGGAGGGCCTCGCCCTCCGCGTCCCGGCGGAACCGTCCCTCGCCGAAATAGACGTCCCGACCCAGGGTGAAGGCCTCGGCCCCCAGGCGCTCGGCCAGGCGGGCCGCGACCCGTCCCGTGTGGACCCGGACGCCCGAGAGGTCGGCCCCCAGCTCCGATTCCATCCGGGAGCGCAGGCCCGCCTCGAGGGGCTCCCCCTCGTGGGACTCCCCGCTCAGGCCGGCGGCCAGCAAGGCGGCGGTGGCGGCGGCCCCGGGGGCCGGCCCCTGGGCCTCGCGGCGGAACTGGATGTCCGGCAGGCCAGGACCCGCCACCACGTCCAGCTCGCAGATCACTCGGTTCAGAGAGACGCCCACGGACTCATCCTAGCGGCGGCTGCCGCGCGGGGACACCCCCATCCAGGATGAACGCCGGGGGAGGGGCCCCGGTTTCATCGCGGGCCTTCATGGAGACAGCCGGCTGTGGAGCAGGCCGGAGACCAGGCCCACCAGGGGCGGGAGCAGGCAAGAGGCGGCCACACGGACCAGGACGAGGCGCGGACCCAGGATGGGCAGCTCCCAGATGGCGATGCGGAAGACGCCCAGGAGGGCCCAGCTCGTGATGTAGGCCACCACGGGGCCCACGGCGGCCCCCTTGGCCAGGAAGGAGGCCAGGATGGGGAAATGGGTGAAGGGCCCGCCCGGGGTGAGGGCGCCGATGACAGTCCCCACCAGGAGGCCCCGACCCCCGGAGCCCGCGCCCATGTGGCGCGCCACCAGGTCCTCGGGGACGAGCACCTGGATGAAGCCGGCGAGGAGGAATCCCAGCGCCAGGTTCGGGAGGACCGAGAGGAAGAGCCGGCCGGCGGAGCCCAGGCCTGCGAGGACGAGCGGTCCCCCGCCCTGCCGGGCGGCCAGGAGCGCCAGGAGGGCCACCAGGCCCGCGAGGAAGGCCAGGGAGACGGTCGAGGCGCCCACGCGCCTCACGCGCCCCACGTCCGGGGCGCGCCCACGAACCGGGCCGGCGAGAACCCATCGGCCTCCCCCGCCCCCGGTCTCTCCATGAGCTCCTCGGCGGCCAGACGGCCCACGGCGGCGGAGCAGGTCACCCCGTGGCCCCCCAGCCCCGCCAGCCAGTACAGCCCGGGTCGGATCGGATCCCAGCCCAGGACGAAGCCCCGGTCGGCGGCGAAGCTCCGCACCCCGGCCTGGCTCCGCGCCACCGGGAGGGCGGCCAGCCGGGGGGAGGCGCGGGAGAGCTTCTCCGCCAGGAGCGCCAGGGCCGCCGGGTCCGCCGCCGGGGCGAGAGGGGGACCCGTGACCTCGTCGCAGGGGGAGAGGAGCAGCCCCCCCGACTCGGGGCGGAAGTAGACCCCGTCGCCGACCTCCCAGGTGAAGGGCCAGCCCCGGTCCACCCACCCCAGGGGGCCGGTCCACACCAGGTGCCGGCTCAGGTTCTCCAGGGCGAGGTCCATGCCCCCGGCCCGCCTCGCCACCTGGGACGCCCAGGCCCCGGCGGCGTTCACGAGGAGATCCGCCTCCAGGACCTCGCCGCCGGCCCGCACGCGGAAGCCCCCGGGCGAGCCCTCCTCCACCTCCTCCAGGGCGGTGGACAGGAGGAGGCGCGTCCCTCCCCTCCGGGCGCCGTCCAGGAGATACGCCAGGAGCCCCGCCACGTCCACCACCCCATCCGTCGCGCACGAGACGGCCCCCTCCAGGGGCGACCCTTCCAGAACGCCCACCCGCGAGCGCGCCTCCCCTGGGCCGAGGAGGCTCACGGGGAGGCCCGCCGTGCGCGCCGCGCGGGCGTCCCGCGCCAGGGCCGCCCATGCCTCCCCGCGGGCGACGAGCAGCGAGCCCGTCTCGCGGAATCCCACCCCCGCGGGCCTCGCCACCTCCCGGATGAACCGCGCCCCCTCCCGGGCCAGCTCGGCGATCCGGGGGTCCCGGACCACCTGGCGCACCATGGCCGCGTTGCGTCCCGAGGCGTGGCGCCCCGGGGTCGGCTCCCTCTCCAGGATGGCCACCGGGGGGGCGCCGGAACGGGCGAGGTGCCAGGCCGCCGAGGCCCCGGCCAGCCCGGCCCCCACGATGATGACTCGGCGATGCCCCATGACGAGGCCGCGTTCTATGGGGGCGCCCGGTCCCTGTCAACGACCGCCCGCTTGACTCGCCCGCGGGACACCGGTCCCATCCCGGTCCGTGGACGAGCTGAGGGAGTACCAGGGATTCGCCGAGGGGCTGGCTCGCGAGGCCGGGGGGCTGCTCCTGGAGATGGCCGACCGGGGCTACCGCCTCAAGGCCCGGCGCAACCTGGTCACGGAGGCCGACACCGCGAGCGAGCGGCTCATCGCGGCTCGCATCCGGGCGGCCTGGCCGGACCACGGCCTCCTGGGCGAGGAGGGGACGCGCCACCCGGGGGGCGGGCGCTGGACCTGGGTGGTGGACCCCCTGGACGGGACAACCAACTTCCTGAATGGCCTCCCCCTTTTCGCCGTCTCCATCGCCCTCCTTGAAGAAGGGGTGCCGGTGGTGGGAGCCGTCTTTGTGCCGTGGCCCCGAGCCTCCAGGGGGCGCGTCCTCCACGCGCGAAAAGGCGGCGGCGCCTGGGACCAGGA
>JACQVX010000050.1 GCA_016209495.1 Planctomycetota bacterium
ACCGCCTGGGGGTGGGCTACCGGGTCCGGGTCCTCTCCGCGCACCGCTCGCCGGAGGCCCTCCGGGAGTTCGTGGGGGAGGCCCCCCGCCAGGGGGTGCGGGTCTTCATCGCCCTCGCCGGCGGGGCGGCCCACCTGGCGGGGGTCATTGCCGCGCAGACCGAGCTGCCGGTCATCGGGGTCCCGGTGGATTCCTCGCCCCTGAAGGGGGTGGACGCCCTGCACGCCACGGTCATGATGCCCGGCGGCGTCCCCGTGGCGACCATGGCGGTGGGCCGCGCCGGGGCCGAGAACGCGGGCGTCTTCGCCGCCCAGGTGATGGCCCTCTCGGACCCGGGGCTCGCCGGGCGAGTGCGCGCCTACCGCCGGGAGCTGGCGGCAGGGGTCTCGCGCAAGGACGCCGCCGTGCAGGAACGCCTTGCCCAGCGCCGGCGCTGAGGCGCCGCGGGCCGGCGTGCCGCGCACCCTCGAGTGGGAGGGGGGCGAGGACGGGACGCTCTTCGTGCTGGACCAGACCCGCCTCCCGGGGACGCTTGCCGTGGTGCCCCTGGCGGACCTGGCCGCGGTCCACGACGCGATCCGCCGGCTGGTGGTGCGGGGGGCCCCGGCCATCGGCGTGGCCGCGGCCTACGGCGTGGTCGTGGGGGTGCGGGAGGCCGGACCCGGCTCCCTGGAGGGGGTCTGCCGCACCCTGGCGGCGGCGCGGCCGACGGCGGTGAACCTGGGCTGGGCCGTGGAGCGGATGCGCCGCGCGGGGGCCGGCCTCCCGGCCGGGGCGTCCCACAAGGCGCTCGTCGCGCGGCTCCTGGAGGAGGCCCGCCGGGTCCACGCGGAGGACCTGGCCATGTGCGAGGCCATCGGCCGCCACGGCGCCGCCCTCCTCCCGGAGGAGGGGACGGTCCTCACCCACTGCAACGCCGGGGCGCTCGCCACCTCGGACCACGGGACGGCCCTCGCGGTCGTGTATGCCGCGCGGCGCGCTGGCAAGCGGATCGCGGTCTATGCGGACGAGACCCGCCCCCTCCTCCAGGGGGCGAGGCTCACGGCCTGGGAGTGCATGCAGCGCGGCGTCCCGGTCACCCTGATCTGCGACGGGGCGGTGGGGACGGTGCTCGGCCAGGGCCGGGTGGACTGCGTGGTGGTGGGGGCCGACCGCATCGCCGCCAACGGCGACGTGGCCAACAAGGTGGGGACCTACACCGTGAGCGTCCTGGCCCGGGAGCACCGGGTCCCCTTCTACGTGGCGGCGCCCTCGTCCACCTTCGACCTGGGTTGCCCGGACGGGGACCACATCCCCATCGAGGAGCGGGACCCCCGGGAGGTCACCCACCCCCTGGGCCAGCGGGCGGCCCCGGACGGCGTCCGGGTCTACAACCCGGCCTTCGACGTGACCCCCGCCTCCCACGTCACGGCCATCGTCACCGAGCGCGGCGTGCTCCACCGGCCCGACCGGGAGGGGATCCGGCGACATCTCGCTTGACCCCCCCCGGGTCCCGCACCCCCGAGCCGGACCCGGCCGTGGTGCGCCGGGCGCGCGCGGGCGACCGGGCGGCCTTCGACGCCCTGGCGGCCTTCGTGGAGGGGCCAGCCTGGCGCCTGGCCTGGCGCATGGCCCGCCACGCGGCGGACGCGGAGGACCTGGCCCAGGAGGTCCTGGCGCACCTCCTCGGCGCCCTGCCTCGCTACGACCCGGCCCGCCCCTTCATGCCGTGGTTCTACAAGGTGGCGACCCGCCGCTGCCTCAACGTCCTGCGCGGACGCAGGCCTGAGCGCGCCGCCCTGGAGGCACCCGAGGTCCCGGCGCGGGGCCCGCCGCCCGGGGCGGCCCTGGAGGAGGCGGAGCGCCGCGAGGCCGTCCGCGCCGCCGTGGCGGCCCTCCCGGAGGACTACCGCGCGGTGGTGGCCCTGCGATACCTGGAGGGACTCTCGACAGGGGAGACCGCGGCGGCCCTGGGGATCCCCGAGGGGACGGTCAAGGTGCGCCTCTTCCGAGCCCGCGCCCGGCTGCGCGAGGTGCTGTGGGGGATGCCGGGGGGATAGCGACTCAGTCCCGCAGGTAGTGGCAGGTGTAGCCGCCCGGGTGCCTCTGGAGGTAGTCCTGGTGATAGTCCTCGGCGGGGTAGAACGGTCCGGCCGTGACCACCTCGGTGACGATCGGTCGCTGCCACCGGCCGCCGGCTGCCTCGCGGGCCTTGACCCGCTCGGCGATGGCGCGTTGCTCCTCCGAGTGGAAGAAGATCGCCGAACGGTACTGGCTGCCCACGTCGTGGCCCTGGCGGTCCTCCGTGGTCGGGTCGTGCATGCGGAAGAACCAGCCCAGCAGCTCCTCGTAGCTCAGGCGGTGCGGGTCGAAGACCACCTCCACCGCCTCGGCGTGGCCGGTGTCGCCACGTTTGACCTCGGGGTAGGTCGCGTCGGGGAGGGTGCCGCCGGTGTACCCCACCCGCGTCTCGATCACCCCCGGGATCCCGCGGATGATCTCCTCCATGCCCCAGAAGCAGCCTCCCGCCAGGGTCGCGGTCGCGCGGGTGGCGGCCGCCGGGTCGGTGGCCCCCGCGGGAGGGGCGGGGGCGGCATGGGCGGCGTCGTCCTGGAACAGGGTGGCGTACTGGCCATAGCCCTCCTCGTGCAGCCGCTCCGCGGGGATGAACCGGAGCGCCGCCGAGTTCATGCAGTAGCGTTTCCCCGTGGGCGCGGGTCCGTCGTCGAAGACGTGGCCGAGGTGCGAATCGCCGTCTCGGGACCGGACCTCCGTGCGGCGCCGGAACAGGCTCCGGTCCTCGCGGGTGACGACATGCTCTGCCGCCAGGGGTCGAGTGAAGCTCGGCCAACCCGTGCCCGAGTCGTACTTGTCCAGGGAGCTGAACAGGGGCTCCCCGCTCACGACGTCCACGTAGATGCCGGGAAGGTGGTGGTCCCAGAACTCGTTCCGGAAGGGCGGCTCCGTCGCTCCCTCCCGTGTCACCCGGAATTGCAAGGGCGTCAACCGGGCGCGGATCGCTGCCGTGCTGGGCTGCGCGTTGGCGGGCGGCTTCGAGGGCGCCATGTTCGTGTCCTCGCTCCGTGGCGGGGGGGGCCGGCCCGGCGCGCCGAGCGTGGCCAGGGCCAGCGCGACGAGCACCATCACTCCCACGGCGCGCCGGCGTCCCTCCATGGAGTCCGAGCATACACGCAGGTCGCCGTGAAGCAATGTTCCGCTCCGGGTCCACGTCGTGCGGTCTCTGGTCGGCGTACGGTTGCGCCCGGATGCGTCTCCGCTACAATCGCGGCCCCGCCCACCGGGGCGAGAGGAGGCAGGGGCGCTCGTGAACAGGGACCGGCTCGGGTTCCACCTCGCCTGCGTCCTGCTCACGGCGGTCACGGGGCTGGGCCATATCGCCCTGGGTCGCACGCGGCGGGGGCTCGTCCTGTTCGCCCTCTTCGCCTTCTCGGCCAATGGGGTATTCGTGGCGGCCTACCTCTGGCAGGACGCCCCCGGGGAGGGGCTGACGGCGGACCGGATCCTGGTGGCCTCGGCCCTGGCCACGGGCCTGGTCTGGGGCTACGGGTGGGTGGACATCGTGCAGAGGACCCTGCTCCACGACGCGGCCCGGGCCCGCAGACTCAGGGAGGAGGGTTTCCGGTCGGCGGTGGCCCACTACCTGGGCGGGAGGCTGGACCCGGCCCGGGAGGTCCTGCGCACGCTCCTGGGCGCCGAGCCCCGGGACGCGGACGTCCTGTTCCGGCTGGCGCAGGTCGAGGGGGCGGCGGGGCGTCGCCGGGCCCAGCTCCGGGCCCTCCGGCGTTGCCGCCGGGCGGACCTGGAGGGGAAGTGGCGCTGGGAGGTGGCCCGTTCGATGGAGTGCCTGGACCGGCGGGGGCCCGCGGCCGGCCCGGACCGGCCCCCGGGGGCTTGATCCCATGTGCGGGCTCTTCGGGATCTGGGGCGACGAGGCCGCGGCCGATAAGACCTACCTGGGTCTGTTCGCCCAGCAGCACCGGGGCCAGGAGTCGGCAGGCCTGGCCACCACCGACGGGCACCGCCTCCAGACCCACCGCGGCATGGGGCTCCTGCCGGAGGCCCTGCCCCCGGAGGCCCTGAGGCGGCTCAAGAACCGCGCGGCCATCGGCCATGTGCGCTACTCCACCACCGGATCCTCGAACCTGGCCAATGCCCAGCCCCTGGTCGTGAACTGCCGGGGGGGCGAGGTCGCGGTGGCCCATAACGGCAACCTGGTCAACAGCCGGGCCCTGCGAGACGAGATGGAGGCCCGGGGCTCCATATTCCAGACCACCACCGACAGCGAGCTGGTGCTCCACCTGATGGCGCACCGGAACGCCCTCCAGGGGGACGAGGCCGGCCTCGACGCCTGCCTGGCCCGCCTGGAGGGGGCGTGGTCCCTGCTCATCCTCATGCCGGGGCGGCTCGTGGGGGTCCGGGACCCCCACGGCTTCCGGCCCCTGGTCCTCGGGCGCACCGAGTCGGGCGCGCGGGTCCTGGCCAGCGAGACCTGCGCCCTGGATCAGGTGGGGGCCGCGCTGGTGCGGGAGGTGGAGCCGGGCGAGGTGGTGACCTTGGATGATGGGGGGCTCAGGAGCCGGCGCTACGCCCCCGCCACCCCTCGCCGCTGCCTCTTCGAGCACGTCTACTTCGCCCGGCCGGACTCGGTGCTCTTCGGCGACCCGGTCCACGAGGTGCGCAAGCTCCTGGGCCGCCGCCTGGCCCGGGAGCACCCGGTGGCGGCGGACGCGGTCATCGCCATCCCCGACAGCGGGAACTCCGCGGCCCTGGGCTACTCCCTGGAGAGCGGCATCCCGCTGGAGGTGGGCTTCATGCGGAACCACTACGTGGGGCGCACGTTCATCCAGCCCAGCCCCGACGAGCGGAGCCGCTCGGTGGACCTGAAACTGAACGTCATCGAGTCGTCGGTGCAGGGGAAGCGGGTGGTGGTGGTGGACGACTCCATCATCCGGGGCAACACCTCCCGACGGCGGGTCGCCAGGCTGCGCGCCGCGGGGGCCCGGGAGGTCCACATGCGCATCTCCTGCCCCCCGACGGTCTCCCCCTGCCACTACGGCATCGACTTCACGAGCACCACGGAGCTCATCGCCAGCACCCGGTCCGTGGAGGCGATCGCCCGGGTCATCGGGGTGGACTCCCTGGGCTACCTCTCGCTCGAGGGGATGCGCTCCTGCGTGGGCGGCCCTCAGGGGTCCTACTGCACCGCCTGCTGGACCCGCGAGTATCCCGTGGCCGTGCCCCAGGACCTGGATCGGCATGCCCTGGAGGCCCGGATGTCCGGCCGACGTCCCGATTGACACCCATTTCCGGGCGGTGCTACACTCCGGCCCCCGTGGGTCCGGACGGCCGTTCCTCCACAACGTATCGCGCGGCGGGCGTGGATCTGGAGGCCAAGGACCGTGTCGTCCAGCGGATCGCCGTCCAGGCGGCCCGCACCCCATCCCGGGGCGTGGTGGCCGGGGTGGGTGGCTTCGCGGGGCTCTTCGCGCTCGCGGACGCGGGGGGGACCTGGCGGGACCCGGTGCTGGTGGCCTGCACCGATGGGGTAGGGACCAAGCTCAAGGTGGCCTTTGCCTGCGGCCGCCACCGTGGCGTGGGGGTGGACCTGGTGGCCATGTCGGTGAACGACCTGGTGACGAGCGGCGCGCGCCCCCTGTTCTTCCTGGACTACATCGCCACGGGCCGCCTCCTGCCGCTGGTCTGCGAGGAGGTGGAGGCCGGGGTGGCCGACGGTTGCATCGAGGCCGGGTGCGCCCTCCTGGGGGGAGAGACCGCCGAGATGCCGGGGTTCTACGGCCACGGGGAGTACGACCTGGCGGGATTCTGCGTGGGGGTGGTGGAGCGGGGGGAGGTCCTGGACGGCCGCGCGGCCCGCCCGGGGGATCGCCTGGTGGGCATCCCCTCCAGCGGGCTGCACTCCAACGGATACTCCCTGGCGCGCCGCGTCCTCTTCGAGACCATGGGCCTCGGCCCCGCCTCGGTCCTCCCGGAGCTCGCGCGCCCCCTGGGGGAGGTCCTCCTGGAGCCCACGCGGATCTACGCCCGGCTGACGGCCGAGCTGCTATCCGCCTTCCGGCGCCACGAGGAGGTGCGCGGCCTCGCGCACATCACCGGCGAGGGCCTCCCCGGGAACGTGCCCAGGGCCCTGGCGCCGGGGCTGGGGCTGAGGCTGGACCGGGGGGCCTGGACGCCCCCGCCCATCTTCGAGGTGATCGCCCGCGGGGGCGGCGTGGCCCCGGACGAGATGCTCCGGGTATTCAACCTGGGCATAGGCATGGTGGCGGTGGTGGCCGAGGGGGCGACGGGGCGCGTCGTCCGGTGGCTGGCCGACAAGGGCGAGGACGCCCGGGTCATCGGGGAGGTGGTGGCGTAGGACGATGGTCGACGAGGTCGAGGAATTCGAGACGCACGTCACCGAGTACGAGCGGGTCCGCGACGATGGCTCCCTGGACGCCGTGGCCCGCAACCGGGAGCTGATCAAGGTCGCCCAGAAGCTGGACAAGGTCTACTGGGATCGGACCCAGAAGATCGTCGCGAAGGTCGTACGGGCCTCGGCAGGCAAGGAGAAGCTCAGCTTCAGCCCGGCCGACCGGATGATCGTGGACACGGGCTTCCTGGACCCGCGGCTCATGGGCAAGGAGGCCAACATGGTGAAGGGCCAGCTCGTCAAGGAGCTGGCCACGGACGGGGAGCGCACCCACTTCTACTTCTCGGACTGGATCGCCGAACGCTTCAAGTGGTACCTCACCGTCCAGGAATTCGAGGAGGAGCCCGCCGCGGAGACGGCCGGGGCCGAGGAGCCGGAGACCCTGAAGAAGCTCCGGGAGCAGCGCACCAAGGTCTACGCGACGGTAGGGGTCCTGTTCCAGCAGCTCCCCGGGGTGCCCCCCAAGGTGGTGGAGATGGTCCTGACGGGAAAGCTGGACCAGCACCTGGAGATGGTGGCCCTGAACTTCCGCGCCACGAAGGACCCCAAGCTCTTCGAGGACGGGAAGAAGTTCACCGCCCTGAAGAAGGGCGTCATCGCCAAGGTCAAGGCCCGCATCACCAACCCCAAGCAGCTCGCCGTCATCGACGTCATCGCGGAGCTGGACCGGCGCATCTGGACCGAGGTGGTGGCCTTCCAGGGGAAGCGGGACCAGGCCGGCGCCGCCAAGAAGAAGACCAAGTCCAAGGGGGTGGAGGAGGAGGAGAGGATCAACTTCCTGAGCGCGGAGCTCCGGCTGGTGAAGCAGCTCATCATGCTGGGGGTCATGCAGGCGGGGATCACCAAGACCCACTCGGTCCTGACCCCGCACGAGGAGCGCATCACGAAGGCGGACGTCAAGGAGATCGTGGACCACATCCGGACCTGCGACGCGGGGCTCAAGGTCACGCCCAACGTCCTCATCGCCCCCTACAAGGGGACGGGGTTCTTCGAGTTCGACCGCGACACCATGATCGTCCCCCTGGTGCCCGTGCGGCCCAAGGACGAGGCCATCGTGGACGCGGTCTGCGCCTACCGGATCCTCATCGACACCCTGCACCACGAGGGGAAGATGAAGAAGACCTTCGAGTCCACGTTCGGGGCGGCGGATTTCCGGGGCAACTTCGCCAAGGAGTACAAGAACTGGATCATGAAGATCGGACGGGGGAAGCGGGCCCAGCAGGACGCCACCGCCTACGAGTTCTTCAAGACCCACGTGGGCCCCAACCCCGCCAAGCCCATCGGGCCCGCGGAGCTGCTCCAGCTCTCCCCCGAGGAGGGGATCAAGAAGATCAAGGAGTATCGCCTGGCCATCAAGGAGGGCAACGACACCTTCGATCACCACTACGGCCTCGCGGTCATCTACTGGACCAAGCGGAAGTTCGTCGAGGCCTACACCCACATGAACGACGCCATCCAGCTCAACCCCTCCGACGGTTGCGCCCTCTTCAGCCTGGGGGCGATCCTCTCCACCATGGACCGCCAGGCCAAGGCGGTACAGGCCTTCCAGGAGTGCGTGAACATCGCCCAGAACACCATCTGGCAGGTCTACGCCTGGGAGATGATCGAGAAGATCAAGTAGCGGTGGGTCCCGGCCTTGGCCCACGCTAGCCCGTACCGCGGCCGGAAGGTCCTGGTCACCGGGGGCACCGGGGAGATCGGGGAGGCCCTCGTCCGCGCCGTCCTCCGGGAAGGGGCCCAGGTGGTGCGGGTCTTCGACCACGACGAGACCCGCAGCCACTGGCTGAGAGAGGACCTGGGCGACCCCCCCGAGGTGCGTTACCTCCTGGGCAGCGTCCGGGACCGGGAGCGCCTGCGCCGGGCCATGGAGGGGGTGGACGTGGTCCTCCACGCCGCGGCCCTCAAGCACGTCCCCCTCTGCGAGTACAACCCCTTCGAGGCGGTCCAGACCAACGTGGTGGGGACCCAGCACGTCATCGAGGCGGCGGTGGACGCCGGGGTTCGCCGGGTCATCGCCATCAGCACCGACAAGGCGGTGGACCCCACGAGCACCATGGGGGCCACCAAGCTCCTGGCGGAGAAGGTGGTGGCCGCCGCCAACCAGTTCACCGCCCGCACGGTCTTCACCGCGGTGCGCTTCGGGAACGTCCTGGCCAGCCGCGGCTCGGTGGTCCCGCACTGGGAGCGGCAGATCCACGCCGGGGGGCCGGTCTCCCTCACCGACCTGGGCATGACCCGCTTCATGATGAGCGTTGCCGAGGCGGCCCGCCTGGTCCTCCGGGCCGGGGCCCGGGCCCGGGGGGGGGAGGTCTTCATCCTCCGCATGCCGGCGCTACGCCTCTCGGACCTGGCCCGGGTCCTGGTGGAGGCCCTGGCCCCGGCCTACGGCCACGACCCGGCGCGGGTGGAGGTCGAGGTGACGGGGCGGCGCGCCGGGGAGCGGCTGGGGGAACGGCTCCTCTCCCCGGAGGAGCTGCCCCGGGTGCGGGTCCTGCGCGACATGTTCGTGGTGGAGCCGGCCTGGAGGAAACTCCCGGCGGGCGAGGCGACCCGGGCGCCCCCCCGGAGGGAGTGGGACAGCGAGGAGGCCCAGCTCCTGGACCGCGAGGCCATCCGCCGGTTGCTCCGGTCGGCGAGGGTCATCGGGTGATCCGCCTCAGCGCACCGGACATCACGGACCTGGAGGTGCGCGCCGTGGTGGAGGTCCTCCGCACTCCGGACCTGTCCCTGGGGCCGCGGCTGGCGGAGTTCGAGGAGGCCTTCGCGCGGCGTCTGGGGGTGCCTCACGCGGTGGCGGTCTCCAGCGGGACCGCCGGGCTGCACCTCTGCATGCGGGCCCTGGACCTGGGGCCCGGCGACGAGGTCATCACCACCCCCTTCTCCTTCGTGGCCTCGGTGAACTGCTTCCTCTACGAGGGGTCCCGGCCCGTCTTCGCGGACATCGACGAGGAGACCCTGAACCTGGACCCGGCCGCCGTCGCCGCCGCCGTGACGCCCCGCACCCGGGCCATCCTCCCGGTGCACGTCTTCGGCCTCCCTTGCGCCATGGGGCCGCTCATGGAGGTCGCGCGGGGGCAGCGCCTGGAGGTGGTGGAGGACGCCTGCGAGGCCTTCGGGGCCCGGGTGGGGGCCCGTCCCATGCCCCTGGTGGGCCGCGCCGCGGTCTACGCCTTTTACCCCAACAAGCAGATCACCACCGGCGAGGGCGGGATGGTGGTCACCGCCGACACGGGGATGGCGGCCCTGCTGCGCAGCCTCCGGAACCAGGGGCGCTCGGCCGACGGCGGCTGGCTGGCCCACGAGCGGCTGGGCTACAACTACCGCCTGGACGAGATCCGCTCGGCCCTGGGGCTCGCCCAGCTCGCGCGCGCGGACGCCATCCTGGAGGCCCGCTCCCGGGTGGCCGGCTGGTATGAAGAGCGGCTGGCCTCGGTTCCTCGAGTCACGGCCCCCCCAGAGCGGGTGGGGGAGACCCGGCGGGGCTGGTTCGTCTACGTGGTCCTGCTGGAGAGCGGGGTGGACCGGGAC
>JACQVX010000051.1 GCA_016209495.1 Planctomycetota bacterium
CTGCGGCGTGACGCCGGAGGTGTCCACCACGAGCTCCGCTCGGGCGTAGAGGGCCTCGCGGGCCTCGAGCAGGGCCCGTAGCTCCGCCATGGCCCGGGGTCGCTGGGCCATGGGCCTGCGGTCCCCCTGGGCCAGGACCCGTTCGTAGTGGTCCTCGGGCCGGGCCCGGAGCCAGACCGTCCGGCAGCCCGCCTCCAGGAGCCGCCAGGTGGCCGGCTCGCCGACGATGCCGCCGCCGGTGGCGAGCACGAACCCGCGTCGCCCCGCGAGGAGCCCCTCCAGGACCTCCCGCTCCAGGACCCGGAAGTGGGGTTCCCCGTGGATCTCGAAGACCTGGGCCAGGGGGAGCCCGGCCGCCTCCTCCGCCAGGTGGTCCAGCTCCAGGAAGGGGAGCCGGAGCCGCCGCGCGAGGCGGGGCCCCACGGTGCTCTTGCCCGCGCCCCGGAGGCCGAGGAGCGCCACCCGGCGGCCCGCGTGTCCCGCGGGAGGCGCGAGGGAGACCCACTCCGCCAGGGGGACCCCCAGGGCCCGGGCCAGTTCCGCCAGCCGGAGGAGTGAGGCGTTTCCCCGCCCGGCCTCGATCTGGGCGATGAAGCGCTCCGAGACACCGGACCGCTCGGCCAGTTCCCGGCGACTGAGGTCCGCCGCCTCCCGCCTGGCCCGCAGGGCGGACCCCACGCCCCGGAGCAACCGATCCTCCCAGCCCGCGCCCGCCACGGTGATGCACTATATTGCATAATATGGGCCATGGCAAGGCCCTTGTTGGGCACTATAATGCTCACCGCACCCAGTGGAGGGACCCCGCCCCATGGAATCCGAGGCCGGCCGGACCGAGGACATCGCCTTCGAGACCCACCCGGCGGACTACACCCACTGGAGGCTCCGCGTGGAGGGGCCCGTGGCCTGGCTGGACATGGACGTGAAGGAGGACCGGCCGCTCAGGCCGGGCTACCTCCTGAAGCTCAACTCCTACGACCTGGGGGTGGACATCGAGCTGGCGGACGCCGCGCGGCGGCTGCGCTTCGAACACCCGGAGGTCCGGGTGGTGGTCCTGGGCAGCCCGCGGGGGCGCGTCTTCTGCGCCGGGGCCAACATCCGCATGCTGGGCTCCAGCACCCACGCCTTCAAGGTCAACTTCTGCCGCTACACCAACGAGACCCGGCTGGCCATCGAGGACGCCCAGCGCCACTCGGGACAGCACTGGATCGCCGCCCTGGGCGGCACCACCGCCGGGGGGGGCTACGAGCTCGCCCTGGCCTGCAACGAGATCCTCCTCGTGGACGACGGCTCCACGGCAGTGAGCCTCCCGGAGGTCCCCCTCCTGGGAGTCCTCCCGGGCACCGGGGGCCTGACCCGGGTCACCGACAAGCGCCGGGTGCGCCGCGACCGGGCCGACGTCTTCTGCACCCTGGGCGAGGGGGTGCGGGCCCCGAGGGCCCTGGAGTGGGGGCTAGTGGACGCCATCGCCCCCCGGAGCCGCTTCCAGGACCTGGTCCAGGGGCGGGTGGAGGCCGCCCTGGCCCGGCCCCCCCGGACGCTCGCCTGCTCGCCCGGCCTGGCCCTGGAGCCCCTGTCGCCCGGGCGGACCGCCGATGGCTGGAGCTACCGTTGCGTGGACGTGGCGCTGGACCGCCGGGGGCGCACCGCCACCCTGAGCTTGCGTGGGCCCGAGGCCGCGGGCCCGCAGGGGGCGCGCGCCCTCCGCGACGCGGGCGGGGACCTCTGGCACCTCCGGGCCTTCCGGGAGCTGGACGACGCCCTGCTCCGGCTACGCTTCCACGAGGAGTCCCTGGGCCTGGTCCTCCTGAAGACCGAGGGGGACGTGGGCCTGGTCCTCGAGGCGGACCGGGAGCTGGCGGCCGCCGCGCGGGACTCCTGGTTCGCCCGGGAGGTCGAGCTGCTGGTGGCCTCCACCCTCCGCCGCCTGGACGTCACCGCCCGCAGCCTCTTCGCCCTGGTGGGGCCCGGCTCCTCGTTCGCCGGCTCCCTCCTGGAACTGGCCCTGGCGGCAGACCGCGCATACGCCCTGGACCAGCCCGGCGCCCCCGTGACCCTGGCGGTCTCGCCCCTGAACCTGGGGCCCCTCCCCACCTGGCAGGAGGGCACCCGGCTCGCGGCGCGGGGCGTGGGGGGCCTGGAGGACGGCCGGCGCCTGGACGCCGCGGGGGCGGCGGCGGCGGGCCTGGTGACCTACGCCCTGGACGCCCTGGACTGGGAGGACGAGGTGCGCGTGGCCATCGAGGAGCGCGCCAGCCTCAGCCCCGACGCCCTCACGGGCCTGGAGGCCAACCTGCGCTTCCCCGGCCAGGAGACCATGGCCACGCGGATCTTCGGGCGGCTCTCCGCCTGGCAGAACTGGATCTTCCAGCGCCCCAACGCAGTGGGCGAGCGCGGCGCCCTCACCCTCTACGGCGAGCCCGAACGGCCCGCCTTCGACTGGCGGAGGACCTAGACGTGTCGAACGTGGACCTCGCGGCCCGCATCCCCAACAACGTGGACCTGGACCACGACCCGCGGCTCCAGCGGGCCCTGGAGAAGTGGCTCCCCGACTACCTCTCCTGGTGGCAGGCCATGGGGCCCCAGGGCTGGCAGGCCCGGGACGTCTACCTGCGCACGGCCGTATCCGTGGACGCGGACGGCTGGGCCCGGTTCGGCCACGTAAAGATGCCGGATTACCGCTGGGGGGTCCTCCTTGCGGACCCAGTGCCCGCGCGGACCATCGGCTTCGGGGACCACCTCGGCCGCCCCCTCTGGCAGGAGGTCCCCGGGGAGTACCGGAACCTCCTGCGCCGGCTCATCGTCACCCAGGCGGACACGGAGCCCGCCAGCGTGGAGCAGCAGCGACGCCTCGGCGACACGGCCCCCAGCCTCTACGACCTGCGGAACCTCTTCCAGGTGAACGTCGAGGAGGGCCGCCACCTCTGGGCCATGGTCTACCTGCTCCACCGCTACTTCGGCCGCGACGGCCGGGAGGAGGCGGAGGCGCTGCTCGCGAGGCGCAGCGGCGACCCGGACCGGCCGCGGATCCTGGGGGCCTTCAACGCCCCCGTCGAGGACTGGCTCTCCTACTTCATGTTCACCATGTTCACCGACCGGGACGGGAAGTACCAGCTCCTGGCCCTGTCCCAGAGCGGCTTCGACCCCCTGGCCCGCACCTGCCGCTTCATGCTCACCGAGGAGGCCCACCACATGTTCGTGGGCGAGACCGGCGTGGGCCGCGTGGTGCAGCGCACCGCGGAGCTGCTCCAGGAGGCGCCAGGCCGCGACGTGCGCGAGCGCGGGGGCATCCCCCTGGACACCATCCAGAAGTACGTGAACTCCTGGTATTCGATCTCCCTGGACCTCTTCGGCGGCGAGGTCTCGACCAACGCCTCGGACTTCTTCGCCTCGGGCCTCAAGGGCCGGGCCAAGGAGCCCGACTACGAGGACCACGTGGCCCTGGGGGCGACCTACACGGTCCGGCGGCCCACGGCCTCGGGCGGCGACGGCCGGCTGGTCGCCGAGGAGGTCCCGCTGCGCAACGCCATGAACGAGGTCCTGCGGGACGAGTACGTGGAGGACAACCAGCGCGGCGTGGACCGGTGGAACAGGACCCTGGAGCGCGCGGGGCTCGCATTCCGGTTGAGGCTCCCGGCGCGGCCCTTCCACCGGGCCATCGGCATCTACGCGGGCCGGCACTACAGCCCCGAGGGGGAGCCCGTGGACGAGGCCGCCTGGGAGGCGCGGCGGGACGAGTGGCTCCCCTCGGCCTCGGACCGGGCCCACGTGGCCGACCTCATGCGCGCGGTCCACGAGCCGGGCCGCATGGCGGGCTGGATCGCCCCGCCTTCCCGGGGCGTGGACGGGAAGCCCCTGGACTTCGACTACGTCCGAGTGACGTAGCTCGACACCCGGCCGCGCGACCGCCCCTGGCAGACGACGAGGACTACCGCCAGTCGGTGGATGCGGGCCGCACCGCCGGGGTCGTGTAGACCTCGACCGTGTTCCCCATGGGGTCCCGGACGGGGAAGCCCCAGTAGGAATCCTGGAACCACATCGGCCGCTCGGCGTGGGCCGGGGTCCCGGCCGCGCGGAGCCGCTCTACCGTCGCGGCGAAGGACGCCTCCGGGACCTCGATGGACCACGACGTCGTCTCGACGGTGCCTCCCTCCCACCCCGGCTGCATCGCGAACGCCTCCGGGACCTGGATCGGGGCGTTCACCTTGAAGAACATGATCTGGAGGCCTTCCCCGGCCCCGAGGACGAAGTAGGCCCCCGCCCGGTAGCCAAGCTCGGGGACCCCGACGAGCTCGACGTAGAACCGCCGCATGGCGGCGACGTCGTTCGCCATGGCGTAGATGAACCGGAACCGCGGAGTCGGCGACTGGTCGCTCGTCATCTCTACCTCCAGCCTGAACGGTCAGGAGTCGTGAGGGGTCATCGGGTGATCAGGAAGCCCTCGGCGACGGCGACGAGGGCGACACGGCCCACCGAAGACCGACGCCACGACGGGCGTCGGCGGGGTCGTCGCCCCCCCGGTGCGTTGCGCGGGCCTGGTCTGGTGTGTCGTTCCACGCCCCGCCGCGAAGCAGACAGTATTGTCGATACGGGTTCTCCGGGGCGTTCAGACAACACGTCTCCATGTTCCCGGCCAGGTCGCGAATGCCGTAGGGCGACTCGTCGACCTCGAAGCTGCCGGCCGCCACCGGCCGCGGCCCCGCCGCGTGGGAGACGGTCGTGTTGCTGAAGGTCCCGTCGTAGCGCTCGCCCCATGGGTGGGTGCGCCCATCGACCCCTCGGGCGGCCTTCTCGAACTCCTCCTCGTGCAGCAGGCGGTAAACTCGCCCGTCGCGGCGGGAGCGCCAGGCAGAGCAGGCCAGGGCATCGAACCAGCTCACCCCCAGGACCGGGCAGTCCGTCGAGAGGGGCACGGGGGCCCCCTCGCCCTGGCGGTGCAACCGGAAGCGGCCGCCCTCCTCCACCAGGAAGCGCGTCTCGCCGTCGCGCGGCGCCCGCGAGCGGGCCTCCTCGATATCCAGGTCGTTCAGGAACTCGATGTACTCGCCCACCGTCACCCCCACGCGCGCCACGAAGAGGTCCTGCGTCCTGCGCTCCTCCCTCCAGCCGACCCCCGCTCGCTCCTCGCCGAAGCGGAAGGGGCCGCCGGGTACGTAGCAGAAGCCCGCGGGGATCTCATCGGCGCGGTAGAGCGTGACGTCCTGCCTCCAGGCCCCGTCGCGGTCGATGCGCGCCGGGAGGCGCACGGGCGCGTATCCGGGGTGCGTGAGCTCGCACAGGTAGGAGCCGCCAGGCAGCTCCACGTCCGTGATGGGCGTCCTTCCCAGCTCGCGCACGAAGACCGGCCGCAGCCGCTCGTCTTCTTCCTCGTAGCACGAGAGGCGCACCGTGGCGTCCTCCACCGGCCGGCGCTCGCACCCGGGACCGTGGCCCCAGGAGACGCCCTCCGGGAGGGTCAGCGCCGGCACGGGCCGGTCCTCGTCGCCGAGGGCCTCGCCAGGACAGGCCTGGCCCTCGCGCCAGGGGACGCGGCAGTCCTCCGCGAAGCGCACCTCCAGGACGCCGGCCAGGAGCGGCCGCAGGCAGTCGCAGGCGTGGGCCGCCGTCGAGAGCGAGAGCGTCCCCCTGGGATCGAGGCGCGCCGTCCAGCCCCCGGGGTCGTACTGCTGGACGAGCTGGCGGTTGAGCAGGCGCCCCTCGTCGTTGCCCGCCTTCTCCGCCTCCAGGTAGCGCGCAAGGAAGAGCGCGCACTTGCCTGCCCGCGCGGCGGCGTGGTCGCTCACCGCCGTCAGCGCCGCCCCGTAGGCCGCATTGGCCGCCCCGAAGGCCGCGGTGACCGCCGTCCGCGCCTCGCGCAGCCGCCGCCGGGCATCCCAGAGGGTCCGCTTGGCCTCCACCGGCGCGTGCGCCGGCACCTCCTTGCCCAGCCGCTCCACCTCGGCCTTCAGCGTCTGGACCTGGCCCTTCCGTCCTTCCCACTCGGCCCGCAGCCGCTCGCCCTCGGCCACCGCGGCCTCGGCGTTCTTCTGCTGGCGCTCGCGGTCCTTGGCCCCCTCCAGCCAGGCGGAAAGCTCATCGGCCAGGTCCTGGGCCCTCGCGTAGCGCTCGGCCTTCTCCCGCGCCATGGCTCGCAGGCAGATGGCCTCCAGGGCCTCGGGGACCGTCTCGCCGCCACCCTCGGCGGTCCGCCGCTCCGAGGGTGGTAGCGGCGCCCGCGTCAGCACCTGGGTCAGGATGCCTTCGGCGCTGCGGGCGCTGTAGGGCGGACGGTAGCAGAGCACCTCGTACAGCATGGCCCCCAGGGCATAGACGTCGCTCCGGGCGTCCACCTCCGCGATGCGCCCCTCGGCCTGCTCGGGCGGCATGTAGGCCGGCGTCCCCATCACCTCGCCCTCCAGCGTGGCCCAGGCCGGCGAGTCCCGCGCGGACTCGGGGCACCGACCGTCCTCGCTGCCCGAGACCTTCGCCAGCCCCCAGTCCACCACCAGCACCTCGCCGAACTCGCCCAGCATGACGTTGGAGGGCTTGAGATCCCGGTGGATCACCCCCTTCGAGTGCGCGTAGGCCACCGCCCGGCACACATCGCGCAGGGCCTCCACCAGACGGCGCCTCGTCCAGGGGCCCGCGTGCGTCCCCTCGCCGAGCTCGCGCAAGACCCGCCCCATGTCCACGCCTTCGATGCGTTTCATGGCGAAGTAGATCTGCCGCCGGCCCCGACCCTGGTCCGGCAGCACGCCCACGTCGTAGACCGGGACGATGTGCGGGTGCTGCAAGCGCCCGGTCACCGAGCCCTCGAAGCGGAAGCGCGCCACCCACTCGGAGGGGGCCCCCTCCAGCATGAGCTTCAACGCCACCTCGCGGCCGATGTCGCGGTCCTTGGCGGCTACCACCCGCCCCAGACCCCCGCGGCCGATCTCCTCGCCCAGCTCGTACTTCTCCTCGGGGGCGCGGGTGACCAGCACCGTGCTGTGCCCGGCCGCCTCGCCCGTCCGCGCGATGCTCGCGCCGGCCTCGCCCTCGCCCGCCGCCTGGGCCAGCGAGTCGCGCAGCTCCTTCGGCAGCCTCATCGTGCCCAGGGAGGCCTCGGGCGAGCCGTGCCGGCGGATGTGGGCCTCCACCAGCAATCCCAGCGCCTGCGCCTCTTGGTCCCCCAGTCCGCCCCGCTCTCGCAGCAAGGCGCCGAGGGACCCCCGCGGTCGGGCGATCCAGAGCGCCGCGCACTCCCTGAACGCCTCCGGCCGCACGAAGCCCAGCTCCAGGGCCAGCAGGCCGTATAGCAGCTCGCGTTCCCGCCGCGTGGCCATCCCCGCCTCCTGTCCTCGCCTCCCGGACGGCGCCCCGATCATAGAAGAAGCCCACGCGACCTCCAACACTCCGGCCCGAAGGCCGTCATGGTCGGGCCCTCGCTCGACACCCGGCCGCGCGACCGCTATCCTCTGCGCCTCCCGCGCTCGACGGGGTCGCGGACGCGTGCAATGAGTGGAGCCGAGGTCCTCGCCCAGCAGCTCGTCAACGGCCTCACCCTGGGCTCCGTGATCGCCCTGGTGGCCATCGGCTACACCATGGTCTACGGGATCATCGGGCTCATCAACTTCGCCCACGGCGACCTCTACATGCTGGGGGCCTTCGCGGCCCTGAGCCTCATCGGGGTATCGGGCCTGGCGCCCGGCGACGGGGCCGCGGCCACGTGGGGGACCCTGGCGTGGGTCCTGGTCCTGGTCATGGCCTTCACCGGAGGCCTCAACGTCCTCATCGAACGCTGGGCCTACCGCCCCCTGCGGCGGGCCCAGCCCCTGGCCCCCCTCATCACGGCCATCGGCGTCTCCTTCATCCTCCAGAACCTGGGCATGCTCTGGGGGGCCCTTCCCCTGGAGGTGATGGGGACGAACGCCGTGGCGCCCAAGTCCTTCCCTGACCTCATCCCGCGGGTGGACCTGCTCTCCCGCATGGGCCTCGCGACGGGGGTGCGCGTCACGACCAAGGACCTCTTCGTAATGGGCCTCACGGTTCCCCTCATGCTGGGGCTGCACCTCTTCGTCACGCGGACGCGCCTGGGCACCGCCATGAGGGCCACGTCCCAGAACCGCGAGGCGGCACGGATGGTGGGCATCCCCGCCGACCGGGTCATCGCCGTCACCTTCCTCATCGGCGGGGCCCTGGCCGGCGCCGGCGCCCTGGTGAGGGGCCTCTTCTTCAACACCATCGTCTTCAACATGGGCTATGGGGCCGGGCTGCAGGCCTTCACCGCCGCCGTCGTCGGCGGCATCGGCTCCATACCCGGCGCCATGCTGGGGGGCCTGCTCATCGGCCTGATCTCGGCCCTGAGCGACCACCTCATCTCGGCCCGCTGGACCCCGGCGGTCCTCTTCCTCATCCTGATCGCGGTCCTGGTCTTCCGCCCCCGGGGCCTCCTGGGCGACCCGACGGGACAGAAGGCGTGACGCCGGCCCGGACCGGCGAGCGGCCCCGGGACCCCCACGCCCCCTTCCACCGGGCGGGGCTGGCGGCGCTGGTCCTCTTCCCGGCCGCGGACCACCTCCTGGACCTGCGCCTGGTGGGGGACGTCGTGCCGGTCCTCCTCTTCGCCATCCTCGCCGTGGGCCTGAACGCCACGGTGGGCCTCGGGGGCCTGTTGCAACTGGGCTATGCCGCCTACTTCGCCGCGGGGGCCTACGCGGCGGGGATCCTCACCTCCGTGGCCTACCCCTTCCAGCTCCCCCTGGAGGTGGCGACCGCCGCCGCCGTGGGGGCGGGGGCCCTCCTCGGCGCCCTGTCGGCCCTTCCGGTCCTGCGCCTCAAGGGGGACTACCTGGCCATCGTCACGCTGGGGATAGGGGAGATCGTCCCGGTCACCCTGCGCAACCTGGAGCCCATCACCAAGGGCGAGTTCGGAATCTCCCCGGTGGACCTCCCGGGCCCCAGGGCCTGGGAGGACTGGACGAACACGACCCACGGGGTCCTCTGGTACTACCTCGCCCTGGCCCTCCTGGGGCTGGTGGTGTACTGCCAGCGGCGCCTGGAGCGATCCCGGATCGGACGCGCGTGGGAGGCCTTCCGCGAGGACGAGCTGGCGGCCTCGGCCTGCGGGGTGGACACGGCGGCCGTCCGGGTCCAGCTCCTGGCCTACTCCGGCGCCGTGGCGGGCCTGGCGGGGGCGGTCTCGGCCTCCTACGTCCCCGCCATCCTCCCCTCCCAGTACGAATTCCCCATCAGTGCCATGGTCCTGTCGCTGGTCGTGCTCGGGGGCCTGGGGAACTGGAGGGGGGCCGTCTGGGGGGCGATCCTGCTCGTGAGCCTGGACCGGATCCTGGCCCCCTCCCTCACCCGCTGGGCCCAGTCCCTGGTGGGGTCCGGGAGCTATTCGTTCTTCCTGGAGTTCAGCAACTACCGCTTCCTGTTGTTCGGCCTGGCCCTCGTGCTGGTGATGCGCTGGAGGCCCGGGGGCCTCTTCCCCCCCAGGGCCGCCCAGGAACGCGTGGGGTGAGCGGGCCCGAGCCGCCGATCCTGGAGCTTCGGGACCTGACCAAGTCCTTTGGCGGCCTGGTGGCCGTGAACCGGGTCAGTCTGGACCTGGGCCCCGGGGCCATCGCCTCCATCATCGGTCCCAACGGGGCGGGAAAGACCACCCTCTTCAACATGGTGTCCGCCGTGACCGCGCCCACCTCCGGCACGATGCGCTTCCGCGGGACGGACCTGCGCCGGCCCCTGGACGCGCGGGCCCGGCGCACCCTCGCGGCGGGCGCCGCGGCCGGGGCCGCCGCGTCCGTGCTGGCGGGCTGGGGCCTGGACCTCTTCGCCGCATTGACCACGGAGCCCTTCTCGTGGACGGGCGGTCCGTCCCGCGCGGCCGCGGCCCTCTTCGCCGGATCGCCGGCCACGGCCCTGGCCGCGGCCGCCGGGGCCGCCGCCGGCGGGACCGCCTGCCTGGGGGCCTGGGCCCTGGACCGCTGGCGGCCCGATCGGGCGGCCGAGCTGGGGATCGCCCGGACCTTCCAGAACATCCGTCTCTTCCGCGACATGACCGTCCTGGAGAACGTCCTCGTGGGCCAGGCCCCGCGGCTCCTCTCGGGCCTGGCCGGGATCCTCCTGGGTAGCCGCGCCGTGCGCGCCGAGGAGCGCGAGGCGCGGCGGCGCGGCCTGGAGGCCCTGGCCTTCGTGGGCCTCCCGGGCCGCGAGCACGCCCTGGCCGGCTCCCTCCCCTACGGGGACCAGCGCCGGGTCGAGATCGCCCGGGCCCTGGCGGGGCGACCCGCCCTCCTCCTCCTGGACGAACCGACGGCGGGCATGAACCCGGCGGAGACGGGGGACCTCACGCGGCTCATCCGCGAGGTCCGCGACCGCCTGGGCGTGACGGTCCTGATCATCGAGCACCACATGGAGGTGGTCATGGGGATCTCGGAGCGGGTCGTCGTCCTGGACCACGGGGAGCGCATCGCCGATGGCACCCCCGGGGAGGTCCGGAGCGACCCGCGGGTCATCGAGGCCTACCTGGGCCGGGGCCACGGCCAGGGGCGTCCGGGTGCTTGAGCTCAGCGGGGTGGAGGCGGGCTACGGCTCCGTGCGGGTCCTCAAGGGGGTCTCGCTCCGCGTGGGGCCGGGGGAGGCCGTGGCCCTCATCGGGGCCAACGGGGCCGGAAAGACCACGACGCTGCGCGTCGTCCACGGGCTCCTCGAGCCCAGCGCGGGCCAGGTCCGCTTCCGCGGCTCGACCCTGGCCGGCGTGCCCACCGAAGCCCGCGTGGCCCTGGGGATGGGCCACGTCCCGGAGGGCCGGCAGGTCTTCAGCCGGCTCACGGTGCGGGAGAATCTGCGCCTGGGGGCCTACACCCGGCGCGACGCCGCGGGGGTGAGGGAGGACCTGGAGCGGGTCCTGGAGGTCTTCCCGCGCCTGCGGGAGCGGCTGCGCCAGAAGGGGGGCACCCTGTCCGGGGGCGAGCAGCAGATGCTGGCCATGGGCCGGGCCCTCATGGGGCGCCCCTCCCTCCTCCTCCTGGACGAGCCCTCCATGGGTCTGGCCCCGCTGGTGGTGGAGCAGATCTTCCGGGTGATCGCCGAGATCCACCGAGCCGGGACCGCCGTCCTGCTGGTGGAGCAGAACGCGTACCTGGCCCTGGAACTCTGCTCCAGGGCCTACGTCCTCACCACCGGGAGCGTGGTGGCGGAAGGGGCGGCGCGCGACCTCCTGGTCCGCGAGGAGATCCGCGCCGCCTACCTGGGTGGGTGACCCAGGTGGTCCGACCGAAGGACTCGTGCGAACGACCCCACGTCCACGCCCACGCCCACGTCCACGTCCACGCCCACGTCACGTCGGTGGACTCATTCCGTGCGGCGGCCCGGTGAAGCTCCCGCCCCGCCTATCGCTGGCGGATCTGCCTAGCCCCGTGGGGCGGCTGGAGGGCCTCTCCCGCCACGCCGGGGCGGAGCTATGGGTGAAGCGCGACGACCGGGCCTCGGCGGTCTACGGCGGCTCCAAGGTCCGCAAGCTGGAGTTCGTCCTGGCGCGCCCCGGCCTCCTGGAGGCCGGCTGCATCGCCTCCGCCGGGGCGGCGGGGAGCCACCACCTCCTGGCCCTGGCCCTGCACCTGGAGCGGCTGGGCCGCCGCCCCTGTTCCGTGGTCGTCCCCCAGGCCGCGGGGCCAGGAGTCCTCGCCAACCTGGCCGTCATCGCCTCGCTCTCCGAGCGGCTGATCCCCTGCCCCTCTCGCGTGGCGGTCCCCCTGGCCCTGGCCCTGCACCTGGCCCGCCACCGGGACGGCGGCCGCGCCAGGGCCGCCCTGGTGGAGCCCGGGGCCACGGCCCCCGACGGCATGGCCGGGATGGTCCTGGCGGGCCTGGAGCTGGCCGAGCAGGTCCACGAGGGCCTGCTCCCGGCCCCGGGAACGGTGGTGGTGGCCGGCGGGACGGGGGGCGTGGCGGCCGGCCTTGCCCTGGGCCTGGGCCACGGCGGCCTGGTCTGCCGCCTCCGGGTGGCCGCGGCGGTGGAGCGCTGGGCCCTGGGCCGGACCCGGCTCTCCTGGCTGGTCGCTCGGGCCGCCCGGGCCGTGGGCATGGACCGCGACGCCGCCCGCCGAGTCGAGGTGGTCCTGGACCGGGGGGCCCTAGGCCCGGGCTATGGCGCGGCCAACGCCGAGTCCCGCCTCGCCCTGGATCTGGCCCGCGACCTGGACGGTCTGGACCTGGAGACCACCTACACGGCCAAGGCCCTGGCGGCCCTCCTGGCCCACGCCGGCTCGGACCCCCAGCCTATCCTCCTCTGGAACACCCACGGGGGCCCTGCCCCGGGCGACCGGGCGATCCCGGGGTGGGAGCGGCGCCTGGGGGGGGCGCTCGGCCCCCTCCTGCGCACGGCCACGGCCGTGAAGGTGTAGGTGTAGGTGTAGGTGTAGGTGTAGGTGAACGTGACGCGCTCGCACTCGCACACGCCCACGGCCCGCGCGTGGGTGCGCGATGCGGCGTGGGACCCGATCACGACCGAGGCACATCATCGACGGGCGTGAAGCGAGCGTTCAAGCCTTCGACATCCACCCGGAATACATGAGTTGCCGGGTCCACCGATCCCGGGCCGACGATCCAAAGGTATTTCGGGGCAAGGTCGAGCACGTACTCGATCTCCTTCACCACGCCGAGCGGCATCCGGTCGAGCGACGAGCAGGATCGGACAGAAGCGACCACGGCATCCGTGTCCCGTGGGCTTTTCTTGGCTTCGAGATGCAAATGTATATGGCCGGTATCGTCGTAGAACTCGGCATCGGTTTCGTACCCTTGGCCCGCCCGCTTGTGGAGCAGGTTCTTGGAAAAGGAACGATACCGTGAGAAGGACGAACGCTCGACGTCGTACCCGAAATCAAGGATGGCCCTGGCATATGCGGCGATGTGCGGCAGATACTCACGATTGAAGGATGCGGGTTGGTACAACGAAAACAGGTGCCGCCGATTCATTGGCTGGTGGGGGACGAGAAACTCATCCCGGCGCGGCTGCGACGGCTCTCTATTCTGCCGACAGTGCGACGCGCATTGTCGAATTTGGATTATCCCATTCTCCACGGCCGCGCGGAACCATTGGCACTCGTCCGGGTGAGGCGCATCCCGGAAGGATAAGGGGTCCCCGCGCGGCACCAAGGGCCGCAGCAGATTCTCAACCCACGTAAAGTCCGACATCACATCACTAAGCGGTTGTGGGGCTCAAGTGTAGTGCACCGCCCTCCCCCCGCCTCCGCACCTGGCGTCCCATGGTAGCATGGGCACCATGACCGACGAGGCCAGGGCCATCCTCGAGAGGCTGCCGGAGTTGCTGCGGGAGACCCCGCAGCTACGCTACCAGCTCTACGAGCTCCTGTCGGAGACCTTCGCGCGCCACGACGACGTGGTGCGCATCCTGGGTGAGCTGAAGGCCAGCCGGGAGGACTCCAACCGCCGCTTCGACGAAGCCGCGCGCCGCGACCAGGACACCCGGGACTGGGTGGGCATCACCGTCGGCCACTTCCAGACCCGCGCCGGGAGGAGCCTGGAGGACGCCATCGCCGGCACCCTGCGTGTCGCCCTGCGCCGGCCAGACCTGGAGCCTGAAACCCTGCGGCTGCGCCAGAAGCTCACCGACACCGAGGGCCGCATCGGTCCCCCGGGGCGCACCTACGAGTACGACATCATGGTCGCCGACGGCGAAAACCTCGTCTTCGAGGTCAAGTCGGTCCCGGACACCGAGGACGTGGACCGCTTCGCCGACAAGTGCGAGCTGGTCCGCCACGCCCTCGCACTCCACCGCCTGCACGCGGTGCTGGTGACCCTGGCGAAGACCCCGGAGCTGGTCGAACGCTGCGAGCAGCGCAAGGTCGAGCTGGCCTAGGCCGCCTCACTGAAAGAATCCACCGATTTCAGCCTGCCCCGCCTCACCCGCCGCCGCCTCCTGGCCGCCACCGCCGCCGGCGGTCTAGCGGCGGCCGGGGCCGCCGCCTGGCGCACCGCGGGCTACGCCCCGCCGGAGGGACTCCAGGGCCTGCGCCACATGACGGCGGTGGAGGGCCTGATCCTCCTGGAGGCCCTGCGCGCCCTGCTGGCGGGCCACGCGCCCGCCCCGGACGAGGCACGGCTCGTGGACCACGTGCGCTTCCTGGACGGCGCCCTGGGCCGACTGCCGGACCACCGTCGGCGGGACCTCACCCTGGCCCTCGCGGTCCTGGAGCACGCCACGCCGCTCGACGGCCGGCTCTCGCGCTTCACCGACCTCGCGCCCGAGGCCCGACGGGGGTGGCTCGCCTCCTGGGAATCCAGCCGGCTGGACGGCCTGCGGGCGGCCTTCGCCGCCCTGAAGGCCCTGGCGGGGCTGGCCCACTACCGGCTGGAGTCCTCCTGGCCGGCCCTCGGCTACGGCGGCCCGGCCCTCCCGGTGGACCGTCCGGAGGCCCCCACCCAGGCCCGCCACGAGGCCCTCCGCGGCGCGCCCGCGGCCCCCGGCGCCCGACTGGAACCGGGCCGCATCCACACGGCGGCCGGCCTCGCCCCCCTGGCCCTGGCGGGCCCCCTGGTCCTGGAGGCGGACCTCTGCGTCGTGGGCTCCGGGGCCGGGGGGGCCCCGGTGGCCGAGGCGGCTGCGCGAGCCGGGCTGCGGGTGGTGGTCCTGGAGGCCGGGCCCTGGCTCACCCCGCGGGACATGGACCAGCGCGAGGACACGATGCTCGCCGCCCTCTACGAGGAAGGGGCTGGCCGCTCCACCGCCGACGGGGCCATCCACGTCCACCAGGGCCGCGGACTGGGCGGATCCACGCTCCACAACCTGAACCTCTGCAAACGCGTCCCGCTCCCCGTCCTCGACCGCTGGCGCCAGGAGTTCGGTCTCGTCGGGCCCGCGGCCCCCGACTGGGACGTCCTCTACGACGAGGTGGAGAGGCGGCTGTACGTGAACCGCCTCCTCCCGGAGGACGTGAACGCCAACAACCGGGTCCTCCAGCGGGGCATGGAGGCCCTGGGCTACCGGGGCGGCCTCCTCTCCCACAACCGCCGTGGCTGCGCCCAGCTCGGTTTCTGCGAGCTGGGCTGTCCCCTGGACGCCAAGGAGAATGCCCTGAAGGCCTTCCTGCTTCCCGCGGTGGAGGCCGGGGCCACGGTCCTGGCCGGCGCCCAGGCCGCCCGCGTCTCCCTCGATGGCCGCCGCGCCCGGGGTGTGGAGGGCCGGCTGGTGGAGGCGACCACCGGCCGCGCCTGCGGCGAGTTCCGCGTGAGCGCGCGCGCCGTGTGCGTGAGCGCCAGCGCCACCGGCAGCCCCGCCCTCCTCCTCCGGAGCGGCCTGGCCGACCCCCACGGCCAGGTGGGGCGGCACCTGGCCCTGCACCCGGGCGTCGCCGCGGCCGGGCTCATGGCCAGGCCCGTACGGGCCTGGGAGGGCATCCCCCAGGCCGTGGAGTGCACGGAGTTCCTGGGCTTCGGGGAGGAGGAGGCCCGCGGCCGGAGCTGGATCCTGCCGGCCTTCGCCCACCCGGTCGGCGTCGCGGCCATGCTCCCGGGCCTGGGGGCCGGCCACGCCGCATGGATGGCCCGCTACGAGCGCCTCGCCGGGCTCTCGGCCATGCTCCACGAGCGCGGCGAGGGCCGCGTGCGCCCCGAGGGCGCCTGGGGGGTGCGCATCGAATACGCCCTCTCCCCCGAGGACCGCGCCGAGCTGGCCCGGGGCCTGCGCGAGGTGGTGCGGCTCCTCTTCGCCGGGGGGGCCGAGCGGGTGATGCTGCCCACCCGGCCGGGGCTGGAGCTGGCGCACCCGCGGGAGGCCGCGGCCATCGGGGAGGCCCACCTGGAGGCGCATCGCATCGACATGGCCGCGGTGCACCCCATGGCCACCTGCCGCATGGGCGCGGACCCGCGGACCTCGGTCGTGGACCCCACGGGCCGGGTCCACGGGACCGAGGCCCTGTACGTGGCCGACACCTCGCTCTTCTGCACCGCCCCGGGCGTCCCGCCCCAGGTCACGGCCTATGCCCTGGGGCTGCACGTGGGGCGGGCCATCGCGGCCATGCTCTAAAGCTCCCGGCGACCGCAGGCCGATATCTCTCCTGTCCCGACGTGGCGTGCGAGGAGATGGACGCCGTGGATGCGACCCTTTGCGAATCTACGTCCCTCGAGCGCATCGACCCGGGCCCCCACCGGCGGTTGCTCCTGGCCATCGCCCTGTGCGGTTCCGGCCTGGTCCCCCCGGAGGATGATTGACGCTGCTCCGGCGCCACATCCTGGCCATCGAGGAGCTGCTCCGGCGGGCCAGCGAGGCCGGGGACCCGGACGACCCGGACCTGGCGGAGGTCCGGCAGCGGCTGGAGCAGCTCCGGGCCCTGGCCTTCGTGCGCGAGAACGGGGCCTTCTTCCGCGGCAGCCCACCCGCCCAGACCTGACCCGCGTCTTCACCGACGGGAATGATGCGGCCGCCTTGGCGAAGTCCACCCCCGCGTTGTAGACTACCCGAGCGGCGCGAGTGGGGGGCCCCGGGGGCCGTGCAGGGCTGCTCGCGCTGGACTGCGGTCAGGTGTCGCCGGAATGGACAGGCCCTCGAGCAGGCGCGGCTGGTTCGTGGGGGCGAGACGCCACGCCCTCGTGGCCTTGCTCCTGGCCGGCTGCGGCGGCGTGGAGAGCCCGTCCAACCAGGCGCCTCCGCTGGCCAGTGGCGACTTCCTGGTCTCGGGCACGGTCTCCGGCTCCTCCAGCGGCCTTGCGGCGGCCTCGCCGCGGTTCCGGCTGGACGACCCCCATCTCTGGGCACTTCCCACGGCCCAAGCCCAGTCCGGCACCGTCCGCGACGACGTCATCGACCTCGCGTTCAATAACCTCAGCCTGAGCGGCTTCGCCTCCCAGGTCCTCGCCGGGGAGGTCCGCGTCGTCGTTCGCTCGGGCGGCGTCGCCGTGGCCTCCGGCCTCACGACCGCCGGGGCGTTCTCGCTCGCCGCGAGCGCCAACCAAGTCCAGGCGGGATCGGGCCTGGTCCTGGAGCTGCAGAAGACGTCCGGGGGGACGGCCCTCAACACCATCGCCTTGCCGGCGGTGGCGGTCGCGGCCGGCGACCGGCTGAAGCTCTCGGTCGTGCGCCGCGCGGACAGCTCGCTCGTGGCGAACCTCTTCACCGACAACAACGCCGACGGCAAGAGCGACAA
>JACQVX010000053.1 GCA_016209495.1 Planctomycetota bacterium
CCAGGGCCATCCACTTCAACGGCCCCAGGGGGCGAGGCCCCTTCATCAGCGAGAACTGCGCCGCCATCCCGGAGGGGCTGCTGGAGAGCACCCTCTTCGGCTACCGGAAGGGGGCCTTCACCGGGGCCGGGGAGGATCGCCCGGGCCTCTTCCAGCTCGCCCATGGCGGGACCCTCTTCCTCGACGAGGTGAGCGAGATGCCCGAGGCGTGCCAGAAGGGGCTCCTGCGGGTCCTGCAGGAGGGCGAGGTGCGCCCCCTGGGGGCCGAGGAGGTCCTGCGGGTGGACGTGCGTGTCCTCAGTGCCACCAACCGGGACCTCCCGCGACAGGTGGAATCCGGCCGCTTCCGCGAGGACCTCTACTACCGTCTGGCGGGGGTGACCGTGCACCTGCCGCCGCTCCGGGAGCGGCGCGAGGACATCCCGATCCTGCTCCGCCACTTCCTGGAGACCCACGCCCGGCGGACGGGCGGCCGGGTCCCGGAGGCCGCCCCGGAGGTGCTGGAGGCCCTCGGACGCTACGCGTGGCCCGGTAACGTCCGCGAGCTGGAGAACGAGGTGGCCCGCATGACCCTCTTCCGTGGGGAACGCATCACCCTGGCGCACCTCAGCCCCCGGGTGGCGGCGACCCTCCCGCCGCCGGCCACGACGGGTCAGACCCACACCCAGGCCCCCCCGCCGGGAGCCGTGGACGCCCAGGGAGACCTCCACGAACAGGTGGAAGCCTTCGAGCGCCGGGTCATCGCCACCGCGCTCGCGTCCTGCGAGGGCAACAAGTCCGAGGCGGCGCGCCGGCTCGGACTCTCTCGCCGTGGCCTCTACAAGAAGCTGGCCACGCTCGGCGGCGTGAGCCCTTGACTTGTGCTTGTCCCGGGCTATCCTCCCGGCCGGCCGCGGATGCCCGCGGCCGCTGGCCCTCCCAACCCACTCCACCGGAGAAGACCATGCCCACCGCGACCAAGACCGCGACCCCCAGGTACACGACCAAGGACCTCCTGCCGAAGACCTTCGGTCTCTACATCCTCTACGTCAACGACTGGGACAAGGCCGTGTCCTTCTACCAGGACACCCTCGGGTGGGAGCCCACCTGCAAAGAGGAAGGATGGGCCGAGTTCAAGACCGGCGGCGTCCGCTTCGCCCTGCACGCCACCTCCAACGGGAAGGCCGTGAAGCCGGTGGACACTCACCTGGACTTCTTCGTGCAGAACGTGGACAAGACCATGGCCGCCCTCAAGGCCAAGGGCGTGAAGGTCGCCGCGGAGGCCCACAACGTGTGCGGGGACGTGTGGGTGGGCAGCTTCCAGGACCCCTTCGGCAACACCTTCGGGTTCTGCGGGGTCCGCTAGCCCCGGTGAGCCTGTAGCCTCGCGTGCCATGGACGCCCTCGGGGGCCTTCGGGAGCGCGGCTACATCCAGCAGGTCGTGGGCGGCCCCGAGGGCGAGGCCGCCCTCGGGGCGCGCCTCGCGGAGGGGCCGGTCACCTTCTACTGCGGCTTCGACCCCACGGCGGCGAGCCTCCACGTCGGGAGCCTGGTCCCCATCATGGCCATGGCCTGGCTCCAGCGCTCGGGCCACCGCCCCCTGGTGGTCCTGGGCGGGGGCACCGGCCTGGTGGGCGACCCCTCGGGGAAGACCGAGGCCCGCCGGCTCCTCACCCGGGAGGACGTGGGGCGGAACCTCCGCGCCCAGCGCGGCCAGTTCGAACGCTACCTCCAGTCGGAGGGCCCGAACGGGGCCCTCTACCTGGACAACGCCGAATGGCTCTGCCGGCTGGACCTCATCGGTTTCCTCCGGGACCACGGGGTCCACTTCCGGGTGAACGAGATGATCCGCGCGCGGGGCTACGCGGAGCGCCTGGAGCGGGAGGGCGGCCTATCCTTCCTGGAGTTCACCTACCAGCTCCTCCAGGCCTACGACTTCCTCCACCTCCACCGCCACCACGGCTGCACCCTGCAGCTCGGCGGCGACGACCAGTGGGCCAATATCCTGGCCGGGACCGACCTCATCCGCCGGGTGGAGGGGGGCGAGGCGCACGGTCTGACCTTCCCCCTGCTCACCACGGCCAGCGGAGCGAAGATGGGCAAGACGGAGCGCGGCGCCGTATGGCTGGATGCCGTACGCACCAGACCCTACGAGCTCTACCAGTACTGGCGGAACACCGACGACCGGGACGTGGGACGCTTCCTCCGGCTCTTCACCTTCCTCGACCGGGAGGAGGTGGAGGCCCTGACCTCCGGCACGGGCGAGGCCCTGAACGAGGCCAAGCGCACCCTGGCCCTGGAGGCCACGGCCCTGGCCCACGGCCGGGAGGCGGCCCAGGCCGCGGACGCGGAGGCGAGGGCCCTCTTCACCGCGCACGAGGGCGGTGCCGGGGGCGAGGCCTTGCCCACGACCCGGGTCGCCTCCGCCGAGCTCGCTCAGGGGCTCTGGGTCTGCGAGGCATTCCGCCGCGCGGGGCTGGCGGCCTCCACCAGCGAGGCCCGCCGGCTCGTGCGCCAGGGAGGGGCCTACGTGAACGGCCGCGCCGTCGAGGCGGAGGACCGGACGCTGGGGCCCGGCGACCTGGAGGGCGGGGCCGTCCTTCTCCGTGCCGGCAAGAAACGCCACGCACGGCTGCTGGTGGGGGACTGAGCCTCAGCGCCCGATGAACAGCCGGTGGCCGAACTCGTCGGGTAGCTCGCGCCTCCGGTAGATGGCCGAGGCCGCGGCCTCCACGTCGTAGTCCACCCGCCGCGTCACCATGCGATCGCCCACCACGGCCATGTAGGAGGCGCGCGGGTCCCCGTCCCGGGGCTGGCCCACGCTGCCGGGATTCACCACCATGGGGCAGCTCCCCAGGGGCGGCAGGTCGCCGGTCCCATTCCCCTGGAAACACTCCATGCCGCGAGCCGTGCAGGCGTAGACCCCGGGGACATGGGTGTGACCCACGAAGACGGCCTGGACGCCCCTGGGCCGGGCCGAGAGGACCTCCGCCGCCGTCCCCAGGTCGTCGACGTACTCGAAGTTGCTCGCCGGGCTCCCGTGGGCGAAGAGCAGAGGCCCCTCCCGCACCGTGGGCGGGAGCCGGCGCGTGAGAAAGGTCCACCGGCGCAGGGCCTTCACCCCGGAGGCCCGATGGGGCTTGAGACCCGCGCGCGTCCAGCGCACCGCGCGGGCGGCCAGGGGGTGGAAGTCGTCGGGGGGGCACAGGGCCACGGCCTCGTCGTGGTTGCCCTGGATGGTGAAGGCGAACTCGCGGACCACGTCGATGACCTCCTTGGGATTGCCCCCGTACCCCACCACGTCGCCCAGACAGACCACCCGCTCCAGCCCCAGGCGCCGGACGTCCAGCAGGACGGCCCGGAGGGCCTGCAGGTTGGAATGGATGTCCGAGAGGACGGCCAGCCGCCGCTTCATCGTGGCGAGGGCCCGGCCGCGGCCCTGAGGACGATCCCCCGGTCCCTGGCCGCCAGGACCCAGACCCGGACCATGTCCAGGCGCAGCGGGGGGAAGTCCGCCCCCCCGGAGTGGGTGACCATCTCGGCGTGGAGGTCCTCGGGACTCCGGAGGGCCAGGTCCCCCACCCCGCGCACCCCGGCCGCCTCCAGCCACGCGCCGTGGCCGGCGCCTATACCCTTGAAGGTGTAGAGGTCGGCCTCCTCCTCCAGACGGGCGACCTGCACCGCGTCCATGGCCAGCCGCCCCGCGAGGGAGGCCCGCCGCGCCGGGTCCCGCAGGGCGGACAGGAGCTGCCCGGGACGCCGCAGGCCCTCGGCCTCCAACGTCGCGGCCGCGCGGACCGGCAAGGCGGGCAGTTCCCCCAGCGTCAGCTCCAGGGAGGCCACGTTGACCGCGTTGGAGAGCCAGGTGACCCAGAGCCAGAAGACGCAGTGCAAGGGCAAGGTGGCGAGCGTCAGCACCCGCGGCCACGGCCGGCCAGCCACCGGCGGGTCGTCCAGGTCCTCCGGCTCCTCCCACACGGCGTTCCCCAGGGAGAGCCGCGAGACCAGGGCGAAGGCGGCGAAGGCGTCGAAGGCCAGGGCGGGGAACCCCAGGAAGCCCAGGAGCGGCATCTCGAAGAGCTTGAGCCCCTCGAGTCCGCGCACCGTGTAGATCCACTTCTGGGGGGCGAAGAAATTGAGCGACTCCCAGACCAGGCCGCAGACCAGCCCCGCGAGGAAGACGCGGGCGACGAAGCCCCAGTCCCGGCGCTCGAAGTCCTGGAGGATGGACCTCCCACCGTGGCGGTAGTTCCAGGGGTCCACCAGGAGGGTGAAGCTCCCCCAGACCAGGGGGGCCAGGTAGCGGGGGAAGCCCACGGCGAGCGCGGCCATGGCCAGGCCCAGCCCCTGCACTGCGTAGCTGGCCCAGGGGGGCGACGGACGGCCGGGGGCGAACGCCGCGCCCCGACACCCGCGGAACAGGCCCAGGGCCGTCAAGGCGGCGTAGGTCTCGAAGATGCCGATGAAGACGGTCGAGAAGGCGAGGAAGACGAAGGCCCCCGCCCCCAGGGCCTCGACCCAGGTAGAGACGCTCTGGACCCCGACGTAGTACCAGTTCTGGAAGCGGGTGTTCAGGAGCTCGAAGAAGAACCAGAAGCTCACGGACCAGAGGCCCATGGCCGCGGCCAGGCGCGGCCGCGAGGCGAGCAGGGAACGGCCGCGGCGCAGGGCCACCAGGCCGTCGAGGAGCAGGATGTATCCCCACCAGGCCCAGGCGTAGAAGGGCTGGGCGATCCACCCCACGTCGCGCCAGAGCCCCCAGCCGGCCAGGACGAGCAGGGAGGCGCCGGCCGCGGCCATCGACATCGGTCGGGGGCGCATCAGAAGTTGACGTCCCTCTCCAGCCGTGTCGGACCGATCCACTCCTTGAGGGCGACGTCCGGCCGGGCACCGCCACGGGTGTAGTCGATGAGGACGAAATGGAGCTTGTTCGGACGGCCCAGGTACTGGGGTTCCAGGTTGATGGTGTCCATCCACGTCCCCGTGTTGATGTAGAGCGTCCCCTCCGGGAAGGCGCGCACCTTGGGCGTATGGGTGTGACCCATGATGAACACGTGGGTCCCCGGGTGAGCCGCCAGGACCTGCCGTGCGATGCGATCGAAGTTGGGGAAGGCCTGCAGCTCCTCGCGCATGATGCGGAAGGTCTGCCAGGGACGGGAGGTCCGCACATAGCTCCGGATGAAGCGGGTGCGCAGGAAGAACCAGAGCCCCAGGAACATGGCCTTCAGGGCGAAGCGGAAGTCGAAGACGAGGGCGCCCAGCAGGTAGACGGAGAAGGGCCGGATGTGGTCGATGTAAGGCCGCTCCTTCTTCAGCCGGTTGATGACGTTGTGCATGAAGAGGCTGCCCCAGGGCAGGTTCAGGATGGGGCGGGAGAGGCGGCGGGTGAGGAAAATCCGGTCGAAGTCGCAGGCGTGGATGGCCTCGTACTGCTGCCCGTGCTCGATGCGGATCCCGTCGAAGGTGAGATCGGGCCGGTCCACCAGGAAACGGATCTTCTCCGACTCGTTCTTCCCCGTGAGGGTGCGGCTGAAGAGCTGCCGGACCCGGGGGAAGAAGAACTCCATGTCGTGGTTGCCCGGGACGTAGAGGATGGACTTGCTCGGACGGGCGATGAACTCCTTCAGGGCCGTGGTGACGACCGGGTGGCCCTGGAGGCAGAGACGCAGCTTGCGGACGGCGATGCCCTCGGTGATGGTGTCGTAGAACTTCCCCTTGTTGTCCACCTGGAGCAGGTCGAAGATGTCCCCGTTCAGGATCAACTCGACCTGGCACACGTCACCGTAGGCACCCGTGGAATAGTGACGAAGCAGGTCCGCGAGGCTGTCGTCGAAGAAGAACGATTCCCACTCGTTGAGCTGACCCCGTCCGGCGCCCCGGCCTACGTGGAGGTCGCTCACCACCAGCTTGATCTGGGGCCGGGTGAGGACCGGCCTTCGGGCCGGCCTCTCGTTGGACTGCGCCTTCTCCATGGCAGCCGGGGAGTCTAGGGCTCGCCGCTCTGCGCGGCAAGCGGTCGCCCGAGGCCGTCACGATGCCTGACATTGTCGGCATCTGCGCACGGTGGGATGAGGGGAATCCTCACGGCCGGCGCCCCGCCCAGGCGTGTGGCTGGCAGAAGGACAAGCTTGATTCGGGCACGGGATCTGCACATATGTGATATGTCGATTCTCGCGGACGAGGGGGGCACCCATGTCCACTTTGCGCGCCATGCGATTCGTCGCCGCCCTGACCGGCGCCGTCCTTCTCGCTAGCTGCAACTCGGGCAGCAGGGCCCCGGATCCCCCGTCCAAGGGGACCGTCGCCGGGACATCCACCACCACGACTCCTGCGCCCACACCGACCCCCACACCCAACCCTTCGCCTACACCGACCCCCACACCCAACCCTACGCCTACACCGACTCCCACGCCCACCCCCCCGCCCACGACGGGCGCGGCGCCGGCCCTGACGGGGGCTGGCCACCTCCTCCTCTCCGAGGTGGCCGTCATGGCGGGGTCCAGCGGGCTGGAGTTCGTCGAGATCTACAACCCCACGGCCGCGGCCATCGACCTCTCGGACTACTACCTCACGGACGGGACGAACACCACCGGCGGGAACTTCTACTGGAAGGTGGCCGCGGGGCAGCCCCTGGCCTCGGGGCCGGCCTTCACCAGCGACTTCCACGCCCGCTTCCCCGGGGGGGCCCGCATCGGAGCAGGCGAGTTCCAGACCGTGGTGATCGGCGAGGCGGACGTGGGCGGGGTCTTCCAGTCCACCTATGGGGCCGACCCGGACTACGAACTGGCCACGGACGCCGATGGCATAGGCGACATGCGAGAGGTCTACCCGGGGAGCATGAACGGCACGTCGGTCACCCTCACGGACTCGGGAGAGACCGTCATCCTCTACCGCTGGGACGCGAAGGCGGCCCTGGTCGAGGACGTGGACCAATTCTCCTGGGGCGATGGCGTGACACGTTCGAACCCCACCGCCGTGGACAAGACCGGCGTCAGCTCTGGGGCCTCCACCTACAAGAACGACACCCCCCTGGCCAGGCAGAAGGCCAACCGCTTCACACCGGCCTTCGTCCACACGGTCCAGGACACCTATCAGCGAGTGGACTACAAGGAGGGGGTGGAGACCCGGACCGGCGGCAACGGCCTGCAAGGCCACGACGAGACCAGCGAGGACCTGGACCAGACCTGGACCCACGACCGCTTCGCCTCTCCAGGCAGCATCTACCCCGCCCTCACCCCCGCCGCGGGGGCCACCGCCGTGGCCGCCGGGACCACCGTGGAGACGGCGTTCCTCCAGGCCATGGACGTCCCGACCCTCAAGGCCACCTCTCTCGTGTTGAAGGACGCCCAGGGCAATCTGGTGCCCGGCGCCGTGAGCTACGACGCGACGGGCAACCGCCTGGTGCTTCGCCCCACGGCCGCCCTGGCGGCGGGCGGGGCCTACACCGCGGTCCTGTCCAGGGACGTGAAGCGGGCCGGCGGAAAGACCTTCCTCCCCATCGACCTGGACTGGAGCTTCACCGTGGCCGGGGGCGCGGCCCCCGCTGCGCCCACGGTCATCATCAACGAGTATCTGGCCGATCCCAACTCCGACGTGAACGGCGACGGGAAGGACGGGGGTGACACCCAGGAGGAATTCGTGGAGCTGGTGAACGCCTCGGCGGCCTCGGCGGACATCTCGGGCTGGGTCCTCTCCGACGGCTTCGCGGCCCGCCACACCTTCGCCCAGGGGACGGTCCTCCCCGCGGGCCAGGCCATCGTGGTCTTCGCCGGCGGGACGCCCACTGGCTTCGCCCGGGCCGTCACGGCCACGAGCGGCGGGCTCAATCTGAACAACAGCGGCGACACCTTGAAGCTGGCCGACGCGGCCGGCTCCCTGGTGAGCACGGTGGCCTTCGGCACCGCGAGGGCCGGCATCTCAGGCACCCGGACAAAGGACGGCGACCCGGCGGCGAGCTTCGCGGACCACGACACGCTGCCCTCCGGACTCAAGCACTCCGCGGGCAAGCGCTCCGACGGCACGGCCTTCTAGACGGTTGACAGCGGGCCGCGCCGCGGGTAGATCGCTGCCCCACCCTGGCCGGAGCCACCCATGCGAAGCGTCCGCATCCAGCGCGTCCTCCCCCTGCTCGTCTGCCTCCTCTCCCCGGCGGTCTGGGCTGGCCCCTGGGAGGAGGTCCGCCGCGAATCCGGAGTCACGGTATCGCGCAGGGAGGTGGACGGGACCCCCATCGTCGCCTTCAAGGGCGAGGGTCTCATCGACGCCTCCCTGGAGAAGGTCCTCGGGGTCCTGGCGGACAACGAGCACCGCACCGAATGGGTGGACCGGCTGGCCCAGAGCGTGGTGCTGGAACGACCCTCCCCCTGGGAGTTCATCGTCTACCAGCGATTTGCCCTGCCCTTCCCCATGAGCGACCGCGACTACGTCTATCGCGCCCGGGTCCACCGCGAGGAGGGGACGGGGCGGGTCCTGGTGGAGATGGCCTCGGAAGAGCACCCGGACGCCCCGGCCACCGCCGGGGTCCGGGCCCGGCTGCACCGGAGCGCCTACGCCCTGGAGTCGGTGGAGGGTGGCTCGCGGACCCGGGTGGAGGTGGAGATCCTCACCGATCCGAGAGGCTGGGTCCCGGCCTGGCTCGTGAACCTCATCCAGGAGAGCTGGCCCCTGAATACCCTCCAGGGGATCCGGGCCCAGGTCCAGAAGCCCTACGTGGAGGGCCTCTCGCTCCCCGAGGAGGGGCCGGACCGGACGGCCCAGAACCCCGCCCCGCCCGCCGCCACGAGTGCCGGGGACGGATAGCGGAGATCTCGGGCCGCCTGCCGACACCGCGGTCCAACCCTCGCCGCGTTACTCCGTCGTCGTCCTCCACTGGAACGGCCTCGCCCACACGGAGCGCTGTCTCGCCTCGCTGGCGGCCCAGCGGTTCCGCGACTTCGAGACCATCGTGGTGGACAACGGCTCCACCGACGGCTCCCGGGGCCGGCTGCGGACCCTCTGCGCCGGTTGCGTCCGGCTCCTCTGCCTCGGCCGCAACCTGGGCACCACGGGCGGGAACAATGCGGGGCTCCGCCTGGCCCGCGGCGAATTCGTCGCCCGCCTCGACAACGATTGCGATGCCGACGCGGGGTGGCTCGAGGCCCTGGACGCCGATGTGACCGCGGCCCCCCGACAGGTGGGGATGTGGGCCAGCAGGGTCATGGTGGACGCCCACCGGGGGGTGTTCGACTCCGTGGGCCTTCTCGTCTACCCGGACGGCACGGGTCGGCCCCGCGGCTGGCTGGAGCCGGACCGAGGCCAGTACGACGCCTCGGCCGAGATCCTGGCCCCCAGCGGCTGCGCGGCCCTCTACCGGAGGAGCATGCTGGAGGAGATAGGCCCGCTGGACGAACGCTACTTCGCCTGTCTCGACGACCTGGACCTCGGGCTCCGGGCCCAGACGTCCGGCTGGCGCTGCCGCTACGTCCCCGGGGCTCGGGTCTACCACGTGAAGGGCGCCACCTTCGGACGCCACACCCTGCGCAAGGGCTTCCTGGTGGAGAGAAACCGGGTCTACAACGCGGTGAAGCACCTCCCCACCCGATGGCTCCTGACCAGCCCCTGCCACGTCCTCGCCCGCTACCTCGCCCAGGGCTGGGCGGCCCTTGGCTACCGGGGCCCCTGCAGCCAGTACAGGCGGCGGTATTCGTGGTTGCAACTCGCCCTCACGGTCTGGGAGGCATGGGCGGCGGCCCTGGATGGCCTTCCACCGGCGCTGCGCGAGCGACGGCGCCTGCGGGCGCTCCGACGGCTGGGCCCCCGCGAGTGGGCCGGGCTCCTGGCCCGCCATCGCCTCCCGCTGGGACACGTCCTCGTCCGGGACTGATTCGCAACCAGACGGTGCTCGTCGTGGCGCACGACAAGGCGTCGGCGCCGCCACGCGCCGCCCCCTCCAGGCGTGGGCGATGGACCCGATCTACCTCCAGCCGCTCGGCGCCGACGCTCGAACCATGGCCGACCTGGGGTCGCACGGGATCTCGGGGCGCGACCCGGGGGCGGCCCTGCGCTGGGCTCGCCTCTTCGCCCGGCGGCGAGGCCACCGATGTCTGGCCCCTCGCCGGTGGCAGCAACGAAGACGCGACGGCGGCTAGAGGTCCAGGCTCGACCCCTCTCGGGCCCCGAAGCACTCCACGCGGCTCCCCAGCTCCCGGAGCCGGTTCTGGGCGTAGCTCACCATCCCATCCACGAAGGCGTCGTCGTGGTAGGGGTCGTGGTGGTAGACCGCGTAGCGAACGACGGCGGCGGCGTGGGCCGCGGCGAGGGTGTCGTCGATGGAGGAGTGGCCCCAGTGGACATGGGTGCGGTACTCCTCCTCGGTGTACTGGCTATCGCAGACGAAGAGGTCAGCCCCCCGGGCGAACTCCACCAGGGCGCGGTCCAGACCCTGGACGTAGCTCCGCTGGTCATCCGGGATCTCGCCCTTTATGGACCGGATGGTCTTGTGGAAGGGCTCGTGGTCGCTGCAGTAGACCAGGGTGCGCCCGCCGTGGCGCACCCGGAAGCCGAGGGCGAGGCCGGGGTGATTCAGGTAGATGGTGTCCACCCGCGAATTGCCGATGCTCACCGTCTGTCCAGACATCTCCACGAAGGACAGTTCGGAGGCCATGTCCCCGAGGTTCACTGGGAAGTAGTCCTGCTTCATCTGCCCCTGGATGAGCTGGTAGAAGTCCGTGTCCACGCCGCTGGAGCCGTAGAGGGCGAAGCGATTCCCCTTGAGGTAGGCGGGGATGAAAAAGGGGAAACCCTGGATGTGATCCCAATGGGTGTGGCCGATGAAGATATGGGCCGTGATGGGGCGGCCCGACGCCTCCTTCATCAGGTGCTGACCCAGGGGCCGGATACCGGTGCCCGCGTCCAGGACGATCAGGTCCTGCTCGCAACGCACCTCGACACAGGAGGTGTTGCCCCCGTACTTGTTGGTGCCCTCCCCGGGGGTCGCGATGGAACCACGGGTGCCCCAGAAGCGCACTCGCATCAGCCCACGTGATCCTTCACGGCCTTCAGGAGACTAGCCATCTCGAAGGGCTTCACCAGGTACGCCGCGGCCCCGAGCTCCGTCGCCTTCTTCACGTCCGCCGGGTAGCTCTTGGCGCTTACCACGACGACACGCACCCGCGAGAGGGCCGGGTCGTCGCGCACGTCCTGGAGGATGGAGAAGCCGTGGCGGCCCGGAAGCATGATGTCGAGGATCACGCCGTCGGGAGGGTTGCGCCGGAGGGACTCGATGGCCTCGGCCCCGGTGCGAGCCACCGCCACCACATAGCCCTTGGCCCTCAGACTCATCTCCAGGGCCAGGGCGATTCCCGGGTCATCTTCGGCGATCAAGATCCGAGGCCCCTGGGCCATCCCGTCCAGGTCTCCTGGGACAAGTACTTATGCCCTTTATCGGCAAGAGACTCCGCGACATCAAGCGAATTGTCGGCACAGTCCCACCCATGCCGAGCGCCGTGGTCCAGGGCGTATCCATACATATAGCTATATTTTAGCATCCTGTACACAATATATTGTAGTTTTCGCTGGATCCAGGAGTGGGCCCGGGTTCTAATCCCCCCCAGCTTCGGCGGCGCGTGACGCCCGCCGCGCGTGAGACAGGAGGGAGAGATGGCGAGCTTCAACAAGGTCTTCCTCATGGGCAATCTGACCCGTGACCCGGAACTCCGCTACCTGGACAGCGGGACGGCCGTGGCCAAGTTCGGTCTCGCGGTCAACCGCAACTTCAAGGGCCGGGACGGAGCCATGAAGGAGGAGACGACCTTCGTCGACGTGACCCTGTGGGGACGACAGGCGGAGGTGGCGAGCCAGCACCTGGCCAAAGGGAGGCCGCTGTTCGTCGAGGGGCGGCTTCGGCTGGACCAGTGGACCGCCCAGGACGGAACCAAGCGCAGCCGACTGGAGGTCGTGGGCGAGGGCTTCCAGTTCATCGGCCCCCGCCCCGAGGGCGCGGCGGTCCGGCCGGTCCCGGTCCCGGCCATGGCAGGGGCCCGCAATGACAACGGGCACGGCGGCGACGGCGCCTCCGGCTCGACCTACGAGGAGGCCATTGCCCCCTCCACCGATCTGGGTTCGCAGATGGGCCTGGCCGGGGAGGAAATACCCTTCTGAGCGGGTGCTGCCCCCGGGGGATCTCGCGATTGGGGCCCTATCCACCGGGGCGGCGCCTGTAGGATTCGCGTCGCGGGATGCCCATCCGGGTGTCCCGCGACGCGAGGTCCGGTTTCTCGGGGGGGGAACGTCGAAGGTCCCCCTCGGGTCCCCCTTCCTGTCTGGCCTTGTGGCCACCCCCGTCCCCGGCCTATCCTGACCAGGCCTTGATGCCTTGCACGATCGCCCTGGGCCGGAACGGCGAGCCCCCTTCCGTCGCGACGGTGGGGGCCAAGGCGGCGGCCGTGTCTCGTCTCGCCCCCCATCTGCCGGTCCCCGAGGGATTCGCCATCACGGTGAGGGCCTTCGAGCGATACCACGGCTTGAAGCCGGTCCGGGAGGTCGTGGCCGGCGTCCTGGTGGACACGGACCGCCACCGGGACGGGGCCTGGGAGCGCCTGCGGGCCTGTTTCCTCGCCACGCCGCTGCCCGCGGGACTGGACGGGGAGCTAGCCCGCGCGGCCCGGGCATTGGGCACGGGCCTCCTGGCGGTGCGCTCCTCCGCCGTCGAGGAAGACGGGGAGGGCCGCAGTGCCGCGGGCCTCATGACCAGCGTCCTGGGGGTCGCCCCCGAGGACCTGGGACGCGCCCTGCGCGAGGTCTGGGCCTCCTGCTTCCTCCCGCGGGCCATGGCCTACCGCCGCCGTGGCTGCGAGCGCTCCCTGCCGCGGCCCGGGGCCCTGGTCCAGCGCCTGGTGGCGGCCCGCGCCGCGGGGGTCTGCTTCACCCTGGACCCCGCGAACGGCGACCCCGAGCGCTTCGTGGTGGAGGCCCTCCCGGGCCTGGGTGGCCCGGCGGCGGGGGGGGACCTCACCCCGGACCGCTTCGTCCTCGACCGGGTCACGGGGCTGGTGCTGGAGCGCCGGCTGGTCGAGAAGCCCTGGTGCCTCTGGGCCGGCGCCGCCGAGGTGTCGCGCCGGGACCTCGCCGGCGAGGAGAGGACCCGGGCCTCCCTCGCGGAATCGGACCTGGCGGCCGTGGGTCGGCTGGCGGCCAGGGTGGAGCGGCGATGGGGGCGCCCCGTGGACCTGGAGTGGGCCCTGGAGGGGGAGAAGGTCTGGCTCCTGCAGGCACGGCCCGTGACGGGGGTACGGGTGCGGCCCGGCCCCGCACCGGAACGCTGGACCCGGGCCAACGCCCAGGAGGCGCTCCCCGAGCCGGTCACCCCCATGACCTGGAGCCTGCTCGTGCCACCGGTGGAGGCGGGGCGCAGGGCCGCCTTCCGGGCCCTGGGGCTGCAGGACCCCCCGGGGCGCTACCTGGAGCTCTTCCGGGGACGGCCCTATTTCAACCTCACCTACTTCCGCGCCGTCGCGGCCCAGCTCCCGGGCTTCTCCGACGAGATGTTCGAGACCCTCATCTTCGGGGAGGACCCCGGCGAAGACGTCCGGTTCCTGGCCCCGTCGCTGCGGCCCGGCTACCTCCGGCTCCTGGGGCTCGCCGTGGTCCACGGCCTCCTGGCGCCCCGACGTGTCCGGAGGTTCCTGGCGGGCTTCGAGAAGGAACTGCGTCGCCGCGAGGCGCTGCCGACCGGGCGGCTGGATGGCCTCATGGAGCTGGCGGAGCAGGCCCTCCGTGTGCACGTCCTGGGGACCGCCGTGGCCGCGGGCGCCTACCTCGTCCTCGACGCAGCGCTCCGGCGCTGGGCGGCTGACACGGGTCTAAGGGCCGCGGCCCTGCTGACCGGGACCGGAGGCTTCGAGAGCACCCGGGTGAGCGAGGCCCTCTGGGACCTGGGCAGGGCCTGCCGGGCGGACCCGGAGGCCATGCAGGCGGTCCTCGACGGTCCCACGCGTCCCCTCCTCGACGGTCTGCCGGAGTCTCACCCCTTCCGCGCCGCATTCCGCTCCTTCCTCGCGACCTACGGCCACCGCGCCGCCGGGGAGGCGGAGCTGGCCACGCCCCGCTGGTCCGAGGACCCCCGCGTCCCCCTGGCGGCCGTGGCCCGCTACCGGACGTCCGGACCCGAGGCGGACCCGCGCCGACGGGCCACCCTCGCGGGAGAGGCGGCCTGGCGGCAGGCGCACGCGGCGGCCCGGGTCGCCGGGGGGACGCGGGGCGTCCTCCTCCTGGGACTCGTCCGCGTGGCCCGCTCCCTCATGCCCCTCAGGGAGGACGTGAAGTTCCATGCCCTGCGTGCCCTGGCCGCCGTGCGGCGGGTGCTCCTGGAAGAGGGCGACCGCCTGGCGACTCGCGGCCTCCTGGCACGCCCCGACGACGTCTTCTACCTGGAGCTCCCCGAGCTGGCCGCCGACGGCGTGGATCTGGCGCGGCTCGTGACGCCGCGGCGGGCTCGAAGGGAGGAGGAGCGAAGGGAGGAGCCGCCCCCGCTGCGGGTCCTCCCGGGGACGGCGGGCGCCCCCGCCAACGCCTCCCCCACGGCGCTCTGCGTTCCGGGCAGCATCCTCGTCGGCCTGGGCGCCTCGGCGGGCCGCTACTCGGGACGCGTCCGGGTCTGTCACGAGGTGTGCGAGGCCGCCCTCCTGGAACCCGGGGAGGTCCTGGTGGCACCGCAGGCCGACCCGGGCTGGACGCCGGCCTTCGCCGTGGCGGGGGCGGTGGTGCTGGACGTGGGGGGGGTCCTCTCCCACGCCGCGGTCATCGCCCGTGAGCTGGGCGTTCCCTGCGTGGTAGGAACCCGACACGCCTGCCGGGCACTCCGCACGGGAGATCGGGTCGAGGTGGACGGGGCGCGAGGGCGAGTCCGCACGGGTAGCGCGAGCGCGGCGACTCCGCTACCATGAGCGACCTGCGAGGTCCTCCTATGAACGCTTTCGCGCGCCGGAAGGTGGTCGTCCTGGCGACGCTGGCTGCCGTGGCGCTGTCGCTTGCCCTGGCCCACGGTGCCCGCGGGGGCGACCCGGAGCCCGACCCGCCCGGTGAGGACCGGGAGATGCACCCCGAGGAGCTGGACGACCTCATGGAGGCCACGGGGAAGTACGTCAAGTCCACGACGGCGCTGCTCAAGGAGCGCCGCCATGCCGAGGCGGTCACCCAGTTCGAGCGGGCCGCCCGACTCGCGGCACAGGTGGCGCGCTTCGAGCCCCCCATCCACAAGGAGCGTATCGAGACCTGGCGGGCATGGGCGAGGGAGTACCCCAAGGAGGCGGAGCGATTCCTCGCCACCCTTCGCAAGGCCGCGGCGGGGGAAGTACGCACCGGCGAGGTCACCGCCGCCCAGGGTCGGCTCCTCAAGCACTGCAAGCGCTGCCACGACGAATTCCAGCCCGAAGAGGACGAGGAGGACGACGAGGATGATTGACAGCCCGGGACCGGAGGCGGTAGCCTCCCGACCCCCCCGAGGGGAGTCGGGCCGAGCAGGAGGGAAGGGCGAGTCCACCATGATGTGGTCCCAGCGATTGATCGTCCCTGGACAGCTACGCCTCGAGGAGGTCCCCGTCCCCGAGCTGGGCCGCGAGGACCTCCTCGTGCGAGTGCGCGTGGCCCTCACCGGCGGGACAGACCTGAAGACCTACCGGCGCGGCCACCCCCTCTTCCCCCTGCCCACCCCCATGGGCCACGAGTTCGCCGGGGTGGTGGAGGCGGTGGGCCCAGACGTCTCGGGATTCGTCCCGGGGGATCGGATCGCCGCCGTCCACTCGGGCCCCTGCAATGCCTGCTTCTACTGCGAGCGCGGCCAGGAGAACCTCTGCGAGTCCCTGGTGCGGACCATGGTCCTGGGGGCCTTCTCCGAGTTCGTGCGGATCCCCGGATTCATCGTCCGGCAGAACGCCTTCCCCATGCCCGACTCCATGGGCTTCGAGGAGGCCGCCTTCCTGGAGCCCCTCTCCTGCGTGGTCCACGGCATGACGCACCTGGACCTGAGGTCGGTGCGCACCGCCGTCGTGGTCGGGGCGGGTCCTATCGGGCTGCTCTACGCCCAGCTCCTGAAGCGAGAAGGGGTGGAGAGGGTGGTGATCCTGGGCCGCAGGCCGGTGCGCCTGGCGGCGGCCCGGAGGATCGGGGCGGACGTGGTCGTGGACGCGGGTTCCACCGATGGCGAGGCGGCCATCAAGGAACTCACGGGGGGCCACGGGGCGGACGTGGTCGTCGAGTGCACCGGCCGGCCCGAGGTCTGGGAGGCCTCTTCCCGCATCGTCCGCAACGGTGGCACCGTCCTCCTCTACGGGGGGTGCAAGGCCGGGACGCAGGTGAACTTCGACGCCTACAAGTTGCACTACGGGGCGATCACCCTGAAGGGGGCATTCCACTACCGCCCCGCCGACGTGCGCCGGGCCTTCGGCCTCCTGGTGGAGCGGGCCCTGGACCTTCGGCCGCTGCTCACCGGCGAGTGCCGGCTCCGAGAGCTTGAAGGGGCATTCCAGGACCTGATGCTCGGCGAGGGGCTGAAGATCGCCGTGGTCCCGTGATGTCCCTGGCGAAGCACGGGACCGGAAGGCCCTCTCGCCTGAGCGCCCACATCCCCCAGACCATGCGGGTCGCCCGCACCTACGACATCGATGACCACCGGGTGGAATCGCGGCCGGTCCCCGACCTCGGCCCTCGCGACGCGCTGATCCGGGTGCGGGCCTGCGGCCTGTGCGGCAGCGACGCACTGGACTGGTACGTGCGGCAGAAGGCCCCCACGGTCCTGGGCCACGAGCCCGTGGGCGAGGTGGTGGCGGTGGGGCCCGAGGTCACCGCCTTCCGCCTGGGCCAGCGGGTCTTCACCCACCACCACGTCCCCTGCGGGGAGTGCCACACGTGCCGGCGCGGCTTCGAGACCAACTGCGAGCGCTTCCGCGCCACGGCCCTGGACCCCGGGGGCTTCGCGGAGTTCCTGCGCATCCCGGCGGAGAACCTCGAGGCGGACACCCTGGCCCTGCCGGACCGCATGAGCGACGTGGAGGGGACGTTCATCGAGCCCCTGGCCTGCGCCCTGAGGCCCTTCCGCCGGGTGACCCTGACCCCCGAGGACACGGTGGCGATCGTGGGTCTGGGGGTCATGGGCCAGCTCCTCGTCCAGGTGGCGCGGGCACGGGGGGCGGGCCGGGTGGCCGGACTGGACTTCGTCGAGTCCCGGCGCGAGCTGGCCATGCGCCTCGGGGCCCACCTGGCGCTGGACCCTTGCCAGGACGCCCCCGCGCGTCTTTGGGAGGCCACCGGGGGCCTCGGGGCGGACCTGGTCATCGTGGGGCCGGGCAGCCCCGAGGCCGTGGACCTGGGTATCGCCCTGGCGGGCCGTGGGGGGACGGTGGTCCTGTTCTCCCCCACGGAGCCCGCCCGGAGGCTGGCGGTGGACGGTCACGGCCTGTATTTCCGCGAGCTGACCCTCACGGCGTCCTACTCCTGCGGACCTCGCGAGACCCGCGAGGCCCTGGACCTCCTGGCGAGCGGGGCCATCCGGGTGGAACCCCTGGTCACCCACCGCTTCGGCCTGGAGGGCCTGGGGGAGGCCCTGCGCCTCGCCCGGTCCAAGGGCGAGGCCCTCAAGTCCCTCATCGTCCCCGGTCCGTAGGGTGACGGAGGGCGAGTCCGAGCAGGACGCGATCATACGGGGCAGCCCCGAGGCCTGCTTCGAGGCCATCACCGATTACGAGTCGTACCCCGAGTGGCAGACCTCCATACGCGAGGCGGAGGTTCTCGCGCGGGACCGCAAGGGCCGGGGCAAGGAGGTCCGCTTCGTCCTCGATGTCCTGGTGAGGCGCGTCGAGTACGTCCTCGCCTACGAGTATCCCAGGGCCTGGGCGCTACGCTGGACGCTCCTCCGGGGCGAGATGAAGCGCTCCGACGGGTCCTACCGTTTCGAGGACCTAGGCGATGGCACCACCCGGGCGGTCTTCCAGGTGGCGGTCGATGCCGGGGTATGGGTGCCGGGGCCGCTGCTCCGGAAGTTCAACGACGTCCTCATGAAGGGCTCGGTGGCGGCCCTCAAGAGGCGGGTCGAGTCGCTGGGGAACGGTCCGGGGTCATGAACATCACCTGGTGGGGCACCCGAGGAGGTATCCCGACCCCCGAACCCGACGTGATGCGCTACGGCGGGGACACGACCTGCGTGGAGGTTCGGACCTCCGACGACCAGATTCTCATCCTCGACGCCGGGACGGGCCTCCGGCAGCTCGGGCAGAAGCTCCTCCGGGAAGGAGGCGCCGGGGGCGAGGCCCACATCCTCCTCACCCACTTCCACTGGGACCACATCCAGGGAATCCCCTTCTTCGCCCCCCTCTACCACCCGGGGTGGCGTTTCACCGTCTACGGGGCCTTCCGCGGGGACCAGCGCCTCCAGGCCATCCTCCAGGGGCAGATGGGCAGCGTCTACTTCCCGGTGTCCTTCGAGCAGGTCCAGGCCCGCGTCCAGACCCGGGAGCTGGTGGAGGAGACCTTCCGCCTGGGCGAGACGCGGGTCAGCACGGTGGCCCTGCGCCACCCCCAGGGCAGCCTGGGCTACCGGATCGCGGATCGCGGACGCGTCTTCGCCTTCGCGACGGACGTGGAACAGCCCCCGGAGGAGCCCGACGACCCCAAGCTCGTCCGTCTGGCGCGGGGCGCCGACGTCTTCGCCATGGACGCCCAGTACAGTCCGGAGGGCTACCGGCACCACCTGGGGTGGGGTCACAGCACCTGGGAGGTGGCCGCGCGCATCGCCCGGCGGGCCCGGGTGGGACGTCTGGTGCTCATCCACCACGACCCCTATCACGACGACGCGCGCCTCGACGCGATCCTGGGGGAGGCCCGAGGCGTGTTCCCCCGCACGGACTCGGCCTACCGGGGCATGGTGCTGGACCTGGCGCCCACGCGTGCGGGCCGGAAGGGTCGCGCGGCCCTCGCCGCCTCCCGAGGCCGCTCCGTCGCCGTGGGACGGCAACCCCGCGGACGCGCTTGACCCCGTTCCCCCCAAACCACCTCGCGCTCCTCGCCCACCGGCGGGGGGCCCTCGCGGCGGAACTCCGCACCGACGAGGTCATGCACCGGGAGGCGAACGCGGCGGGGGGGGTCGCCTTCCGCACCTGGGAGCCCCGGGACGAGGGCCATGTCTTGGGTTGCTCCGGCCGGTCGGCCGTGGAGATCCTGGACGGCGGGGGCCTGCCGATCCTCCGACGCTTCTCCGGGGGTGGCGCGGTCTACATGGGCCCCGGGGTGCTTGCCTACGCCCTGGTCCTGCCGGAGCCCTACCTGCGGGCCCTCCCGGGGGTGAGGGCCTCCTTCGCGCTGCTGGGGGCCTTCCTGTGCGAGGCCCTCTCGGGGATGGGCCTCAAGGCTGCGTGGGCAGGGGGGACGGACCTCTGCCTGGGGCAGCGGAAGCTGGGGGGCAACGCCCAGTCCCGGACGGGGCGGGCCCTCTGCCAGCATGGTACGCTGCTCGTGGCGCCGAGGCTCGCTCGCCTGGAGGGCCTGGCCCACCCGCCCCGGGAACCCACCTACCGTCGCGGCCGCCCCCACCGCGCCTTCGTGACGACCCTGCGCGACGAGGGCGTGGACGCCCCCGTCGAGGAGGTGGCCCGCCTCCTGGCCGAGGCCTTCCTCCGGAGGTCCGGCGAGCTGGTGCGTCTCGTGACCGGCGAGGTCCCCGTCTGGACTCGCGGCCCGGCTCCGTCCGCCCCGCCGCCCCGTCCCGGGCTCCGCACGCAGCCGGTCGAGGACCGGGCGGCGGTTGATCCCACCCCCGGCGGACCCTAAGATATCGCCCTTCCCGGGGGGAGAGCCTTGCCCGCCGCACCCGACGCGGAGGCCCTGCGCGAGTCCAGCCGCACCAGCCTCTTCTCGGCCCGCTACGAGGGGGCCCTGGAGGCCATCCGCCGGCTGGTGGCATGCGACGCCGCGGGAGCCGACGAGTACCACAACATGGCCGTCGCCCACTACAAGCGGGGCGAGCTGGACGCCGCCGAGGTGGCCGTCCTAGCGGCCCTGGCCCGCGAACCGGACCGGGTCCGGAGCCACTACCTCCTGGGGCTCATCCTGAAGGACCGAGGCGAACCGGAGCGCGCGGTAAGGGCCCTGGACGCCGCCCTGGCGCGAGACCCGGCCCTGGGGATGGCCTACTTCCAGCGTGGGCTCGCCCACCACGCGCAGGGTGACTGGGAAGCCGCCCGACGGGACCTCCAGGAGGCGGCCGCGCGGCGGCCGGAGCTCCTCTGGGCCCACTACGACCTGGGGGTCGTGTCGGTCCAGCGCCGCGACTGGCCCACGGCCCGGGCGGCCTTCGAGCGGTGCCTGGAGCTGGACGCACCGGGCCGCCCGGACTACGTGGAGCTCCTGGTGCAGACGGGCCGCGCGGAGGCCCAGGAGGAGCTCTACCGCCACGCCCATCGGATCAAGAATCTGCTGGGCCTCGCGGGGAACCGGCTCCGGGTCTTCTCCGGGCGTATCCAGGCCAACCTGGGGCCCGAGGGCCGGCGGGACCTGGAGGCCATCCGCGCGGACCAGGAGCGCATCTACACCGACATGGTGGGCTTCCTCAACACGATGAACCCGACGCCCCCGCGCTACGACCTGGTGGAACTGAACGCCCTGGTGGACCGTTGCGTCTTCGCCGCCAGCTCCGCCCTGGAGGGGATCGAGGTGGTCCGGTCCCTGGAGCCGGACCTCCCCGAGGTGGTCGGCGACCCGGCGGCGGTGCAGGAGGCCGTGCTCAACCTCCTGCTGAACGCGGCCGACGCCATCGGCCCCGAGGGCGAACCCGGCGCCCCGCGAGGCCAGGTCCACCTGACCACCGGGCGCATCGACGACGACACGGTAAGCATCGCGGTGGCGGACTCGGGGCGCGGCATCCCCCCCGGCGAGCTCGCTCGGGTCTTCGACCTGGGCTTCACCACCAAGCCGTCCGGGAGCGGCATCGGCCTGGCCCAGGTGCAGCGCACCGTGCGCTCCCACGGCGGCCGGGTGGAGGTGCGGAGCGAGCCCGGCCGGGGGAGCTGCTTCACGGTGCTCCTCCCGGTGCGCCTGCCGAGGCAGGTGGACCTGCGCAACCTCCAGGTCCGCTCCCTGCTCTTCGAGGACCTGCGCGACCTGGTGGACGCCCCCGCCGGGGAGGAGGACCTCTGGAGCTGAAGGCGAGCCCGGCCGAGACCATAGTGGTCGTGGACGACCAGAAGGAGGTCCGGGACTACCTTATCGGCGACCTGGGGCGTCGGGACTACCTGGTGGACGCCTACCCCTCGGCGGAGGAGGCCCTGGCGCGGCTCCGCCGCCGGCCCGAGGAGGTGGCCCTGGTCATCCTGGACCACGACCTGGGGGTCGGCCGCATGGACGGCCTGGAGGCCCTGGAGGTCCTCCGACGGGAGGCGCCGGAGCTTCCGGTCATCCTGCTCACGGGCAAGGGCAGCACCGAGCTCGCCGTGAAGGCGACCCAGCGGGGGGCCTGCGACGTCATCGACAAGGACCCGCATTTCGGCGAGTCCCTGGAGGTCGCCCTGACGCGTGGGGAGCGGCTCCTGGAGTCCATCCGCGGCAACCGCCGGCTCCGGCGGGACGCCCAGTTCTACCAGGACCTCGTCCGGGAGTCCTACCACGTCGTGGCGGCGGGACCCAGCTTCCGCGCGGTGCTGGAGAAGGCCCAGCGGCTGGCCTCGATCCCGCGGCCGGTGCTCATCGTGGGGGAGCGGGGGACGGGCAAGGAGCTGGTGGCGGCCGCCATCCACTATGGCGGCCTGCGCCGGGAGCGGCCCTTCGTCAAGGTGAACTGCGCGGCCTTCACCGGGACCCTCCTGGAGTCGCAGCTCTTCGGCCACGAGAAGGGGGCCTTCACCGGCGCCGACGCCCGCCGCATGGGCCGCTTCGAGCAGGCGGACGGGGGCACCCTCTTCCTGGACGAGATCGCCAACATGGCCCCGGAGTTCCAGGACAAGGTCCTCCGGGTCCTGGAATACCAGCAGTTCGAGCGCGTGGGCGGGACCGACACCCTTCGGGTCGACGTACGGGTCATCGCCGCCACCAACGCCGATCTGGACCGGAACATGCGGGACGGGCGGTTCCGGGCGGACCTCTACGACCGGCTCGCCTTCGAGACCATCCGGGTCCCGCCCCTGCGGGAGCGCCGGGAGGAGATCCCGGCCCTGGCCGAGGCCTTCGCCCAGCGCATCGCCAAGGAGGTGGCGGGACTCAGGCCACGGCGCTTCAGCGAGGCGGCCCTGGACCTCCTCGGGCGCCAGGAATGGCCGGGGAACGTCCGTCAGCTCCGCAACGTGGTGGAGCGGGCCCTCCTGGCGGCCCTCGGGCAGGACGTGGAGCCGGCGGACCTGGGACTGGCGGGCGAGTCGTCCGCCCCGGGCGCGGAGCCGGAGGGTTTCGTGGCCAGGGTGGAGCGCTACGAGAAGGCCCTCCTCCGGGAGGCCCTCCTGGGCGTGGGCTGGAACCAGAAACGGGCCGGCGAGCGCCTGGGCCTGAGCTATGATCAGGTCCGCCACTATTACAAGAAGCACGACATGGGGTCCGACCCCGGGGCACCCCAATGACCCATGCCCGGACGGGGGATTGCACCGGCCCGCGGCGGCTTTCGCCACCCCGCGACGCCCCGGCCGCCCGCTCCGACCGCCCGCCCGGAGTGGCCCACCCGGTGCATGCCACACGGGGCGAGCGAGCAATAGGCGAGCGACCGGAGGTGGCGAGCGAGTCATGACCTTCGAGATGCTGGACCACACCTACAACGCCATCTTCATCGTCCCCCTGGTGGTGGGCTTCCTGCTCATCCTCTTCCAGATGATGGGCTTCAGCCTCGGGAAGGTCCTCTCGGGTGTCGAGACCGACGGGGACGCCCACGTGGACGGGGACGTCCACGCGGACGCCGATGCGGACGCCGATGCGGACGCCCACGTGGACGGGGACGGCCTGCACCACGGTCTCGAGGCCCACGCGGGGGCGGGAGGCGCCCTCTTCCACGCCCTGAGCTTCTTCAACATCGGGCGTGTCCCCTTCATGGTGGTCCTGGAGTGCCTCATGTTGACCTTCGGGGGGCTCGGCATTAGCATGACCGCCCTTCTGGGGGAGCACCTGGGCGGCGGCGCCGTCCTGGTGCTGGCCGCCTCCGTCCCGGTGGCCCTGGTGGGCTCGGTGGCGACGACCAAGTGTCTCTCGGCCTTCTTCGCCCGCTACCTGCCCACCCTGGAGACCACGGCCCTGTCGGGCCACGCCCTGGTGGGACTCGCCGGCGAGGTGGTGAGCCCGCGCCTGGACGCCCGGGGGGGGGGCGCTGCGACGTGGCGGATCGGTTCGGGACCCGCCACACGGTCCACGGTCGGACGGCCGAGGGCGAGGCCCCCATGGCCAAGGGGGATCGGGTCCTGCTCGTGCGCTACGACGGAGTCCAGCGGGTCTATCAGTGCGCCCGGGACACGGGCGCGTCCACGACGAAGAGGGAGTGAACGCCCATGTGGGAAATGATCGCGACGGGGGTCGTCGGCTTCTTCGGCCTCTTCATCGCCACGTTTGTCGCCTTCAAGACCTTCTACCGGAAGACCTCCGCCAACGAGGCCTTCGTCCGGACCGGCGTGGGCGGGAACCGGGTCGTCATGGACGGCGGCGCCTTCGTTGTGGGCTTCCTGCACGAGGTGAAGTGGATCTCCCTGGAGACCCTGCGCCTGCAGGTGGAACGTTCGGAGAAGGGCGCCCTCATCACCAAGGACAACTTGCGCATGGACGTGACGGTGGACTTCTTCATCCGGGTGCAGCCGGACCGGGAGTCCATCATGCAGTCCGCCCGATCCCTGGGCGACCGCTCCCTGAGCCCCGACAGCATCAAGGACCTCATGGAGGCCAAGCTGGTGGGCGCCTTGCGCGACACGGCGGCCCAGCGGAACCTCCTGGAGATCCACCTCCACCGCGAGGACTTCGCCGAGCAGGTCCAGAACTTCCTGCGCCCGGAGCTCCGGCAGAACGGCCTGCTCCTGGAAGGCGTCTCCATCGTCAACCTGGACCAGACGGACAAGCAGCACCTGGACCCGAACAACCTCTTCGACGCGGAGGCCCTCCGCTACATCACCAACGTCACGGCGACCAAGGGGGTGGAGAAGAACCTCATCGAGCGCAAGGCAGAGGTGGAGCGCAAGGAGCAGGACACCACCGCCTTCAAGCAGAAGCTGGACTTCGACCGGGACCAGGAGTTCGCCAGCGCCAGCCAGACCCGGGAGATCGAGAGCTACCGCGCGGAGCAGGAGGCCCAGACGGCCTCCTTCAAGCTGGAACAGGAGCTGAACGTCCGGCGCAAGCAGGAGGAGACCCAGCGCGGGGGGGAGCAGGCGCGCATCGTCCGCGAGCAGGCGGTCGAGCAGACCCAGGTGGAGAAGGAGCTGGCCATCGAGCGGTCCAAGCGCGACCGGGACATCGGCATCATCGAGAAGGAGAAGGAACGCGAGGCCCGCGACGCCGAGAAGCTGGTGGTCGTGGCGCAGCGCGAGCGGGCGGCCCAGGAGGTCCACACCGTCGAGGCCACCGCCGGGGCCGAGCGCGAGAAGCAGGTGGTCATCATCCAGCAGCAGGCCGAGTCGGAACGGGACAAGATCAAGAAGCAGATCGCCGCCGACGCCGCGGCCTACGAGGTGGCCAAGCAGGCCGAGGCGGAGGCCCGGGCCGCCGAGCAGCGGGCCACGGCCATCGAGCGCCTCGCCGCCGCCCGGCTCACGGAGGCCCAGGCCCAGGCCGAGGGCGAGCGGCAGCTCATCGCCGCCAAGAACACCATCTCCAGGGACGTCCTGGTCCAGCAGGCGGTGCTCCAGGCCCTCGAGACCGCCCCCACGGTGGTGCACGAGCTCATGAAGCCGGCCGAGAAGATCAGCGACATCAAGGTGCTGAACGTGGCCGGGATGGGCGGGGGCAACGGCTCCGGCGCCATCGACGGCGGGGCCAACCGGGTCGTGAGCGCCTTCCTCCAGGCCGGGGCCGCCCTCCCCATGTTCAAGGAGATGCTCAGGTTCGCTGGCGTCGACACGGACGCCAACTCCCTGGGAGACCTGGCCCGCAAGGCCGTCCGCGGCCTGCCGGGCTTCGAGAAGGTCGCCGAGGTGGTTCCCGAGGAGGTGCGCTCCGAGGCGGGCCGGCCCGGCGACGGCCGAAAGCCGCGCATCGAGATGCCCGAGAGGACCCGGCAGGGCTAGTTTCTCGGGGGGGGACCTCGGTCTGCGCCGAACGCGACTGCCGCAGGCAGTCGCTACCGGCCGGCGCTGTAGCGCAGGTCGAAGGCGCAGATCCCCCCCGATGTCCCCCCCGTCCATGGCGGACTGGGGGCGACGGGAGGCACGTCTTGGGGCTCTTCGACCGCATCGCCGAGCTCATCACCAGCAACCTCCAGGATCTCCTGGGGGAGAGCGAGGACCCGGCTGACGCCGTGGCGGGCGTCCTCCGGGAGATCGAGGAACGCATCGACCAGACCCGGGGCCACCTGGCCCAGGCCATCTCCAACGAACGTCGCATCCGCGCCCTGGCCGACCAGGCGCGCTCCAGGGTGGAGGCCTGCGGGCGCGAGGCCAGCGAGGCCGTGGCGAGGGGAGAGGACGACCGGGCTCGCGCCGCCCTGGCCCGCAAGAAGGCGCCGGCCGAGGACCTGGACGAGCTGCAGGGCCAGGGCGAGACGGCACGCCGCTACCGGGACGCCATCGAGGAGAAGCTGCGGGCCCTGGAGGCGAAGCAGTCCGAGGCCCGCCGCCACCAGGAGCGCATCCTGGAACGGATCCGCGTCGCCCAGGAGGGGCGCGCCCTCTCCGCGGCCGCGCGTCCCGAGGACACCCGGGAGGTGGACCGTGTCCTGGCACGGACCGCGCGCCAGACCGAGGCCCTGGGCGAGGGCGCCCCTCCCCCGCGGGCCGCCGCCTCCGCGGAGTTCCAGGACCTGGCCCTGGACGAGGCGGTGGAGCGCGAGCTCCAGGACCTCAAGCGCCGGCTGGGAAGGTAGGCGCCGCCAGGGTGGGACTGGACGAGAAGGCGCGCGGCATCGGGAACTCCAACATCCTCCGGCTCCAGGAGGGGGTTGCCCCCCCCGAGGTGTCCGAGGAGGGCCGACGCGGGCGAGTGAAGGCCCTGGAGGAGACCCTACGGGACGCACGCCTGAGCGAGGTCCACCTCCAGCGCCAGCGACACCACCTGGCCGAGGAGGCCGTCCGCCGACGCCGGGAGGGGCGCGCCCTCGCGGAGCGGGCTGCCGCGGCGGTCTCCACGGGCCTGGAGGACCGTGCGCGTGAGGCCCTGTGGCGCGCCGCGGACGCGCGCCGCTCGGCCGAGGACCTGGAGCGCCGCCGGGACGCGGTGGACGCCCGCCTGGCGGAGCTGGCCGGGACCCTCTCCCTGCTGGAGGAGCGAACGCGAGCGGCCCGCGAGAGACCTGCGGCGCACCTGCGGCCGCCGGACCCCGCCCCCTACCCCGCGAATGAACCCGGGGTCGACCCGGGGGCCAGCACCGTGCGCCTGGGGCCCCGGACCCCACCCCTTCGAGAGGGGTGAGGACTCCGAGGCCGAACGTAGTCCGTGATTGTTTTACGGCGACTTAGCCCACGCGCCGGAAGAGGAACTCCGTCGTGGGCTTGACCGGCTCGCCGTCGACCTCGAGCACCGGATAGGCCAGGAAGTTCATGGGACCGGAGGCCGGACCGGGCTCGACGACGAGGTCGCGACCCCGACTCAGCTCCAGCCGGTTGGCCGGCTGATGCCCGAAGTAATAGGACGCGAGGCTCGAGTTCTTGTCGGCCTCGCTCACGTCCACGGGCCACCACCGGCCATCGGCGAAGAACTCGGCCCAGCAGTGGTAGCCATCGATGCCCCCGTCGTCGCGCTCCGACGGGATCGCCGCGCCGATGAGGAACCGGGCGGGGATGCCGACGGCGCGCGAGAGCGCGATGAAGTAGGCGTGGAAATCGGTGCAGTTGCCGCTCCTCGCCTCACAGGCATAGACCGCGTCACCCCGTCCCCAGCCGGGGCCGTACCGGGCGTAGCGGATCCGGTCGATCACGTGGTCGTAGAGCGCGCGGGCACGCATGAGGTCGGTGGCCCTGCCGCGGGTCAGCTCCTCGGCAATCTCGCGGAAGCGGGTGTCGTCGGGGACCAGGCGCTCGGGTTCGAGGCCTTCCTCCGGCGCCAGGTGCACCACGGGATAGGAAGTCTGTTCCGTGCGCCGGACACGATACCGGACCTCGACAGCCGTGCCGCTGTCGGCCGGGCCGGCCGTCAGGAACAGGACCTGGTTGCCGAACTTGGGGTCCTCCAGCCGCCGGGTCTCCGTCGGCGCGAGGATCGTATCGACCTCGACGGTCTGGAAGGCATCCGACCGGGCCAGCGGCAGCCAGAGCCTCGCCGGGCCGGTGAGCTCCGGGAGTCGGACCCGGTAGATGAACTCGAACTCGTCCTGGCCCTGGACGACCCCCAGCAGGCGGGGGGTCGCGTCCGTCACGGGGACGCGACCCCAGGTACTGTCCTTCTGCTCCCAGGCGTAGAGGGGCTGGCCGTTGACTTTGTGCACGGTGGTCTCGGTGACGCTCATGTCGCCCGGGCCTCCCTCCAGGAAGAAGTCCACGTCGTAGACCGGACCGTCGGTCCCGATCAGGTCCACGCAGGCGAACTGCACGCCCCCGCCCAGGTCCGCGAGGTACTCCATGTGGACCCGGACCAGCTTCAGCTCCAGCTCCTTCCCATCGTGCCGCAGGAGATACGTCCCACCGCCCGCCTCCATCCCCCTGGCGATGTGCCCCTCGATGGCGGCGGCGATCCGCTCGATGCCCACGCCCTGCCCCTCTGCGGGCGCGTGAGCGGCGAAGACCACCCCCAGCAGGACGGGTAGGGCGCCCTTCGTCACTTCCTTGGATGCTCGGGGTGCTCGGGCTTCTTCGCCCCCTTCTGCTCCGCCACCTCGAGCACCCGCTCGGCCGTATAGACCTTGCCCTTCAGCACCAGGGTCTCGTCGTGGTGCTCCTTGACGAAGGGCTGTCCGAGGTCGGTGTCCAGGTAGTGCAGGACCCAGCCCGCCAGCGCCGGCAGATCCGCCCCGTCCGCGCCGGCGGCGGTGGTCACCCTCAGCGCGTGTCGATGGCCATACTTGTCGCACTGGGCGGCGGCGCCCCTGTCCTTCTTGAGCTGGCAACCCAGACAGAAGTTCTGCCCCGTGACCACCGCATCGATGGTCGCGGCCGCGGTCGAATCCCCCGCCGGTCGCGCCGGGTCTCTCTTCGGGGGCTTCGGGTGTTCCGGGTGTTCCTGCGCCAGCGCATAGCCGGTGATGAGCAACCCCATCACGCCGGCGATCACCATCCTGTTCATCCTGTCCTCCTATTCCGGAAAAGGTGCGAACATAGCCCGGGCGTCGCCCCGTGTCAATCCTCTCCGGCGGCCTCCGGACACGGTTCGGCCATCCCCTCCTCCCGGAAAAGCACCCGCATGGCCTCGTTCGATGAGACCAGCCCCTGCTGCAGGAGGAAGCCCGCGTAGCGCGCCATCGGGGTGAGGCATCTCTGCTGGAGCGCGAGCTGCTTCAGCTCCTGCAGATCGACGCCCTCCATGATGGCCGACTTCAAGGCGTCATTCAGCCACAGGATCTCGTAGACCCCGACCCTCCCCCGGAAGCCGGTGTGGGCGCAGTTGTCGCACCCCTGGCCCGCTTGATAGGTGGGCGGTGCCCCCTCCGGCAGGGCCCCGGACCGGATCGCCTGGGCGTGGTCCGACTCCGCGAACTGCCGCTCGGACCTGCAAGAGGGGCAATTCCGGCGCAGGAGCCGCTGGGCGATCACCGCCGAGAGCGAGCCCGCGATCTGGAAGCGCTCCAGGCCCATGTCCAGCAGGCGGTAGACCGTGGAGAGGGCGTCGTTGGTGTGCAGGGAGCTCAGTACCAGGTGGCCCGTCATGGCGGCCTCGACGGCGATCCGGGCCGTGACCGCGTCGCGCATCTCGCCCACCAGGATGACGTTCGGGTCCTGCCGCAGGATCGCCCGGAGCACCGTCGGGAAGTCGAAGGCGATCTTCGCGTTCGTCTGGACCTGGGTCACCCCCTCCAGGCTGTACTCGATGGGGTCCTCGACCGTCACGACGTTCAGCGAGGAGTCCGACGCGGTCCGCTCGTGGAGCATCGAGTAGAGGGTCGTCGTCTTGCCGGACCCGGTGGGCCCCGTGACCACGATGAACCCCTCCGGCTGGAAGAGGAGGCGCTTCACCACCTGGGCGGCCTTCGGGGCGACGATGAGCTGGTCCAGGTTCACGAGCAGGTTCGAGGAGTCCAGGACGCGCAGGACCACCTTCTCGCCGTACTTCGACGGGAGGGTGGAGACGCGCAGGTCGATGTCCCGTCCGTCCACGCTGAGGCTGACCCGGCCGTCCTGCGGCAGCCGGCGCTCGGCGATGTCGAGGCTCGCGAGCACCTTGATGCGGCTCACGATGGCCTTCGCGAAGGTCTTAGGGATGGGCTGGTGGTAGTCCCGGAGCCGGCCGTCGATCCGCAGGCGCGCGGCCACCGAATCCCGCTCCACCTCGATGTGGATGTCGGAGCTTCCCAGGTCCAGGGCCTCGCCGATGACGGCGTCGAGGACGGCGACGACCTCGCCCGAGCCTACCTCCTTGCCCCGGTCCCCCGCGGAGTCCTGGTCCGAGAAGTAGCGGATCTCGTGCGCACGGCCACCCCCCGCCGCCGCGGGTCTCGCGGCGGGCCGGGCCGTCTGGACCTGCCTCAGGGCCGCGGCGTAGTCCTTCTCCGACACGGCCACGACCTGGAGCCGCTTGCCGCGGACGCTCCGCCTCAGCTCGTCCACCGCGAGCGTGTTCCCGGGGTCCACCATGGCCAGGGTGATCACGTCGTCGTCGAGGGCCAGCGGCAGGGCCTTGTAGCGGTCCAGGAGCGGCTGCGGGAGCAGCGGATAGAGTTCCCCCGCGCGCTCGAAGTCCGACGGTCGCGCGAAGCTCACCCCCCGCGACCGGTTCAGCTCCTCCACGCGCCGGGCGAGGGCCTGCGAGACGGCGATGGCCACCTGGGGCATCTTCGTGAGGACGGCCTTGAAGACGCCCTCCTCGAGACGCAGCACGTCCGTGGTATCGAGGGCCCGGATCGAGGCGGAGCGCGGCTCGCCGGTGAGGAGGGCCATTTCCCCCACGACGGCGTGGTCGCCGAACCGGCCCACGGTGAACTCGATCCCGAGGCCCGGGTCCTGCGTGTAGGCCTCGAGCCGACCGTTGATGACGAGGAACAGGGCGTCGCCCGGGTCTCGCTCCTTGAAAAGCACCTCCCCTTTCTGGAGTCGCTGGTGCTTCAGGTGCTGGGCGATGGCCTGCAGGTGACCGTCGGCCAGGTCGGAGAAGAGGGGCGCCTCTCGCAGGAACTCCACCAGGTTCAGCTTCGCCATCGAATGGACTCCTCGCCTCGTTCCACGGGGGGCCCTACCCCTCGAGGGCAAGGACGCAGCGGCGCCACTCGGCCTCCAGGGCCTCCAGGTCCACCTTGCCGAAGGACTTCGCGAAGGCCTCCTCCTGGCCGTCCCCCTCCCGCAGGACCTGGAAGTAGCGCTTCAGGATGGGGAAGTACTTCCGGTCCTGCCATTCGCAGAGGAAGTAGATGATGGACCACGACTGGGCGTAGTGGATCCCCGCCCACTCGCGGTCGTAGAGCTCCGCCTGGCTCATGAGCATGAGGTCCCGGAACCGCCGCACCCGGCCGGAGGTCACCGCCCGCTGGATGAGCTCGAGCCGCCACGGATTCGTACGGATCTCCATGCCCTCCCGGACCACCTCCCCCCTGCGCTCCGTCCGGACGTGGCGGCTGGGGCCGAAGAAGTCGGCCACACCCTCGTTGAACCACTGGGGGGCGTCGTCCAGGTAGTAGTGCAGGAACTGGTGGAAGCCCTCGTGCTGGAGGACCAGGAGCGTGTCCTCCTCCCTGGGATAGCGGTAGAGGACGAGCTTGCGGATCAGGGGCTCGTAGTGGCCTCCGGCGGACGGGGGCCCGCCGGCGGCGTGGTACTCGGCCTCCCCGGCGTGGACGACGATGGGGAACTTCCGGGTGCCGCCAGGGACCTTCGGGAAGATCCGGGTATAGAGCTTGTGGATCAGCTCGGCGCGAAGGGCGATGAAATCGGCGAAGGCCTGATCCGTGCTCGTGCGCACCACGTAGTGCTCGGTCTCGGCGGTGAAGGTCTCGGACCACCCTTCTCCGTCCCGCTCTCGCTGGACCAGGTCCCGGACGTAGACCATGGTGGCGTTCTCGGGCTCGGCCTCCAGGACCCTCCGGGCGTCCTCCAGGGCCCCGTCCAGGACGCCCTCCCTCAGCCGGAAGACGGCGCGGTTCTCGTGGCCGTGGACGTAGTCGGGCGCCGTCTCCACCGCCCGGTCGTAGACGGGCCCCGCCCGCTCGGGCTGACCCAGGTGCACGTAGGTGTCGGCCAGCTCGACCATGGCCTCGTGGAAGTCCGGCTGGATCTCCAGGGACCGATCGAGCTGCACGCGTGCCTTGTTGAACTCCCGGGTGATCTGGTAGGCGTAGCCCAGGTAATAGCGGACGGGGGCATAGGAGCCCTCCTGCCGCAGGACCTTCATGAGCTCCCGGATGGCCCGCTCCATCTTCGCCACCGAGTCCCGCTCGGCGTCGCGGGCCTCTTCGAAGAGGGCCACGGCCCCCCGGTAGAGCTCCACCGTGGCGGCGTCCCACCCGTCGGGAATCGCGAAGTGGGGGCCTTCCTCCGGGAGGGCGGCCACGGGCCGGGGGAGGGCCAGGACGGCGAGGAACGCCAGGGCGGCGAGGCGGCGCATGGGGGACCTCCACGATGGTCCGGAAGGAGGGATAGTACGGCCTCTACGGCCGGCGATCCAGCGCGTTTGACCCCGCCTGGGGCCGAGGCTAGAATCCGCGCCCTCGAATGGCGGCCACGCGGACCTACCGCATCGACGAGCGCTGCACCGTCACGGTCACGAGCCCCGCGGGCGCGGCGAAGGACTGCAAGGTCGTGGGCATCGCCGGGAACCTGGACGCCTCCACCTACGACGCCTTCCAGGCCGTGGTGGAGCGGCTCCTGGACGGTGGGACCGTACGGCTGGTGGTGGACTGCCCGGAGCTTCAATACCTGAGCTCCAGCGGCTGCGGCGTCCTCGTGGGGCTCTACAAGCGCCTCGAGGAGTCCGGCGGGCGTCTGGCCCTCGCCCGCGTACCGCAGGGGATCCGGAACATCCTGGACGTCCTCCAGCTCTCGGACTACGTGCGGGTCCTTCCGACCCTCGAGGACGCCCTGGAGGCGGTCCGGGCCGGACCGGAGGACGTGGCGACGTGAGGGCGGCCGGAGGCGTCGGAGGGTCGGGCCATTTGCCGCTGCGCTTCGGCGAGCGTTGCGAGGTCGTGGTGGAGCGGCGACCCGAGGCCACCGTGGTCCGCGTGCGCGGGAACCTGGACTCGGACTCCTACCGAGGGGTGGAGGGGGTCCTGGTGGGGCTGCTCTGGGGGGCGGCGCCTCGCGGCGGCGCACCGACAGGAGCCGACGTCGGCGAGAGCCCCTTGCTCGTGGTGGACTGCGCGGACCTGGATCGGCTCACCAGCGCCGGCATCGGGGTCCTCGTGGCGGCCCGCAAGCGCTGCGGCGACGAGGGGGGCGAGCTGCGCCTGGCGGCCGTGAGCGACCCCATCCGACGGACACTGGAGACCCTGCAGTTCGCCGAGTACCTGCCCAGCTTCGAGACCGTCGAACAGGCCCTCTCACCCACGAAGGAATGACGGCGGCGACTCAGCTCGCCCTGTCCGCCGCGTAGTCCGCCATGGCCTCCAGGGCTCGACGGCCCTCGGGCGGGAACGGGCCCAGGGCCCGCTTGGCCTCCCTCACGAGGTCCCTCAGGCGCTCCCGCGCCCCGTCCAGGCCCAGGAGCGCCGGGTAGGTGAGCTTCCCCCGGCGCTCGTCCGAACCCACCGCCTTCCCCATGCGCCTCGGGTCCCCCACCACGTTCAGGATGTCGTCGGCCACCTGGAAGGCGAGCCCCAGGGCCGTGCCGAAGGCCGAGAGGGCGCGCGCCTTATCGAGGTCCGAGTCCGCGAGGACCGCCGGGATCGAGGCCGAGGCGGCGATGAGGGCGCCGGTCTTCCGGGCGTGGAGCCCCGCCAGGTCCAGCTCCCTGGCCGGAGGCGGCTCGCAGGTGTCGATGTACTGCCCCCCCACCATCCCGGGGTTGCCCGCCGCCCGGGCGAGGAGGTGGATGGCCGCCAGGAGGCACTCGGCCCGGAATCGCGCGGCGAACTCCGGGGCGGCCAGGAGCTCGAAGGCCCAGGTGAGGAGGCCGTCCCCCGCCAGGATGGCCGCCGCCTCGCCAAACTTCACGTGGCAGGTGGGCACCCCCCGCCGCAGGTCGTCGTCGTCCATGGCCGGCAGGTCGTCGTGGATGAGGGAGTAGGTGTGTACGCACTCCAGGGCCACGTAGAGGTCGCCGTAGCGCGGCGGCGGCTCCCCCAGGGCCTCCGCGGCGCACCAGGCCAGGAGGGGACGGAAGCGCTTCCCGCCGGCCATGAGGGAGTAGCGCGCCGCCTCCGCGAGGCCCGCCGGCCAGCCAGTAGCGGCATCGAGACGTGAGCGGAGGAGGGACTCCACCCCCTGGCGCCGCTCCTCGAACAGGGATTCCAACCCCGGGAGTCCTAACGGCCCCCGGCGGGCGCCTCGGGGCCAGGCGCCGGGCGGACCAGCGACTTGGCGCAGCGGAAGCCCAATGTGGGACGCCGCTCCCCCGGGGCCGCCCGGCCGCGCTTCGATGCGCGCGGGGCGCTCTCCCGGTAGTCGAAGGAGCCGCCCCGGATCACCATCTCGCCGGAGTCGTCGTAGGGCGAGGCGGTCCACTCCCAGACGTTGCCCGCCATGTCCTGAAGGCCGTAGGGGCTCGCCCCCTTCGGGTAGCTCCCCACCTCGGCAGTGGTCCCCTGCCGGGCCGAGGCGTAGGCATTGCACAGCCCCTCGCCCATCCGGGCACCCCAGGGGAACGGCCTGCCGTCGGCGACCCGGGCCGCCTTCTCACATTGCTGTTCCGTGGGGAGGGCCTTCCCCACCCACCGGGCGTAGGCCTGGGCCTCGTCGTAGCTCACCTGGGTCACGGGGTGCCGCTCCTGGCCCCGGGGCGGCCAGGCGCCGCGCCAGTGGACGGGGGGGGCGGTCTTCGTCGCCTCGCAGAAGGCCGCGTATTCCTCGCTGGTGACCTCGTGGACGTCGATGAAGTAGGTCGCGAGCTCGATGCCGCGGGCCGGGGACTCGTCCGGGTCCCCGTCGTCGGAGCCGAAGGTGAAGGCCCCCTCCGGCACCTCCACCATGCCGCGGATCCGCGCGCCCTTGCGCGGCTCGGCCGGTTCGGGCTTGCCGCGACAGGCCGCCAGGCCCATGCAGGCCGCGAGGGCCAGTGCACCGAGGAGCGCGCTTCGGGGGGGCGGGAGCACGGTCAGGGGGGAGGGCGCCTAGTCCTGCCGCGGGGCGGCGGAGGCCGCCGCCATGGCCACCAGGGCGAGCTGGGCCACGCCGAAGACGAGCCCCAGGAGGCCGCCCCCGTCGAAGGGGTATCCCCCCACCAGGCTGTAGACCGTGGCCGCCCCGCCGGTCACGAGGAGCACGGTCGCCGCGAGGCGCATGGGCGCGCTCGCGGGCCCGACCACGGCCCAGAGGGCCAGGAGGGACTCGGCGGCACCCAGGACCATGAGGATGAGGACGAGGGGGTCCACCGGGGAGGGGATCGCCCCCTGGGGGCTGGCCACCCTCATGTGGAGGAGCGGCATGACCAGGTTCCAGTAGGCCGCGGCGGCGAGCCCCACCCCCACGGTCCGCGCGCCCACGCGGCGGTGTCTCCGCGCCGCGTCCCTGTGTATGGCCAGCCCCGGGTGGCGCCGGCGCATGTGCTCCGCGACGGCGCGTCGCTGCTCCGTCACCACCTCCTGGACCCGAGCCGCCTCGAGGAGCCCCAGCTCCACCATCACCTCGCCCAGCACCTTCGCCTTGGCCCCCGTCGAGCGGACCTCGCGCTGCCGCTCCAGGGCGCGCGACACCGCCGCCGCGTCCGCGAGCCCCAGCCGGATGGCCACGTCGCCGAAGCGCAGGCCCTCGGGGGCCGCCTCGAAGGTCCCGGCGGCCTCCGTCACCTCCCGACCTTCAGGCGTTCGCCCAGGACCTCGGGCAGCCCCGCGTCGATGATCTTCCGGCAAGCCCCCTCGATGTCGTAGTCCACGCGGCGCACCTCCACCACCCGGCTCTCCGCGTCGTAGATCCCGTAGGAGGCCCTCGGGTTGTTGTCCCGGGGCTGCCCCACGCTGCCGACGTTGACGATGGCCTTGCCCTGTTCCGGGAGGCGGACGATGGGGTCCAGGGAGTATGTGATCTGGTCCTCCTGGAAGAAGGTGATGGGGATGTGGGAGTGGCCGACGAAGCAGACCCGCCCCTCCAGGGCCTCGAAGGACAGGTAGGCGTCATACGAGGTCTGGATGTAGTCGAAGGCCTCGGGGACGTAGAGGGTGCTGTGGGCGAGGACGATGTCCTCCTGGGGCTTCTCGACCAGCGGGAGGCCCTGGATCCACTCCTTGTCTTCGTCCGTGAGGGCCTCGCGGGTCCAGTAGGTGGCCTCCTTGGCGTAGCGGTTGAAGTACTCGATGCTGGTCTTCTCGATGGCGGCCCAGTCGTGGTTGCCGGCGATGGTCATGGAGGATAGTTCCCGGACCATCTCGATGCACTCCCGGGGCTCGGCGCCGTAGCCCACCACGTCGCCCAGGCACACCACCCGGTCCACCTGCTGGGCGCGGAAGTCGTCCACCACCGCGCGCAGGGCCTCGGTGTTGGAATGGATATCCGAGATGATGGCGTAGCGCATCCGAAGACCTCGCCCGCGCGCATCCTAAACCCTGGAAGGCGTCTATTCCAGGACGACCGCGGGGCCGCCCGCCGCCACCTCCCCGATGACCGCGGCCGCCGCGGCGCCCGCCGAGCGGAGCCGCGAGCAGAGCCCGTCGGCGGCCCCGGCCGGCACGGCCAGCAGCAACCCGCCGGAGGTCTGCGGGTCATAGGCCAGCCCCTCCAGGTCCCGGGCGCCGGCCTCCACCCGAACCCGGTCCTTGACATAGGCGCGGTTCTCGTCGGTGACCCCCGTGCGCACCCCCTGGCGAATGAGGTCCAGGGCCACCGGGTAGCTCGGGACCTCCCGCATGCGGAGGCGGAACGTGACGCGGCCCGCCACGGCCATCTCCTGGGCGTGGCCCGCCAGGCCGAAGCCGGTGATGTCGGTGGCGGCGTGGACCTCGAAACCGCGGGCCGTCTCGCAGGCGGTCCGGTTGAGCCGGGCCATGTTCTCCAGGGCGCTCCGGAAGGTGGCGTCGTCGATGACACCCTTCTTGGAGGCGGTGATCATGACGCCGGTCCCCAGGGGCTTCGTGAGGATCAGGCGATCGCCCGGGCGAGCCCCTCCCTTGCGCCAGATCCGGTCCCGGTCGATGGTCCCCGTGACGGAGCACCCGAACTTCAGCTCCGTGTCCCTCACCGTGTGGCCGCCCACCAGGACGCCGCCCGCCTCCTCCACCTTGTCCTTCCCGCCGCGGAGGATCGCGGCGAAGTGGTCCGTGGGGATGCCCTCGGCCGGGAAGCAGCAGATGTTCATGGCCGAGAGGACCGTCCCACCCATGGCGTAGACGTCCGAGAGGGAGTTGGCCGCGGCCACCTGCCCGTAGGTGTAGGGGTCCTCGCAGATGGGGGTGATGAAGTCCAGGGTCTGGACCAGGGCGAGCCCCTCGCCCGCCAGGACCACCCCCGCATCGTCGTCGAGGCCCACCAAAACGCGCTCGTCACGCGGCTCCAGCGCCGACACCAGGCTGCGCAAGCCCACCGGGCTCAGCTTGGCCGCTCAGCCCCCGCTCCTGGCAAACTGGCGGATATCGCAGGACGTGGCGTTCATTCGCCCCCCCTCACCCTTCCTTCAACCATCCACATGGATAGCCCCGACGGGGCACTCGTCCATGGCCTTGCGGCAGAGGGCCTCCTCGGCGGGGCTCACCGGCTGCCGGGCGATGTAGCTGTAGCCGTTCTCGTGGCTGCGGCGGAAGTTGTCCGGGGCGGTCTGCCGGCTCAGGTCGCAGTCGATGCACCTCGAGTCCACGTACCAGGGCCCGGGAACGTTCTCCGGGGGCCTCTCGCTGGGATCGCCCATGGCCTCGCACGCCCTCCATCGGCCCTTCAGGGGCTGACAGTATAGCAACATCCATCCGATGCCGGTATAGTGCCGCGCCTCCAGGGTCCGAGGAGTCCCACCTTGACTCGCCCGCTCGTCGTCGTCGCCGTCTTCGCCTGCCTGACCCCCGTCGTGGCAGAGGAGCCCGAGACCGGGCCGGCCGGCGGCGCCGGGGGCGCCGCCCAGCCCGCCGAGGCCGCCCCCGAGCGTCCCGACCGGACCGCCGAGGTGGAGGTCGTCTCCGACACGCCCGCGTGGCGGCGCAGCGGGGAACTGTTCCGCTCCATGGAGCTCGCGGGGACGGCGGACCTCCGGGCCTTCGTGTCCAACGAGACGGCGCCCGTGACCCCCATCGACGGCCCCTCCGAGCTGGCCGGACCCCTCACCTCCACCCGGTCCACCTTCGAGCTGGCCCGCCTCGAGGGGCGGCTGCGCGGGAGGCTGTCCGAGGCCGCCCGGGTGCACGCCGACGTGTGGGTGGGGGACACGGACCGCACGGGCAACGGGCAGAACGCCGTCCTGGAGGAGGGCCACATCGAGGCCCGGGCCGCCTCCCTCTGGGACGCCCTCCCGGAGGGGATGCGCCTCCGGGCGGGAAAGTGGGCGGCCCCCATGGGCTACGAGAGCCCGGACCCGCTGGACAACTGGTTCGCCACCCAGTCGTCCGTCTCCTTCTACACCACCCCCACCTACTTCACGGGCGCCATGCTCCGGCAGGTTCTGTCGAGCTGGGCCGACCTGGACGCCTACCTGGTGAACGGCTGGGACGCCAACCACGACGCCAACGCGGGCAAGACCCTGGGGGCGCGCCTGGGCGTGGACACGGGCAGGCAGGCGACGCTGAACGGCCACCTGCTCTACGGCGACGAGCGAGCGGGCAAGAGCGCCCTGGGCCGGCGGCCCGGCGAGCGGCTCCTCCTCTCCGCGGACCTCACGGCGAGGCCCGGCGATCGGGCGACCCTGGGGGCCGAGCACACCTACGTCCTCGAGGAGGACGGGGCCAACGTGGGCGGCGGGGACGCCACCTGGACCGGCACCCAGGTCCTGGGCCGCTGGGACCTCACGCCGCGGCACTACCTGGCGGCCCGCGGGGGGCTGCTCCAGGACCATGACGCCGTGCCCACGGGCCTGAACCACCGCCTGCGGGAGCTGACCCTCGGGGTGGGGTGGCTGGCGGCGGCGGGGGTGGAATGCCGCCTGGAGGCCCGGAGCGACACCACCAACCGGAACTTCTTCGACGCTCGCCGCGCCGACGACCGCCTGCAGGCGGCGGCGGAGCTGCTCGTCACCTTCTAGTCCCCACGGGGAACCCGATGGCCCTCACCGGGGTGGATGGGGGGGGAGCGAACACCACGATGTGGATGAAGCGGACCTTGCTCGCGGCGGCCCTGGTCGCCGCACTGGGCCTCCTGGCCCGGGCTGACGTGATCTACCTCAATGCCGGCGGCGTCATCAAGGGGACGATCCTGGAGGACACGGACCGGGGGCTCGTCATCCGCACCGAGGACGGCGTGGTGACGGAGGTGGCCCACGAGGAGGTCTCGCGGGTCGAGCGCGGCGAGTCCGCGGAGGCCATCTACCGCGAGCGTCTGGGGGCCCTGGCCACCGGCGACGCGGAGGGCCACTACCGGCTGGCGCTCTGGTGCCGTGAGGTGCACCTGGAGGACGAGGCCCGCGAGGAGATGGCCAAGGTCCTGGTCCTGGACCCGGAGCACGTGGACGCACGGGCGGCCCTGGGCTACGTGAGGCGCGGCGGCGAGTGGCTGCTCCCCGGCGAGGAGCTCGCCCCGAGCGCCGACGCGGGCCTGGGCGCCGACCGGCGCTTCTACGACCACCGGCTCATCGAGGGCCTCCCGGAGGGGGTGCGCGCGGCCGCGGGCCGGTTGCTGGAGGCGGACCCCGCGGCCCGGGCCGAGGCCTACGCCTTCCTGGCGCAGGTCCAGGAGGTGGTCCCCGCCGGCCGGGCCGAGGAGGCCCGCCACGCGGTCCGCGAGTTCGTGGCATGGCGCGAGCGGGGCCTTGCACGGGACGTGGACCGGGCCTACCGGCGGGTGGAGGCCCTGGCCCCCGTGCACGAGCGGGCGCGGGTGCGGGAGGCCAAGGCCCGGTGGCTGGCGCGCTGGACGGAGACCCGGGACGAGGCCCTGCGGGTCATCTTCGATAAGGCCATCTACCCGGACGAGGACCATGGCCGCGTGGGCCAGCCCATCGTCGACGACCGGGTCAAGGCGGTACGCGAGGCCTGGGAGTTCCTCGACGTCCTCCTGGAGCGAGACCTGGCCCCCATGGGCACGGTGGAGCCCGAGCTGGCGGCGAGGCGCCACGCCGAGCTGGTGGCCATGGAGGCCGGACTCGCGGAGTCACGGGCCTTCCTCCAGACGGCCGGCATGGCGGACTTGGAGCCGCCCCCGGCGGGGCTATCGCCGCTGGCCCGGGGACTCCTGGCCTGGCGTGGCGGCCTCGTGGCCGTCGCCCGGCCGCTGGCCGACCTCTCGACGGGCTACGAGCGGCTGCTCCACGAGCGCGCCAGGCTCCACCGGGTACGGGCGTTCAACGCGGGGGTGACGCCGGGGGGTCGCGGCATCGCCCCCACGGCGGTGGAGGTCATGCAGGTGGCCATCACCAACGACTACCGCCACATGATGGGCCGGGAGCCCCTGGAGATCGACCCTCGGCTCATCGCCGCGGCCAGGGGCCACAGCCAGGAGATGACGCGCCTGGGCTACTTCGCCCACGAGTCGCCGGTCCCCGAGCGCCGGGAGCCCAGCATGCGTGCCGCCCTGGAGGGCTATCCCAGCGGGGTCTCCGAGAACATCTCCCAGGGCTCCCCCACCCCCGACGGGACCTTCTGGGCGTGGTACCACTCCGCCCCCCACCACCGGAACATGCTGGACGCGGCCCACCGCTCCATGGGCGCGGGCCTCGACGGCGAGCTCTGGACCCAGGACTTCGGGAGCGAGCAGGCGCTGGAGAGGTAGTCCGCGCTCAGGGGCCGCCCGGTTTGCGGGCGACCAGCGAGTCCACCGCCTTGCGCTCGTCGCGGGTCTCCAGGTGGTCCAGGACCTGGAAGCCCTCGAACAGGGCGCGCAGCTCACCCGGCCGGAGCAGGTAGTCCGGGTTGCGCGGGCCGTAGGAGGCGGGGATGGCCAGGTTGTCGGTCGTGTAGGTCTCGAAGACGATCACCCCGCCCGGCCGCAGGGCCGCCTGCAGCCGGGGAACCAGGTCGCGCTGTAGGTAGTAGAAGACCACCACGAGGTCGTAGCGTGCCTCCCCGGGGTCCCAGGCGGCCAGGTCGGCCTCGATCGTGGAGATGGCCACGCCACGCCCTTCCGCCAGGGCGCGGGCCTTCGCGAGCCCCACGGGCGAGATGTCCACGGCGTTCACGGTGTAGCCCTGCTCGGCGAGCCACACGGCGTTGCGGCCCTCGCCCGCAGCCACGTCCAGAGCCTCTCCGCCCGCGGGCAGGAGATGCCGGCGCGAACGAAGGTACTCGGCTGGCTCCTTGCCGTAGACGTACTCGGCGGTCGCGTAGCGCTCGTCCCAAACGTCCCTCGCTTCGCTCGGGACATCGCGGGCCCGATCCGGGTGCGGCCGCGCTGCCACGCCTGGGCCGCCCGAGCAGCCGGCGGCGAGCCCCAGGGCCGCGAGGCCCAAGGAGTGGGGACGGTTCAGGGCAGGACCTCGGCCATACAGCAATACTCGTCGCGCGTCCACGGCCGCGTCCTGGGTTCCGCGGTAGCCATCTCGACCCAGGATAGGTCGGGGCACTGGTCCGGGCAAGACCCAGGAGGCCCTTGGCCCGGAGTTCGTGGCTGGTGGCTGGTGGTTCGTGGCCCCCGATCTCCAGCGTGCGGGTGGAATCCCGCAGGCCGCGCGCCGGCGGCCGCCGGCGGCCGCTGCATGGGCGGTCATGCCCATGTCCAATGCCTTTCCATCATAGTCCCTTCAGCGCGTCGCGTAGTTCCTTCTGCTTGCCTACGCGCCTGGCGTGCTTTCGCATCGTTTCTGGCACTTTGACCAACTCTCGGTCCTTCGGGTGCCACTCCGTCATCACCCCATCGGAGAATATTACCGCAAGTTTCTCCGTGTAGATGAGGCGCCATCTGAGGCGTTCTGCCGCCTTCCTCATCCGTTCTATATCTCGACTCCACTCAAACATGAGGCCACCTCCTCAATTGGGTACGTAGGCTCTTCGTCTCCTCCTCGGGCAACAGCCTCTCGTTGGCATAAAAGCCCGTCGTATGCACTCCGGTAGGTGAGCACAGTATGATCAGCACGTACTGTTGATGAAGCCGTTGGGCCAGATGCTTCGCCATGTGCCGTACAAAGCGGACCAGTTCGGCCCAGGACACCGGTTGTTGCCGAAACGGTTGGCAGCAGTTCGATATTTCCACCTTCATGGAAGGTTCCGGGATACCTCCGAATGAGCCAAAAGTGGGGTACGTCGTGACCCCCGCGGCGGCCGGGCCCTTGTACTTCTCCCTCCCCAAAGCCACGGCGTCTATGGCCTCATCCATCGACCATGTGCGATCTCGATACCGGCTCTTGGCCGCTCCGGTATGGAGCCCTAGGTGCAGCACCGCCGTACCGATGCCTGGCTCTTGATAGAAGTATCCGAGTCCCGTGTCCTTCACTCAGGCCTTCCTCCCCTCAGGCAGGGCACCGCATGTACGGCATGGGCGCCCGCAACCTCCGGCCACCCGCGCATCACTCGCTCGCAACCTCCAGTCGCTCTCTCATACCCCCAGCGCCTCCAGGGCCTCCGCGAGGCCGGAGGCCGTCTCCAGGGCGAGCCCCTTCACCTCGAGCCCCTCGGAGCCGGGCCGGGGGACCACCGCCCGCGCGAAGCCCAGCCGCGCGGCCTCGACCAGGCGGGCCTCCAGTCGGTCCCCACGCCGGAGCTCGCCCCCCAGCCCCACCTCGCCCACGAGGACTACCCCCGGGGGGAGGGGGCGGTCCCGGTGGCTGGAGGCCACGGCGGCGGCGATGGCCAGGTCTGCCGCGGGCTCCGTGAGGCGGGCGCCGCCCACGGCATTGACGAAGACCTCCCGGTCCGCGAGCGCGAGTCCGACCCGCCGCTCCAGGACCGCCAGGACCATGGCCACCCGGGCCGGGTCCACCCCCGTGACCCGGCGGGCCGGGCTCCCCGCGGCCGAGTCCGCCACCAGGGCCTGCACCTCCACCAGGAAGGCGCGGCTCCCCTCCAGGGCGCCGGCCACCGCGGCCCCGCTCCGGGGGGTCCCGTCCCCGGTGAGGAAGACCTCGGAGGGGTTCGGGACCTCGACGAGGCCCTCGGGGGCCATCCGGAAGACCCCCAGCTCCGTGGCGGGGCCGAAGCGGTTCTTCACGGTCCGGAGGAGGCGGTAGGCGCTGTAGCGCTCGCCCTCGAAATAGAGGACGCAGTCCACCACGTGCTCCAGGACGCGCGGCCCCGCGATGGACCCGTCCTTGGTGACGTGGCCTATGAGCACCACGGGCACCCCGGTCCTCTTGGCGAAGCCCACCAGCAAGGCGGCGCACTCCCGCACCTGGCCCACGGTGCCCGGGGCCGAGGGCAGGCCGGAGGTACCCACCATCTGTATGGAATCCACCACCAGGACCGACGGGGCCAGCCCCTCGGCATGGGCCAGGATGCGCTCCAGGGCCGTCTCGGCCAGGAGGTAGAGGTCCGGGGCCTCCACCCCCAGACGCTCGGCCCTGAGCCTCACCTGGTAGGCCGATTCCTCGCCGGTGACGTAGAGGGAGGGGCGCCCCCCTCGAGAAAGGCGGTCCGCCACCTGGAGGAGGAGCGTGCTCTTGCCGATACCCGGATCGCCGCCCACGAGGACCACCCCCCCGGCCACGAGCCCGCCCCCCAGGACACGGTCCAGCTCCACGAGCCCCGTGGAGCAGCGCCCCGCCGCCGGGGCCTCCACCTCGCCCAGCCGGAGCGGCCCGTCGGGCGTGGTCCCGGAGGCCCCGGTCCTGCGGCCCGGGGCGCCGGCCCCCGCGCGCCCCCAGCCGCCGCCTCGCGGGTCCGGCTCCTCCTGGAGGCTCCCCCAGGCCCCGCAGCCCGGACATCGGCCCTGCCACTTGGCGCTGGCCTCGCCGCACTCCCCGCAGACGTGCACCGTCTTCAGACGCCGCCTCCCCGAGGGGCAACCCCCCCCACGAGGTCCTTGAACCTCCGGCCTCGCTCCTCGAAGTTCGTGAACTCGTCGTAGGAGGCGCAGCCCGGGCTGAGGAGGACCGTCTCCCCGGGCCGCGCCTCGGCCATCGCCGTCTCCACCGCCCCATCCATGCCGGCCGCCACCGCGGCCTGAACCCCCTCCACCACGGCGAGGGCCGCCTCCAGGGCCCGGGCCGCCTCGCCGAAGCAGAGCACCCGCCGCAGCCTGGGTCCGGCCGAACGCGCCGCCTCCACCAGGGGCGCCACGGGCACGCCCTCCTTGTAGCGTCCCCCCGCCAGGAGGAGCACCGGGCCCTCCAGGGACGCCAGGGCGGCCGCCGTGGCCTGGGGCGTCGTGGCCTTCGAGTCGTTCACGTACCTCACCCCTCCACGCTCCGCCACCAGTTCCAGCCTGTGCTCCACCCCCCGGAAGGCCCGGAGGGCCTCCCGGATGGGCTCCAGGGAGACCCCCGCGGCCCGGGCCGCCAGGGCCGCCGCCAGGGCATTGGCCCGGTTGAAGCGGCCCGGGACCGCCAGCTCCCCCTCACCCATCAACCGCTCGCCGTCCACCCAGAGGGCGCCGTCCTGGAGCCTACCCGACGCCCCGGACACGGGACCGAGAGAAAAGAGCCGCGAGCGCCCGGGCACGTCGGCCGCCCAGCCAGCGACCCGGGGGTCGTCGGCGTTCAGGACCGCCACGCCTCGCGTCCCCAACCGCGCCAGGAGGCCACGCTTGGCGGCGGCGTAGTTCTCCAGGGTCCCGTGGCGGTCCAGGTGGTTGGCGGATAGGTTCGTCACCACGGCCACCTCCACCCCCCGCTCCAGCGGCCCGAGGGCCTCGAGCTGGAAGGAGGAGAGCTCCAGGACCACCCGGTCCCCGGGGCGGATGTCCTTCAGGTCCATGAGGAGGGACTTCCCGATGTTGCCCCCGAAGTGGACCCGGGCCCCGCCGGCTTCGAGCAGGGCCGCGGCGAGCGACGCCGTGCTGCTCTTGCCGTTGGA
>JACQVX010000069.1 GCA_016209495.1 Planctomycetota bacterium
CCCCCATCCTCCCCCGTCCCACCGCCCGACCGGCAGCCGGCCAGGGGCATCCCCGCCAGGACGAACGCCAGGACCCCCGCCAGAAGGACCCGCATCGGCTGCATGTTCCCGCGCCTCCTGTCTGCCGTGACGCGCGCAGGATAGCCGGGCCCTGTTACGGGGTTGTTACGCCGGAGAGACGGATCGTCAGGGGTCGAGACGGTAGCCCACCCCGGGGACGGTGACGAGGTGCCGCGGCCGCCCAGGGTCCGCCTCCAGCTTCTTGCGCAGGGCGACCACGAAGCGGTCCACCACCCGCTCGCCGCCCTCGTAGCCCACGCCCCAGACGGCGTCGAGGAGGTCGCCGCGCGTGCAGGCTCGGCCCGGGCGGCCCGCCAGGTGCGCGAGCAGGTCGAACTCCCGGCGCGTGAGCTCCACGGCGGCCCCGCCGCGACGCAGCACACGGGCGTCCACGTCCAGCTCGGCCGCACCGATCTGGATGGGGACCCCCGCCGACAAACGCGTACGCTTGAGGATCGCCGCCACCCGCGCGCGCAGCTCGGCCATGGAGAAGGGCTTGACCACGTAGTCGTCGGCCCCGACGCGCAACCCCGCCACCCGGTCGGACTCCTCGCCCCGGGCGGTGAGCATCAGCACCGGCACGGTCGCGCCGCGACGCCGCAGGGCGCGCAGGAGCTCCAGCCCGTCGCCGTCCGGGAGCATGCGGTCCAGTACCACCAGGTCCACACCGCCGGCGCAGGCGGACTGGAAGGCGGCGGCCAGGTCGCGCACCGCGCTGACGCGGTAGCCCTCGGCGCCCAGGTTGTCCACCAGGGCCATGCGGATCCCCGGGTCGTCCTCCACCACCACCACGTGCGTGCGCGCCCGGGTGCTCAGGCACGAGCCCCCACGCAAGGGAAGCAGAGCGTGACCACCGTGCCCTGGCCCTCCAGGCTGTCGATCTCTACCCGGCCCCCATGGTCCTCGGCCACCTGCCGGACGCGCGCCAGGCCCAGCCCGGTGCCGCCGGCGGCGCGCACGCGCGGGTGCGAGCCCCGGAACCAGGGCTCGAAGACGCGCGCGCGTTCCGCGGCCGGGATGCCCACGCCGCGGTCGGCCACGGAGACGCGGCCGAAGCGCGATTCCACGCCCACCGCCACGGTGATGGTGCTGCCGGACTCCGAGTAGCGCACCGCGTTGTCGAGCAGGTTCCAGATGGCCTCGCCCACGGCGTCGCGGTCGAGGAGGCAGGGCGCGGGCGTCTCGCCGAGCACCAGGCGGATGGGGGCATCGTCGCCGCGGCCAAATTCCTGCACGGCCTCGCGCACCACGTCCGCCAGGTCCGTGGGCGCGGGCTGCGGTCGTGGCGACCTACGGCTCGCGCGGGGGAAGGCGAGGATGCGCCGCACCATGCGATCGAGTCGCGCCGCGTCGCGCAGGATGGTGCGCGCGTAGGCCTCGCCCTTCCCGGGGGCGCGGCCCTCGGCGAGGGTCTCGGCCAGGGCGCGGATGCTGGCGATGGGCGTCTTGAGGTCGTGGCTGACGGAGGCGACGAAGTCGGCCCGCAGGCCTTCGAGCCGCACGCGCTCGGCCGCCCCGCGGGCGGCGACCCATCCGGCCCCGGCCAGGGCCAGCACCATGGCGACAAGGGCACCGGCCAGCCATCGGGTGCGGCGTATCACCGCCACGTAAGCCGACCCCGGGGCGGCGGTGGCCAGGCGGAGCCCCGCGAAGGGCGGGGCGAGCGCCACGACCGCCGCGTCCCGCGGCGGTCCACCGGTCGCCCCGGCCACGGGCCCCGCGCCATCGAGGAGCCAGAGCGGTCCGTCCCGGCCCTGGAGGTCGTCCACCAGGGCCACGAGGAGCCGGCGGACCTCGGTCGCGTCCAGGGCGACGACCAGCGTCCCGTGGGGCCCCGCCGGAGAGGCCAGGAGCGGACGCCCCGCCCAGTCGAAGGAGCCGCCGGTAGGAGGCGCCCGCACGGCCGCCGCGTCCCAGGCGGCGCGCTCGCCTTGGCGCGTGGCCAGGCGCGTCGCCCGGGTGGCCTGCTCGGCCGCCAGCGCCTCCAGGGCCCCGCGCTCCCCGGGGAGGAGCACGGAGGCGGCCGGCGTGGCCAGCAGGCGCTCGACCCACGCGGCGGCGGTGGCGGGCGCGGCGGCCTCGGGGCCCGACGAGCGCCGCTCGACCCCCCGCCGGCCGCGCTCGTAGACCTCCGCGTGCCGGCCGAGGCGCGAGGCGAGGGCGAGTCGCTCGTCCTCGACGACGCCGGCCCAGTCGCCGCCGCCCGGTGCGGGCCGCGCGCCATGGAGGCGCTCCAGGCGATCGAGGAGGTCGCGCGCCTCCGCCGCGGACGAGCGTCGCGCCCGCTGGAGTAGCTCCTCCGGTCCCGGCTCGGCGGCCTGGGACGGTGTGGAGCTGCGGCTCCCGAGCGCAGGCCGCAAAGCGGCCGAGCGAGGGGAGCGGGCCCCGGCGGGGCCCGCGTTCGCCGCAGCCCGTCCGACCGGGACGGCCGGCGGCCGGGCCCGGGTCGCGGGCGGCTCGACCGGGGCGATGGCGGCCGGAGACAGGAGCGCACCGTCCGGCCCCAGGACCCACACGGCGGCGACGAGGGCGTCGGACTCCGTCAGGTCCAGGCAGGACTCCTCCAGGGCCACGCCGGCCCTCCAGGGGCCCGGTCCGAGGGTCGCGCGGGCGGCCTCCAGTGCCCGCGCGCTCAGGCCGCCGACACGTTCGGCGATCCCCGGCAACCGCGCGGCCGCCTCGCCGGCCAGTCCGGCCAGCGCCGAGCGGTGGTGCGCCCGGAGCGCCAGCGCGCCGGCGATGCCGGTGGCCAGGCTCGCGAAGAGCACCAGGGCCGAGACGATGCGCACCGCCCCTCGGCCCCTACTCGTCCAGCCGCACCCCGAAGTCCTCCTGCACGCGGAAGCCCCCGGCGTCCTCGCCCCCGTCCCCCAGGTCCAGGAGTACCCCGGCCGAGCCCCAGCCACGGGGCTCGTAGCGATTGCCGCTCCCCTGGGACCGGGCCCGGGCCCGGTAGGCGTCCACCCCGCCCTCGTCCACCAGGAGGCCCAGGCCGTTGTCGTTCCCCGCCCCCTGGGCCAGGGTCCGGCCGCCCAGGTAGGCGTCCTCGCCCGCGCGATCCCAGAGGACCCCCACGGAGAGGTCGTGGCCGCAGCCCTGGGAGACCCCGAGGCTCACGTCGTAGCGGTCGTCCCCCGCGGCGTCCAGGAGCAGGCCCACGCAGAGGTGCGTGGCGGCCCCCTGGGCGTAGCGCCCCGCCAGGTAGCGGTCGTTGCCCGCCTCGTCGGCGAGGACCCCGAGGGCGAACCAGTAGCTGGAGCCCTGGGCGAAGTAGTCGGCCACGTAGCTGTCGTGGCCGGCCACGTCGGCCAGGACGCCGATGCCGCCGGCGGCCCCGTGGCGGGTCTCGTAAGGACGCCAGCCGAAGCCGAAGCCCTGGGAGAGGGACTGGGTCGCGTTCTCCGGGTCGCGGAAGTCCGCCTCGCGGAACCCGGCCACGTAGACGTCGTTCCCCCCCGAGTCCACCAGGGC
>JACQVX010000055.1 GCA_016209495.1 Planctomycetota bacterium
CCCGGCGCTGGGGACTCCTGGCCGCCAAGGTGGCGCTGGCGGCGGCGGTCCTCGCCTACATAGCAAGCCTGATCCAGCGGGACGCGGTCCGCCTGGAGGACCTGCGCTCGGTCCTGGGGCGCTGGCCGTGGCTCGTGGCCGCGGCGGGGGCCTTTTGCGTCAGCTTCACCGTGGCGGCCTTCCGGTGGTGGCTCCTCCTCCGGGCCATGGACCTGTCCCCCACCGGGGGGGAGGTGGCCTCCCTCACCCTGGTGGGGGCCTTCTTCAATTCGTTCATGCCGGGGGCAGTGGGCGGGGACCTGGTGAAGGCCTACTACGTGGCCCGCGACCGCCACGGGAAGCGCACCGAGGCCGTCACGACGGTCCTCGTGGACCGCTTCCTGGGCCTGTTCTCCCTGGTCCTCGTGGCCATGACCGCCATGCTGGCGAACGCCGTGGAGATCGCCGGCAACGCGGCGCTGCAACCGCTGGCCTGGGCGGTGGTGGGGGTCATCGCGGCGGTCTCCTTCCTGGGCCTGGTCTTCTTCGGGATGCACCGCCTCCCGTGGCTCGTGCGCCTCGCCGGGAGGCTCCCCTATCGGGACCGACTCCACGACCTCTACACCGCCCTCTACGCCTACCGATACCGGAAGGGCACCGCCCTGGCGGCGATCCTCCTCTCGGTGCTCAACCACATCATGGGGATCGTGATGGTGTGGTGCGTCGTCAGGGCACAGGGTGAGTCTCTGCCCCTGGTCCGTTTCGCCTTCGTCGTCCCGTTGGGGCTGCTGGTGAACGCCGTCCCGCTCTTCCCCGGCGGCCTCGGCGTGGGCGAGCTCGCCTTCGCCAAGCTCTTCGTCTACGCCTTCTCCCAGGAACTGGCCGACCCGTTCGCGGCGGGCTTCAACACGGGCCTCCTCTTCCACGCCGTCTACCTGGGCGTCAACATGGTGGGCGTGATCCCGTATCTGCGCGGGCGCCGGCAGTTCCAGGGCCTGGTCGCGAGCGAGGCCGAGACCGGAATCTCCTTGCCTTCACCCCCCGCCGGCGGGTAAAGGTCCCGCCCGCTGGACGCTGAGCCCCGAGGGCGGCGTCCTGGACCCGAGGACCCATCGTGAGCCTGGTCGAGAAGCTCCCCTATTTCGTGCCCGGGGCGGGATTGCTCGCCCTCCTGTTCGCCCTCTTCAAGACCCGCTGGATCAATCGCCAGAGCGTGGGCAGCGACCGGATGCGGGAGATCGCGGGCCACATCCGTGAGGGCGCGATGGCCTTCCTGGCCCGGCAGTACCGGGTCCTCGCCGTCTTCGTGCTGGTGGTGGCGGGTCTCCTGGCCTGGCTCAACCTGCACCAGGCCAGATTCCCCGGCTCGTGGTGGGTCTCCCTGGCCTTCGTCTGCGGGGCGGTGGCCTCCTCCCTGGCGGGCTACTTCGGGATGCGCGTGGCCACCGCCGCAAACGTGCGGACCGCCCACGCGGCCCAGACGGGTCTGGCCAGCGCCCTGGGCGTGGCCTTCTCCGGCGGGGCGGTCATGGGCATGTCCGTCGTGGGTCTGGGCACCCTGGGGGTAGGGGTGCTCCACATCGTCTTCCAGAGCGTCTTCGGCGGCCACGCCGATCAGACGCTCTACGTCCTGACGGGCTTCAGCCTGGGCGCCTCCTCCATCGCCCTGTTCGCCCGGGTGGGCGGCGGGATCTACACCAAGGCGGCGGACGTGGGGGCCGACCTGGTGGGGAAGGTGGAGGCGGGGATCCCGGAGGACGACCCGCGGAACCCCGCGGTCATCGCCGACAACGTCGGGGACAACGTGGGGGACGTGGCCGGCATGGGGGCGGACCTCTTCGAGTCGTACGTGGGCTCGGTCATCGGGGCCATGGTCATCGCCGCCTCGGCCACCGTCCTGGCGGGGGGGCCCGACGCCACGAACCTCGTCCTCCTCCCCCTCCTGGTGGCCGCCACGGGGATCGGGGCGAGCATCCTGGGGACCTTCCTGGTCCGCACCTCGGAGGGCGGGAATCCCCAGACCGCGCTCAACATGGGGACCTTCGGGGCCGGGGCCCTGATGCTGGCGGCCACCTGGGCGCTGGTGCGCTGGCTCCTACCGGGCAGCTACCAGTACGAAGGGGTGGCCTACCTCGGGACCGGGGTTTTCTGGTCGACCATCATCGGCCTCGGGGCCGGCATCCTCATCGGACTCACCACCGAGTACTACACCTCCGAGTCCCGGGGCCCCGCACGCGAGGTGAGCCGCCAGTCCCAGACCGGGGCCGCCACGAACCTCATCGCGGGACTGGCCCTGGGAATGAAGTCCACCGCCATCCCCCTGTTGCTCCTTGCCGCGGCCATCGTGGGGGCCCACCACTTCGGTGGACTCTACGGCATCGCCATGGCCGCCCTGGGTATGCTCTCCACGACCGGGATCCAGCTCGCGGTGGACGCCTACGGGCCCATCGCCGACAACGCCGGGGGCATCGCCGAGATGGCCCACCTGGGCAAGGAGGTGCGCGGCCGCACGGACCGGCTGGACGCCGTGGGGAACACCACCGCGGCCATCGGCAAGGGCTTCGCCATCGGGAGCGCGGCGCTGACCGCCCTCGCCCTCTTCAGCGCCTTCCGGGTGACGGCGGGGATCCAGACCTTGAACGTCCTGGAACCCCACACCATGGCGGGGGTCTTCATCGGCACCATGCTCCCCTTCCTCTTCTCCTCCATGTCCCTGCAGGCCGTGGGGCGGGCCGCCATGCAGATGGTCGAGGAGGTCCGGCGCCAGTTCCGGGAGATCCCCGGCCTCCGGGAGGGCCACCCGGGTGCCCGGGCCGACTTCGCCCGCTGCGTGGAGATCTCCACGGGGGCGGCCATCCGCGAGATGGTCGTCCCGGGCCTGCTCGCCATCCTGGCCCCGGTGGTCGTGGGCATCTGGAACGTGCACGCCCTGGGGGGCCTCCTGGTCGGGGTGACCACCGGGGGCGTCCTCCTGGCCATCTTCATGGCCAACGCCGGCGGTGCCTGGGACAACGCCAAGAAGCACATCGAGGGCGGGGCCTACGGGGGCAAGGGCTCCGACCCCCACAAGGCGGCGGTGGTGGGGGACACGGTGGGCGACCCCTTCAAGGACACGGCGGGACCGTCCATCAACATCCTCATCAAGCTCATGTCCATCGTGGCCCTGATCCTCGCCCCCAGCTTCCGGCCGCTGCACGACGCGGTGGCCGGGCTCTTCCGGTAGGACCGTCTGGGGCGCGAACGCGAAGACGACCGCGCGTACGCCGAGGCGCGGCGGGCCTCGGAACGGGCCGAGGCCCTCGCCCGGCGGATCGCCGACCTCCTCGACGCCATGAAGGCGGTGGAGGTGGTCCTCCTGGACGTGAGGGCCCTGACGGACGAGGTGGACTGCTTCGTCATCGCCAGCGGCCGCAGCCGCCGCCAGGTCCGCTCCATGGCGGAGGAGGTGGTGGTGCGCCTCAAGCGGGACGACGGCCCCCGTCGGCTAGGCCGCGAGGGACGCCCGCCCCGGGGCGAGCCCACGGAGGCGGACCGGAGCGCCGAGCGCACCTGGGTCCTCCTGGACTACGGCGATGTGGTGGTCCACCTCTTCCACGAGGAGGCGCGCCGCTACTACGAGCTGGAGCTGCTCTGGTCCGAGGCCCGGCGGCTGGACTGGACGCCGCCGCCGGCGCCCGAGTCGGGGAAGGCCGCCCCGCGGGCTTAGTCGCCGCAAAACAATAACTGACTACATTCGGCCGGCTGCGGCGGCGCGATGCGTCGTCGCTCGTCGTCGGAATAGCGCTCCGTTGCTAGTGCTCCTCCTCGCTCCTAGCCTCGCGCCGCCTCGCTCGGCCTCGGTGTTTCACGC
>JACQVX010000056.1 GCA_016209495.1 Planctomycetota bacterium
AGGTTGTCGGGGATGACACGGGCAACGACGCCCCCGAAGTAGGCCCAGGCCCGCTCGAAGCACACGATGACGGTCGGGACCGTCTGGTCGAAGACGACGTCAAGGAATTGGTGCCGGCTGTAGGAGAGGGTGAGGCTGAAGCCGTAGGCGAGGCGCCGCGCTCGCCCCGACGCCGGGTCCGGGATGTAGCCCAGGCGCTCGAAGTCGGCCTGGGCCTCCTGCCCCGGAGGAGGGTCGTCGAGGCGCACGGTGATCGCGTGTCGGGTGAAGTCGCAGTGCATCCGGGCGAAGCGCTGGAGCGACGAGTAGGGGACGACCAGGCCCTCGCGCTCCAGGAGGTCCTGGACCTTGGTGAGCGTGAGGTCGTCCCTGTGGAGCCAGGTCCGGACCCGGTCGACCTGTCCGAGAAGGGCCCGGTCACGCTCGGTGGGCTCGGCCTTGCGGGGCGGACGCCTGGCTCGACCTACGGCCGCGATCTGCTCGGGTGTGGCTGGAGCACCACCGACCTGGAGGCCCACTCTGGCGGCGGTCCGAACCCAGCCACGAACGGTGTTGCGCCCCATCCCGGTGGCACGGGCGATGGCCTTCAGCGACTCGCCCAGGACGAAGCGACGGAGGATCTCTTCAACTTCGAACACGGTCAGCTCCCGGTGGGCCATGCGGACCTCCCTTCAGAGGTCCGCAGTATCCTTCGTCCGGTCGCCGCCCGTTGAGGGGCAGGGGGTCAATGCTCCTGGTGATTCCCCCACCAGGGGGGGGCAATGGTGCTGGTGATTCCGGCCGGTCTGGGGGGTCAATGCTCTTGGTGAATCACACGTGCGCGATGACCAACCCGTCCTCCACGGGATACAATGGGCCGCATGAAAGTCCGGATCCAGATCCAGCAGGATGAGGATGGGGTGTACGTCGTGGAGGTGCCCTCCCTTCCCGGTTGTGTCTCCCAGGGGCAAACTCGATCCGAAGCGGTGCGCAACGCGGAGGAGGCCGTGGCGGCCTACCTGGAGAGCTTGCGGTTACGGGGTGAGCCGATTCCTCCGCCCATCGACGAGGAGATCCTGGACGTACGGATTTGACGAGCCTGCGACAGGTCTCGGGCCGTGAAGCGGTCCAGGCGTTGAGCCGGTTCGGGTACGTGCTCGACCATCAGCGGGGAAGCCACATGGTCTTGCGTGGCCATCAGCCACCCCATCGACGACTCGTCGTTCCGGATCACAAGGAGCTCGCCAAGGGAACGCTGCGAGCCCTCATCCGACAGGCAGGCCTGACGGTGGCGGAGTTCAACACGGCACTGCGATAGCGCGAACGCCGGGTGCGCTCGCTCGGTTGCGGGTGATCGTGGCGAGGCGGGAAACCCCGTCGTTCAGGTACATCCAGGCAGCCCGGAGCTCGATCCGGGCTGCGGCCAGAAAGCGGACGTCCACGCCCCTTGCGAGCGGTCGATTTCGTCGAAGACATCCTGGGCGTCCAGGGCCGACATCTCGCCGCGGTCGAAGGAATCGAGGCGGTCCTCCACCTCCGTGGCCCAGAGCGCATCCAGGCGCCTGCGGTCAGCGAATCCGAAGCTCTCCAGCAGGCGCTCCACCAGTTCGGCCCTCTGGGTCGGGGGAAGCATCAAGGCTTGCTCGAGCACGGCACGTTGGGCGTCGGTCAAGGTCGGCTCCACCTCCGGGACCCCATGCTAGCGGCAATCCCCACGATCAACCACTGCGCCCTTCCCATGGCCGCGAGTCCGACGCCTGCGCGGTGGCCGCGAGCGGGTCTGAGCTCGAATTCATCTCCGACGGCACGAATCCCCCCGGCACGCGCCGGGCAGCGCAAGGGGCCGTAGGTTTGACAAGAAGGCATGTGACCTGTCCTGTGCGGAAGGGAGACTTCTGGCAGGTCAATGGCGGCGGCGGGGAGGCCGCCGTCTGGTTCCTCCCCCTCGGGCACTGACCCTCAGCGCCGCAGGCCCTCGTCGGCCCACTCCTCGCCGAAGGCATAGCGCTCTGGTCCCAGGACCACCTCATCGAGGGGCGCCGTCTGGTCGTAGGACGGCTTCTCGCCCACGTACCGGTAGATCACGGCGCCGGCGTCCCGCGCCCGCAGGAGGGCCGGCAGGTCCGCGACCTCCACCCTTGCTCCATCCACGTGGACCTCGCCCGTGGGCAGGATATCGAGCGTGACCGTGGTCGTCCCGGGCAGGGGGTCGTCATCGACGGGACCTCCGGTCCCCTCGGCGTTGCAACGGCAGACGCAATGACAGCCAGCACCCTCAGCCACGAGCATCGCGGCGAAGAGCCACACGACCACCCATCGGAAGAGTCCGGAGGCCATTCGCACGAAGCATACAACACGTCCAGGAGGCCGGCAAATCGCACGGGCTCCCTCCGGCCCGCCCCCTCGCCCTGGACCCTGGCGCCCCATCGGGCTACAAGGGTCTTCATGCTCGACACGAATGCCATCTTCGAGGTCTGCGTCTTCGAGTGGCGTCACGGCGGTCGCAGCGACCCGCGCGGGGACGCCCTCCGGGATCGCATCGCCGCCCAGGTGCTCGAACGCCTGCCGGTCCTGATCCCTGGCCTGCGCGTCTGGGACTGGTGGGCCTGAGCCCATCCCGATGCCCCTCCGGCTCCTCATCCTGGACGGTCCCAGGGCGGGAGAGGACATCCCCCTCTCCCCCGGCCGCCACGTCCTGGGCCGCTCACCGAACCTCGCGGCCATCGCCATCGAGGACCCCATGATCTCGCGCCGGCACCTGGAGCTCGTGGTCGAGGGGGAGTCCTGCCGCGTCCGGGACCTGGGGGCCGCCAACGGGACCGTGGTGCGGGGGCGTCTCCTCCCCGCCACGGAGGTGCCCCTGGAGCCTGGGGAGGAGCTGCTCCTGGGGGGACGGGTGCGCGTCCGGCTGCTCCACGACCCGGACACCCGGGAGGAGGCGGACGTCCTGGACCGGACGCACCCGTGCGCCGAGTGCGGACGCGAGATCAGCCTGGAGACCTTCGCCGAGGGCCAGGTCTTCGAGAACGCCGGGGTCTTCATCTGCCCGGCGTGCGTGACGAAGGTCCGCCTGGAGGCGCGGCAGGTCGTCGCGGGCTACGAGCTCCTGGACCGGATCGGCGAGGGGGGGATGGGCTCGGTCTACAAGGCCCGTCAGGTCTCCATAGGGCGCCTCGTGGCCCTGAAGACCATCCGCCGGGACCTCGCCAGGGACGAGAAGGTGGTCCGCCGCTTCCTGCGGGAGGCCCAGCTCGCCGCGAGGCTGACCCACCCGAACATCGTCATGCTCTATGACACCGGCGAGGCGGAGGGGACCTACTACATCGCCATGGAGTACGTGGAGGGCCAGACCCTGAGGAGGCTGGTCACCGATTCCCACCCGCTCCCCGCGCGCCGGGTCCTGGACCTGGGGAGGCAGCTCGCCTCGGCCCTGGCCCACGCGGGCTCCCTGGGGATCGTCCACCGGGACGTGAAGCCGGACAACGTCCTCGTCACCGCCGAGGACCAGGCCAAGCTCACGGACTTCGGCCTGTGAAGGCGGTGGAGACCTCGGGGCTCTCCAAGCTCACCACCTCCGGCGCCATGATGGGGACGCTGCACTACATGCCACCGGAGCAGCTCAGCGACGCCGCCAGCGCGGACCACCGCGCGGACGTCTACGCCCTGGGCGCGACCCTGTTCCACGCCCTCACGGGCGAGGTCCCCTTCCGGCGGAAGGGCCGGGTCGCCATCATGCGGGCCATCAGCCTCGAGCCCCCGGAGCCCATGCGAGCGGCGCGGCCCGAGCTGCCCCAGGAGGTGGAGGACCTCGTCCACCGGGCCATGGCCAAGCAGCCCGAGGATCGGTGGCCGGACGCCCGCGCCATGGAGGCCGCCCTCGTGGCCGCCCTCGGACGGCAGCCCTGAGCCCGGGGGCCTTCCTTCCCTCCGGCCACGCGCGACCCTTGCGCTGGGCCGGCCCGCCGGGGACACTGGGCCCCCCACGAGGAGAACGAGCCATGTCCTTCGAGGTTTGCGAGGAGCTGCATGTCCGGGTGAAGAATGAGGCCGGCACCCTGGCCGGGGTGCTCGCGGCCGTGGCCGGGTCGGGGGTCGCCGTGCGGGCCTTCTACGCCTGGGGCGAGGGCGAGAGGGGGACGGTAGCGCTCGTCCCCACCGACGCCCGCAAGGCGAAGGCGGCCCTGAAGAAGGCGGGCTACGCCGAGGTCTCCTCGGCCAAGGTCGTCCTCGGCTCCCTGCGCGACAAGACGGGCATGGGGGCCGAGGTGGCCGGACGGGCCGCGGCCAGGGGCTACAACCTGGACTACGCCTACGCCACGGGCACGGGCAAGGGCACCGGCGCCGTGGTCCTGGCGGCGGGGAAGCTCGCCGGCCGCCTCGCCCGCGCCCTGTCGAAGGGCTGATCCTCAGCCAAAATTGTTTCGTCACCCTGGACTCGATCGTTCTGCTAACCCCGGGTGGTCTCCCCCTTCGGCGCCGCGTATAATCTCGGTCGGAGGTGGTGCATGTCCGAATTCATGGTGCGCCTTGAGGTCCGCCCCTTGCCGGAAGGGGGGTTCCTCGCGACGAGCAAGGATCTCCAGGGTCTGATCGCCCAGGGACGCACGGTGGCCGAAACGCTGGAGATCGCCCGGGACGTCGCCCGAAGGCTGGTCGAGAGCCGAATCGAGAACGGCGAGCCGGTCAAGCTCCGTGGGGTGGCCGGCCGGAAATCTGGCCTCGACCTGACTATCCCGGTGGCCGTGGAGGGGTGAGTCGTCTCCCCGCCGTTTCGGCCCGGGAAGTGATGGCACGTCTCCGGAAGGCGGGCTTCCGGTTCGACAGGCAGGCCAAGGGCAGCCACGAGATCTGGTTCAACGCTTCCACGCGCAGGTGGGTCACCATCCCGGTCCACCCCGGCACCCTCCCCAAGGGCACACTACAGGCCATCATTAGAGAGGCCGGACTTTCGAGGGACGCGTTCCTTCGGCTGGGATGCTAACGCGACCGATCACTCGGGCCTCGGCTGGACCGATCAGGAGCCTTCGGCTCCCTCCCGCGGCAAGCCGCGGAGGTCCAGCTCCTCCCGCGCCAGCAGCCGCGCCTTGGCGCGCAGACCGCCCGGGCCGCTGTAGCCGGTCAAGGCTCCGTTCGCCGCGACGATGCGATGGCAGGGCACGACCGGCGCCACCGGGTTGGCCGCCAGGGCACGGCCCACGGCCCGCGCGGCCCCTGGTCGGCCGATGCGACTGGCCAGTTCGCCGTAGGAGATGGTCTCGCCAGGGCGAATGCGCAGGGCGGCGCGGTAGACCCGGCGGGCGAAGTCCGATGAGCCGGAGAGGTCGAGTTTGACGGGCTGGGGCTGGCCCCGGTCGAAGCCTCCACAGG
>JACQVX010000059.1 GCA_016209495.1 Planctomycetota bacterium
CGTGGGCGCGGGCGCGGGCGCGGGCCTGGGCGTGGGCGCGGGCGCGGGCGCGGGCGTGGTCGCGGGCGCGGGCGCGGGCGCGGGCCAGGGCGTGGGCGCGGGCGCGGGCGCGGGCGTGGTCGCGGGCGCGGGCGCGGGCGCGGTCGCGGGCCTGGGCGCGGGCGCGGTCGGTGTGGAGGCAGGCGTGCTCGTGGTCGCCGGGGCTGAGGTGCCGGAGGAGGGCAGGTACACAACCTGGGGGTCCCCGACTCTGCGGGCGCAAGCGCCGGCCAGGAGTGCGACCACGATGGGGGGAAGAAGCAGCGCATGCCGCACCTCATTCATTGGACCACCTCCCAAACTTGCGTTGGGGAGACCCAGCGCAAGGGGAGGGCCCAGTGAGTCGCCGTCACCAGGGCGCCCGCGGTCGGGGATCGCATCAATCGCATCGGCGGCTGTACGTCCCCGGCTACACTCCTCGGCGGGCCGGGGCGGGAGCCACCCGCCCTCGACGATACCTCCGGCCCCGACCCTCGCCCTCCTCCTCCAGCGAGCCCCGGGCCACCAGGTCGCGCAGGTCGCGCAGGGCGGTGCCCCGGGAGACCTGGAACCGTCGGGCGTAGTCGTGGACCTGGAGCGCGGTCTCCGGGGGCAACGTCGCCATCAGCTCGGCCTGGCGCGCGTTCAGGCGGCGGCCCGCGGGCGCGCCCGCGGGGCCGGGGAAGTCCAGGACGATGGCCTCGGGCCCGATCTCCCCCCGGGCCGCGATCACCCGCGCGCGCTGGAGGACATTGGCCAGCTCGCGGACGTTGCCCGGCCACCGGTGACGCGCCAGGAGGGTCATGGCCTCGGGGGATACCCGGCCGCCGCCCTCGCCCAGCAGTGCCTCCACGAGGAGGGGGAGGTCCTCGGCCCGCTCCCGGAGCGGTGGCAGGTGGAGTCGGAAGACCGCCAGGCGGTAGTAGAGGTCGGCGACCAGACGGCCTTCGCGCATGGCGACGTGCACGTCCCGGTTCGTCGTGGCGATCACGCGCACGTCCACGCGACGGACCTCCCGGGCCCCCACGGGCCGGACCTCGCCCTCCTGGAGGACCCTGAGCAGCTTCCGCTGCAGGGCGGGCTCCATCTCGGTGACCTCGTCCAGGAGGAGCGTCCCCCCGTCCACCAGGGCGAAGATCCCGGTCCGGTCCCGCTCCGCGCCGGTGAAGGCCCCCCTCACGTGGCCGAAGAGCTCGCTCTCTAGGAGCGAGGCCGCCAGGGCCGCGCAGTTCTCCGCCAGGAAGGGCGCCGAGCGCCGCGTCCCCCCGGCGTGGATCGCCCGGGCGACGAGTTCCTTGCCCGTGCCCGTCTCCCCGGTGATGAGGACCGGCCGGTCCGAGAGGGAGGCCCTCTGGGCCTGCCGGACCACGTCCAGCATGGCAGGGCTCTGGCCCACGAGCCGCCCCAGGGCGTGGCGCTTGGCCAGGTCGAGGCTCGTCTCCCGGCGGACCCGCTCCAGGTCCTCCACGCGGCGCTCCAGGGCGCGGTGGGCCCGGGCATGACCCAGGGCCGTGGCCAGCCGCGCCGCGAAGGCGTCGGCGAGGGTCCGGTCCGGGCCGTCGATGGCACCCCCGCCCTGGCGTTCCGACAGGGCGATGAGGGCCTCCTCGTCGGCCCCGGCCTCCAGGAGCGCGTCCACGAGGGGGAGGAGGCGCGCGGGGAGGTCGCCCTCGCTCTCGGCGCGAGGCCTCGGGCCGGCCAGGAGCTGGGCGTCGCGCTCGGCCGCGAACCGGTCCGGCTGGGCCAGGTAGCCCGGGCGCTGGCCCGGCGGGAGCTGGTCCGCGACCCGCCGGATGCCCTCCAGGGCCTCCTTCAGGTGCTGGGCGGCGCGCCGCCGGTCCCCCCGTGCCAGGCAGGCCCTCCCGAGGGCATGGTGCGAGCGCCACTCCAGCTCGGCGAGCTGGGCGTCCCGGGCCACCGACACGGCCCTCTGGAGGTGGGCCAGGGCCTCGCGGCCCCTGCCCACGAGGCCGCTCACCAGGGAGGCGACCACGCGCACGGGGGCGGCGGGAGGGTCGCCCGCGCTGGCGATGGCGAGGTGGTCCAGGGCCTCCGGGACCCGGTTCCCCTCCAGGGCCGCCGCGTAGGCCAGGCTCGCGTGCATGTCCGCGCGCCAGACGGGGACGTCGATCCCGCGCAGGATCGCGAGGCCCTCCAGGCCGCACTGCCTGGCCTCGGCGGGCCTTCCCCGGGAGAGGGCCCATTCCATGCGGAGGAAGCAGACGATGTACCGTATCCCCTCCTGCCGGGTCCCGGAGGACGCCACCTCGAGGGCGGCCAGGTTCTCCCGATAGCGGGCCTCGTCGCCCAGGTCGATGTGGACGAGGGCCTGGTTGGCGGCCAACCCCTGGAGACGGGCCCCGTCTCCCAGGGCCCGGGCGAGGGCCTCGGCCTCTCCGTAGAGGCGAAGGGCCTCCGTGTAGCGGCCCCGGGTCGCGGCCAACCCGCCGATCTTCTCCAGGGCCGTGGCCTCCACACCCCGGTTTCCTGCGCGGCGACTGGCCTCCAGGGCGGCCTGCAGGCTGCCCTGGGCCGCCTCCGTGTCCCCCAGGGCCTGCTGGAACTCCCCCACGTTCACGAGGGCGAGTGCCACCCCACCGTGGTCCCCCTGGCGCTCGTAGAGGCGGTGCGCCCGCTCCGCCTGCCGCAGGCCCTCCCGGTAGCCCCCCAGGAAGGTCTGGCGCGCGGCCAGGTTCAGGTGCGAGAGGGCCTGCTCGACGAGGCAATGGGTGGACTCGAAGATGGCGAGGGCCTCGGCCTCCAGGCGCCCCGCCTCCTCGAAGCGGAAGGAGTAGGCGTAGGCATTGGCCAGGGCACCCAGGGAGACCGCCCGGTCCTGGGGGTCCCCCGTGACCTGGACGGCCCTCCACACCCGCTCCAGCACCTGGATGGCCCGCGAGCCTTCCCCCTGCGAGGTGAGGGCCGTCCCCAGGAGGCGCAGGGCCTGGACCCCCTCTCGCGTGGCCTCGGCCCCGGGGCCGAGGGCGGCCAGGACCTCCTCCGAGCGGCGCACGGCATCCCCCAGCTCTCCCGAGACGAGGTGGGTGCCGGCCACCACGAGCAGGACCTGGCAGCGGTGGCTGGGCCCCGCCGCCGCCGGCAACGTCGCGAGGGCCCGTTCGGCCAGGTCCAGCGAGCGGCGGTAGGCCCCGCGCTTCTGGGCGGCGACGGCCGCGCGTCGGAGGTACCGCCAGGCCTCCGACTCCGAGGCCAGTCCCGCCGCCTCGAGGAAGCGGGCCTCGGCCTCCTCGACCCGGCCGAGGTAGAGGAGGCGTTCGCCGAGGACCTCGAGGAGGGCGGCCCGTTCGCCGGCCTCACCCTCGAGGAGCCACGCCAGGGCCTCCTCGATCAGCTCCGCGGCCTGGTCGTGGGCATGGAGGGCCGCGGCACGAGCCGCCGCCTCCCGCGCGCGGCGCACCGCGGCGAGACGCTCGGCCGCTCCGCACTCCGCCGAGAGGGCCCGCAGGGCGTGAAAGGCGGCCTCGTCCTCCAGGGCGAGGTCGGGGGGCGAGCCGGGCCTCTCCAGGAGGGCCAGGGCCCGACGGTGCAAGGCCCTGCGGGCCTTCGTCGGAATCGCCCGGTAGGCGCACTCCCGGAGCGTGTCGTGGACGAAGGCGACGTCCCCGTCGGCCGCCCGCCGTTCGAGGATGCGCCGGTCCTCCAGGTCCGAGAGGGCCGCGACCAGGGTGGCCGGGTCGAGGCCCGTCAGCTCCGCCGCCCAGGCGCGACTCGAGGGGCGGGGGGTCAGGCTCAGGGCCTGGAGCAGGCCCCTCGCACCCTCCCCCAGGGCCGCGAGCCGCGCCGCGATGGCCTCCCGGACGCCCTCGGGGACCTCCGCCCGGGCCAGCTCGAGGCCGGCGGCGGTCCAGTGCGCCTCGTCCTGGGCCACCCCCTTCATCACCTCTTCCACGAAGAGGGGATTGCCCGCGGTGGCGCGGTGGAGCCGCCGCACGAACTCGCCCGGGGGTTCGATCCCCAGCATCCCCTTCACCAACGCCCGGAGGGCCTCCTCGTCGAGCCCGTCCAGGTCGAACCGCTCGAAGGAGTCCCCCAGCCGCGCCAGCAATCGCCCCTCGGTCTTGCCCTCGGTCCGGCAGCTCGCCACCACGAGCAGCGGCGCCGGCCCGCTGGAGCGCACCAGGCAGGCGAGGAGGTCCAGGGTCTGGCCGTCGGCCCAGTGCAGGTCGTGGATGGCGAGGACCGCGGGGAGTCCCCGGACGAATCCCAGGCAGAAGGAGGCGAGGGCGTCGGCGAACCACGCGCGATCGCCGGGGTCGCGCGCGGGGGTCGAGGCGTGAAGGAGCCGGTCCAGGACCTCGCGGTGGGCCGCGACGAGCCCCTCCGGGGCCAGGCGGGCCATGGCGTCCACCAGCTCGCGCCACCCCGTCAGGGCCCCCGCGCACTCCCGGTAGCAAGAGCCCTCCAGGAAGGCGTGTCCGGCCAGTTGTACCCGGTGCCGCAGCTCCGCGAGGAGGCGGCTCTTGCCCACCCCCGCCGGTCCGGTCACGAGGACCAGCGGGCCGATGCTCCCCTCGGGCGCCGGGGCCCCGCCCAGCCGTTCCCTGGCCAGCCCCTCGAGGCGCGTCAGCTCCCGGTCCCGCCCGAGGCAGGCCGCGCCCCGGAGGCGGAACCGCCGCGTGTCCTCGGTCTCGATGGGGTGGCGCGTCCCCAGGATCTGGTTCACCGCGAGGATCACCTGGTTGGCGTCCTGGTGCCGCAGCCCCGGGTCCTTCTCCAGGAGTCGGAGCACCAGGCGCTGGATCCGGGGGTCCAGGTCGCGGGCCACCTCCGGCGGGAACTCGGGGGGCACGCCCACATGCGCCGAGAGGAGCTGGGCGAGGTTGCCACCGGAGAAGGGAGGCCGCCCGGCGAGGAGCTCGAAGAGGGTGACGCCGAGGGAATAGAGGTCCACGCGCGCGTCGGCCCCATGGCCCAGGATAAGCTCCGGGGCCACGTAGTCCGGGGTGCCCCGGAGGCTGCGCCCCCCTTCGCCACAAGGCGTGCTCACCAGGCCGAAGTCCACCATGCGTGGCTCCCCGGCTCGGGTCACGATGACGTTGGAGGGCTTCACGTCGTGGTGCACGAGGCCCTGGCCGTGCACGTAGTGGAGGGCGCGGCAGATGGGCACGGCCAGCTCCAGGATCGCCTCGGGGGTGCGCCCCGAGGCGACCCTCCTCAGGTCGACCCCCTCGATATACTCCCCCGTGAAGAAGAGGGTGCCGGCCGCGAGGACCCCGCCGGAGGCCTCGCCCCCGCCGGCGTCTCCTCGCGCGGTGCCGAAGTCGTAGACCTCGGCCACGCCGGGGTGCCGCAGCCTCGCCAGGGACTGGAACTCGAGTCGGAAGGCCTCGGCGGCGGCGGGGCCCAGGGGGCCGTCCTGGAGGGCCTTCAGGGCCACGTCCCGGGCCAGGAGCTCGTCGCGGGCCAGGAAGACCCTTCCCATGCCCCCCTCTCCCAGCGTCGAGAGGAGCCGGTACCGGCCGTTGAGCCTGGCACCCGCGCGTTCGTCGGGGCTCGCTACTTGAGCTCCACGAGCCGCCCGTCGGTGGTGGCCTGGATGGGACCCTCGGCGCCGGTCACCGCGGCGACGAAGACCTCCGTGACCCCCTGGCCCAGCTCCTTCACCCCCGCCGGGAGGAAGCCCATGTACTTGGCCGCCTGTTCCACGATGAAGCTGTTGGTGGCGCAGAGGTAGGTGGCCGCCGGGTCCACGGGCTTGCCGCCCACGCGTGCGTCCAGCACCTCCGCCGCGCCGTCCACGCGCCGCCAGCGGTAGCTGAGGCCGGAGAGCTGCAGGACGCCGTGGCTCTCACGCGCGGAGGCGCTGGCGTTGTGTCGCGCCAGGGCCAGGAGCTGCTCGCCGGTCGCCTCGAAGGTCACCAGGGAGTTGGTGAAGGGGAGGATCTCGTAGAGGTCGCCCAGGGTGATGGGGCCGGCCTCCAGGTCCTTGCGCAGGCCCCCGCTGTTGATGAAGGCCACGGCCGCCTCGGTGTGGGAGCGCATGGCGTCGGCGACGTAGTCCCCCAGGTTGCTCTCGGCGTAGTAGGACCGGCGCCAGGCGTTCCCCAGGGTCCCCACCACCACCGCCAGGCGCTCGCCCAGGGTGCTCTCGATATGGTCCAGGATAGAGGCCACCTCGGGCCGCGGGTGGGCCCCGTGGGCGGGGAGCGGCAGGAGCCAGCCCTGGTGGCGGATCACCCGGTCGTCGGCCACCTCCAGGTCCAGTCGGCCCAGTCGCCGCAGCTTGGCCTCGTCCTGGACGACGATGACCCCGTGGATCACCTCCGGCACCTCGATGGGCGAGTGGCTGTGGCCGCCGACGATGACGTCCACCCCCTCCAGCCTCGCGGCCAGCTCGCGGTCGTTGTCTGCCCCCTGGTGCGTGAGGAGGACGATGAGGTCGGTCACCGGGTCCAGGGCCTCCACGGCCTCGCGGGCCGTCTGGACGACGCCCGCCACCGAGACCCCGGGGACCGAGTCCCGGTTGATGAGCGTGGGGAGGGACGTGGTCATGATCCCCACCACTCCGATCCGCAGCCCTCCGCGCTCGAAGACCCGCCAGCGTTCCCGCGGGATGGGGCTTCCGGCCTCGTCGTCCACCACCAGGTTCGCCGAGAGGGTGGGGAAGCGGATGAGGCCCAGGAGCCCGGTCAGGTGGGTGCGACCCTTGTCGAACTCGTGGTTCCCCAGCGTCCAGACGTCGTAGTCTAGGGCCGACATGAGGCTGGGCATGGCGCCGCCTTCGACGCCCCCGAACTCCATGTCGCAGACCGGGTGCCCGGTCATGAGGTCCCCGGCGTCCATGAGGAGGAGGGGTCGGCCCTCGGCCCGGATCCCGCGCAGCCGCTCGTCCAGGGCGGCGAATCCCCCCCGTGGCTCGGGCCCCCGATCCGTCGAGGGGGCGTAGTTGCCGTGGATGTCGCCGGTGTAGAGGATGGTGAGCGAACCGGAGCGCGCCGGGAGCGGCGACTCCTGCGGGGCGCGGTCCTCCGCCTCCAGGAGACCGCAACCGGGCGCCAGCCCGCAGCCGGCGAGGGCCAGGGCCAGGGCGATCAGGGTCCGTCGCGGGCCGGGACTCATTCGATGAGGATCAGGAGTCTAGCCGGAGGGGTCGCTAACCGCGGGCGCCCTCGTCTATGAAGCGCTCCACGCGGTTGCGCTGGGGGGCATCGAGCTCGTCGAATCGCAGGCCGAAGCCCATCCGCTCGCCCTCGGAGGCGTCGAAGCGGACCGGCCGGCAGCGCGGATTCAGCCCGGCCAGCTCGCCCTCCGCCACCTGCAAGTCCAGGTAGAAGGGACGCGCGGGCAGGGAGGTGGAGTCCAGCAGGAGGTCGCGCAGGAGCAGCCCCGAGACGCTGATGTTGGCGATGCGCCCGCGGCCCCGGGCCGCCGGGACCTGGGCGTCCCGCTCGCGCACCTGGAAGTCGGCCTGGCTCGTCAGGTCCCGCCTGGGGCATTCCCGGCGCTGGCTCTTGGCGTAGCCCAGTTCCTGAGCCGCCCGTTCGACGCGCTCGATGGTCTCGGTGGAGAACTTGTCCCGGTTATAGTGGTTGAGGATCTTCGAGACCGTCGAACGGTCCAGTCCCAGATAGTCGGCGATCACCTTCTTCGAGGGGCTCGTGCGCAAGGGTGAGTCTCCAGGGCCGCCCGACGGGGCCAGCGTGGGCGGCATTATATTCACGCCAGTGAACCCGACAACCAGAAAATGGGGGGCCGGTGGGGCTGAGCTTGGCCTTGTCAGGGACTGGCCGGACCCTATAAAGGGTCGGCGTGGAGGACGCGGAGCTGGTGCGCGCGTGCCTGGCCGGGGCGACCGGGGCGTGGGAACGGCTGGTCCGGGATCACGCCCGGGGCATCGGGGCCGTCGCCCGGCGGGTGCTCTCGGCCGCGGGCCGCGGGAAGGACGAGGACGCCGTGGAGGAGGTGCGCTCCCGGGTCTATGCCGCCCTCCTGGCGGACGGCGGGCGCCTCCTGGCGCGCTACCGACCCCAGTTCCGCCTCTCCACCTATCTGGGGGTCATCGCCCGGACCCATGCCAACCGCTGGCTGCGCGCCCTGCCCCGGGGGGCGGTGAGCGTGGAGGAGGGGGACGCGGTGACGGGGCCCCCCGACCTGGCCCGCGCGGAGACCCTGGAGGCGGTCCGGGCGGCCCTGGAGTCGCTGGCGAGCAGGGACCGCCTGACCCTCTCCCTCTTCTACTACGAGGGCAAGGATTACCAGGCCATCGCCGGCATCCTGGGGGTCTCCATCAACAGCGTGGGGGCCGCCATCACCCGCGCCCGCCGCCGCCTGGCCGCCCTGCTGGGACGGCGGGTGCACGAGGCAGGCCCCCCCGAGGCTATACGCGATGGGTGAGGGCACCATGGGAGAGACGATCCGCCACGCGGCCGCCGAGGAGCTCTCGGCCCTCATGGATGGGGAGCTGCCCCCCGCCCGGTCGGCGGCGATCCGCGCCCACCTGGCCGCCTGCGGACCGTGCCGGGAGGCGGCCACGGCCCTCGCCGAGGCGGAGGCCGTCCTGCGCCTGGTCGGGCCCCCGCCGTCACCGATCGGGCACCTCCCGGAAGATGCCCTGGCGGCCGCCGTGGAGACCCCCACGGACCTGCCCGCCGAGGTGGAGGCCCACCTGGCCCTGTGTGGCGAGTGCCGCGGGACCTGGCTGGACCTGCGGGAGATGGCCGCCCTGCCCGCCCATGGCCATGTTCGGGCGAGTGCCCGGGTCCCCCGCCGCGCCCTCCATCACCCCGGGCCGCGCCGCGGCCGGGCCGCCCCGGCCTGGGGGCCTCTCGCCGCCGCGGCCGCGGTGCTCCTGGCCGTGAGCCTGGCGTTCCTCGCGGCCCGCCCCGTCACCCCGTCACCACGTCACGACGTCCTGCGAGAGTCCATGCTTGCAGCCGCTACGACGCCCACGAAAACGCCCACTACCACGGCCACGCCCACGCCCACGCCCACGCCCACGCCCACGCCCACGCCCACGCCCACGGACACGCC
>JACQVX010000061.1 GCA_016209495.1 Planctomycetota bacterium
GCGGGCCTGCTGGCCGCGCTATGGGGCCTGCACCTCCTCGGGAATCGGCCCGCGGCGGATCTGTGGCACAAGGTCCCGGGCGGGGTGCTCCTGGCCTCGGCCGTGGCGACCCTGGAGCGCCTCGCCGCGGGGTCGGGAGAGATGGCCGGGCACCTGGCCGGGGGCTACACCGGCGTCTACCTCCTCGGGGTCCTCGCCCGGGTCTTCGGCCCGGCAGGCTCGCCGGTGGTGGTGGGGGTCATCGCTCTCGTGGCGGTCCTCGTCTCCACCGACCTGGTGCTGGACCGGCTGGCCGGCGCGACCCTGGGGCGGCTGAGGGCCCTGGCCGCGTGGGGCCGCCTGGCCGCCTGGCTGCGCGCCCGACGGCGCGGACCCCCGGCGTGCCCCCGGGGGCCGGCCGCGCCCGTCCGAGCGGAGCCGAGCCAGGCGGCGCCGGCCCCCGCGGGGTCGAGGCCGCCGCGCAGGGTGCGTCCGAGCCGTGCCACTCCCGAGGCGGGCCCGTCGGTGGTGGCGCCGGGGGAATTCCGGCTCCCTCCCCTGGACCTCCTGGACCCCGTCCGGCCCACGCTGCGAGTGGACCCCGAGAAGTTCATCCACGAGCGGGCGGCGATCATCGAGCAGACCCTGGCGGACTTCGGCATCGAGGCGCGGGTGGTGAACGCGGAACGCGGCCCCAGCGTCACCCTCTACGAGCTGGAGATCGCCAGCGGCACGAAGCTCACGAAGGTGGTTGCCCTGGATCGGGACCTGGCCCTGCGCCTCAAGGCCGTGACCCTGCGCATCATCGCCCCCCTGCCGGGGAAGGGGACTGTGGGCATCGAGGCCCCCAACGAGGTGCGGGAGGTCGTGGGGCTGCGCGACCTCGTGGAGGGCGATGGGCGCGCCGCCTCCATGGCCCTGCCCCTCTACCTGGGCCGGGATATCGCCGGGGAGCCCCTGGTGGCGGACCTGGCAGCCATGCCGCACCTCCTGGTGGCCGGGCAGACGGGCAGCGGCAAGTCCATCGGGATCAACGGCGTCCTCCTCAGCCTGCTCCTGAGCCGCACCCCGCGCCAGGTGCGCCTCATCCTCACGGACCCGAAGCAGGTGGAGATGATCCCTTACGACGGGATCCCGCACCTCCTCTGCCCGGTGATCACGGACATGACCCACGCCCCCGCGGCCCTGGACTGGGCCGTGGCGAAGATGGAGGAGCGCCTGGACGTCTTCAGCCGGGTGGGGGTGCGCGACATCGTGGGTTACAACCGCCTGGATGAGGAGCGCCGGCGGCGGAAGCTGGCGGAGAAGGGCCGGGAGGACGAGGCGGACGCCCTCCCGGACGACTACCCGTACCTGGTGCTGGTCATCGACGAGCTGGGGGACCTGATGCAGACCTCCCTCTCGCGGGTCATAGAGCCGCTCGTCATCCGCATCGCCCAGAAGGCCCGCGCGGCGGGGATCCACCTCCTCCTGGCGACCCAGCGCCCGGCGGCGACCGTCATCACGGGCCTCATCAAGAGCAACCTCCCGAGCCGCATCGCCTACCGGGTGGCCTCGAAGATCGACAGCCGCATCATCCTCGACGCCTCCGGGGCGGAGGCCCTCCTGGGGAAGGGGGACATGCTCTTCCGCACCACCTCGCTGCCGACGCCCATCCGGGCCCAGGGGGCCTACGTCTCCGAGGAGGAGGTGGCCCGGGTCGTCCGCTTCCTCAAGGAGCAGAACCCCCCGCCGGACTACAGCGGCGAGCTGATGACCTGGCAGGCGGGCGAGCCCGAGGGCGGCGCCGCCGAGCCGGCCGGGCCCTGCGGTCTCGAGGACGTCCTGCGCGACCCGGAGATGGTCCGGGCGGTGGACCACCTCCTCTCCGACGGCAAGGGCTCGGTCTCGTTGCTACAACGCCGGATGGGCATCGGCTACAATCGCGCGTGCAAGCTCGTGGAACGGCTGGAATCCGCCGGGATCCTGGGCACGGCCCGCGAGGGGAAGGTGCGGGAGATCCTCCTGGGGTTCGAGGAGTGGGAGGCCCGCAAGGCCGGCGCAGGGGTCTCCTGAGAGGGAATGGGACGTGGAGACGCCGCGCCTGGCCGCGGTCTTGTTCGCGGTGGCCGTCCTGGTCGTGGGTGGACTCGTCCTGGCGATGGAGGCCGCCACTCCGGTGGGGGCGTGGCGGTTGCCCGGCGGGTCCTCCGTGGAGGTGGTCCCCGCGGTCGTCGTGACCATGGGGGCCGCGGTGCTGGTGGCGGTGGTGGCGCTGATGGCGGGCGGCCGGCGGCGATAGTCGCCGTACGGCGACTTAGACGGGGGGAGGGGCATGGTCCGGACCGCCGAGATCCGCGTCGGGCTCATCAGCCTGGGCTGCTCGAAGAACCTGGTGGACGCCGAGGTCTTCCTGGGGGACCTGGCCCGGAGGCGCTTCGCGGTCTGCCAGGACCACGAGGACGCGGACGTGGTCATCGTGAACACCTGCGGCTTCATCGGGGCGGCCCGCGAGGAGTCGCGCGAGGCGATCCGCGCCCAGGTGGCCCGCAAGCGGCGCGGGGAGTGCCGCGGGGTCATCGTGGCCGGGTGCATGGCCCAGCGATACCGGGACGAGCTTCGCCGGGAGGTCCCGGGCATCGACGGGATCATCGGACTCTCGGCCTACCCGGAGATGGCACGGATGGTCCGGCGCATCTACCAGCGGCGCGACGAGGCCCTCACCCGGGTCCAGCCCACGGCGCGGGATACCCGGCTGGACGTGGCCAGGCTCCGGCTCACGCCGCCGCACTACGCCTACCTGAAGATCTCCGAGGGCTGCTCGAACCGCTGCACCTTCTGCGCGATACCGCGGATCCGCGGGGGCTTCCGCTCGAAGCCCCGGGAGGACGTGCTCCGAGAGGCCCGGGAGCTGGCGGCGAGCGGGGCCCGGGAGCTGGTCCTCATCGCCGAGGACACCACCAGCTACGGGAGGGACCTCTATGGGCGTCATGCCCTGGCGGAGCTCCTGGGCGACCTCTCGGCCGTCCCCGGGGTTCGCTGGGTGCGCCTCCTCTACGCCTACCCGGCCCACCTGGGCGAGGACGTGATCCGGGCCCTGCGGGACCTGCCGAACCTCTGCCGCTACATCGACATCCCCATCCAGCACGCGAGCACGGCCGTCCTGGAACGGATGTGCCGCGAGGTGACCGGCCCCGAGGTGCGACGCCTCCTCGATGCCATCCGGGAGACCGTCCCCGGCGTGGCCATCCGGACCACGGTGCTCTCGGGCTTCCCGGGGGAGACCCTGGAGGAGCACCGGGAACTGGTCGAGTTCGTGCAGGCGTATCGCATCGACCGCCTGGGGGCCTTCGCCTACTCGCCGGAGGAGCGGACCCCGGCCTTCCGCTACGTGCAGGAACCGGGGCCCGAGGAGGGCGCGCGGCGGCGGGACGAGGTCATGGAGGTCCAGCGGGAGGTGGCCTTCGCGCGGGGCGTCTCCCTGGTGGGGCAGGAGGTGGAGGTGCTGGTGGACGGTCGCGCGGAGGACGGTACCCTGGTGGGGCGCACCGAGCACGACGCGCCGGAGGTGGACGGCCTGGTCCTGCTCTCGGGCGAGGCCGCCCTGGGGGAGTTCCGCCGGGTCCGGGTGAGCGGGGCCGATGGCTACGACCTGGTGGGGGAGGTGCTCGAGTCCGAGGCGGCCCCGGCCGGGACGCCGGGTGGGGCCTGACGCGGTCCGCCACGGGCCCGGCATGGCCTGGCTCAACCTCCCCAATGCCCTGACCCTCTCGCGGCTGGGCCTGGGGGTGGGGGTCTTCATCCTCGTCCACCGGGCCGCGGCCCTGGTCGGGACGGCCCTTCCGGACCGGTCTGCCTCGGAGGAGGCCGCGCGCCTCCTGGACCTGGCGCTGGCCCTCTTCGGCGTGGCCTCGCTCACCGACTGGCTGGATGGGCTCATCGCGCGCCGATACAATCTCCTGACCGACTTCGGCCGGGTGGCGGACCCCTTCGTGGACAAGGTCCTCGTGTGCGGGGTCTTCGTGCTCCTCGTGCCCATCGAGGCCGCCTGGGTGCGGCCATGGATGGTGGTGGCCCTGGTGGCGCGTGAGTTCCTGGTGAGCGCCCTGCGAGGCTATCTGGAGTCCAGGGGACGTGCCTTCGGCGCCATGGCCTGGGGCAAGTGGAAGATGGCTGTCCAGTGTGGGGCCATCGGGTATCTCTTCTTCTACCTGGCCCACCTCCAGGGGTCGCGGCCCGCCGAGGCCCTCGCCGCCGGCGCCGTGTGGTTCACCGTGATCCTGACCGTGGGGTCGGGGGCGGCCTATCTGGCGCGGGCTGTCCGCGTCCTGGCCGCTACCCGGGGGCCGTGACCCCGAGGGATGGGCGCGCGGCCGGAGGCTGCGAGCGAGGGATGACGCGCCGGGATCGGCTGCTGGAGGCCTTCGTGACCGCCGGGTATCTGGGATACGCCCCGCGAGCCCCGGGGACGGTAGGGACCCTGGGTGGCGTGGCGGTGTACCTCGGATTCCGACTCGCCGGCCTTCGGGACTGGTGGTGGCCGCTGGGGACGGCGCTCGTCCTGGCGGTCCTCACCACCGCCCTGGCGGACTGGGTCCGGGACCGCTTCGGCCGGGAGGACCCGCCCGAGGTGGTCATCGACGAGGTGGCCGGCTTCCTGGTGGCCGCGCCGCTCTACGGAGCGGCCCCGGGGGTGGGCCCGGCCCCGCAGGGCGCCTTCGGTGGGACGCCCGCGTGGGGACACCTGGCGTCGGCCTTCGTGCTCTTCCGCCTCTTCGACATCGTCAAGCCCTTCCCGGTGGGCGCCGCCGAGAGGGTGCCGCGGGCCGGTCTCGTCCTGGACGACCTGGTGGCCGGGGCCATGGCCGCCCTCCTCCTCGACGTGCTGAACAGGGGGCTGGCGTGAGCCGCCCGCGCGGCGGCGCCCGGCCGCGTGCCCCGGGCCCTCCGGCGGCCGCGAGGGAGGAGGTCCAGGGGCTCCTGGACGGCCGGCTGGAGGCGGCCCTCCGGGACCGGGTCCTGGAGGTCGTGGACCGGGTGGACGCGGAGCGGGCGGCCCACCAGCGGGAGTTCAAGCGCCTGACACTGGACTTCGCCACGGTGGTCGAGGTCACCAGCCAGATCAATTCCAAGAGCCTCGACCTGGCCCTCATCGAGAACTTCACCCTGAACATGGTCATGGGTCAGTTCGGTGTCCTGAAGGTCTGCATCCTGCGCCGGGACAACGACGACTCGGGCCACGTGGTCCCCGTCCTCGGGAAGAACACCCGGCTCCCCCCGGTCGCCTTCGAGGTAGACGCGCCCTTCGCCCGGGACCTGGTCCGGGCGGCCCGCCCGGTGGGGCTGGAGGACCCCGCCCTGGCGGCCCACCCGGAATCGGCGACCCTGCGCGCGGAGGGTTTCCAGCTCGTGGTGCCCCTGCTCAAGTCCGGGGCCGAGCGTGAGCAGGTGGACCTCATGGGGGTCCTCTGCCTGGGGGAGCGGTTCGACCGGGCGCGGGGCTTCGACGCGGGGACGCTGCGCTTCCTCTCGCTCCTGGGGAACATGGTCGCCATCAGCCTCTTCAACGCCCAGCTCTACCACCGTTCCATCTACGACGGGCTGACCCGCGTACACAGCCGTGGCTACTTCGAGGTGGCCCTCACGCAGGAGCTGGATCGCACGCGGCGGCAACGCGCCCGCGGTGGCCCCGAGGAGAACCGCAAGGTCTGCTCCCTGGTCATGGTGGACCTGGACCGCTTCAAGTCCGTCAACGACACCCACGGACACCCGGTGGGGGACGAGGTCCTGCGCCGCCTCGCCAAGGTCCTGGCCAGCGGGCTCAGGTCCAGCGATGTGGTGGCGCGCTACGGCGGCGAGGAGTTCACGCTCATCCTCCCGGAGACGGACAAGAAGCTGGGGACCGTGGTGGCGGACCGGCTCCGGAGGCGCGTCCGAGAATCCGCCGTCCCCCTGCCGGGCGGGGGCGAGATCCACGTGAGCGTCAGCATGGGGATGGCCACGTTCCCTGACGACGCCGACGAGATCCAGGCCCTGGTCCGCGAGGCGGACCGGGCCCTATACCGGGCCAAGGACCTGGGCCGTGATCGCCTCTGCGTCTGCGGGGCGCCGGTCCCCATCGGCCCGGGCGGCCCCGCACCGGACGCGCGGGCGAGCGAGGTCCCCTGATGCCGGAGGGCCTCCAGGAGCCCACCCGTCCCACGCCCCCGAGGCGCCCAGGCCCGGCGCCGGGCCGGTCCTCCACGCGCCGGCGCAAGGTGGTGCCGGTGCGGGAGGGGTCCTCGCCGGACGCCCGCTCGAGCGCGCCGCCGCGCCCCAAGATGGACACGGGCCCGGTCCCTCCGGGGACGCTCAGGCCCCGAGGAGGGGTGGAACCCTCCGGGCGCGGTGGCACGCTCCCCATCGCCGTCAAGCTCTCCATCTTCACCGGGTTCCTCGTGGGCGCCCTGGTCGTCTCGCTGGGCCTCGCCTTCAGCCACCTGAGCTACCAGGCCATCGACGAGCAGGTCAACCACGACGGGGTGAAACTGGCGACCCTACTGGGGGCGGCCTCGCGGGAGGCGGCGCGCATGGCCCTCGTGGGCAGCCGGGGTTCGTCGGAGGACCGGGGAGATTTCCCGGCCCTGGCGGCCGCCCGGAAGCGATTCCAGGAGGTTCGCAAGGAGGTGGTCGAGGGCCACCTGAAGGAGACGCCGGCGGCGGATATCCTGGCCATGAACATCCTGACCGGGGACGGGAAGGAGGTGCTCCTGGGAGAGGCCTTCCGCATCGGCGTGGGCGGGACCTGGGCCTGGCCCGAGGGGGCCAGTGCCGCGGTGGTGGAGATCGGCGAGGGTCACCTGGGGAGCGAGCGGGTGCGCCAGTATTCCCGGGCGCTCCAGGAGGAGGGGGAGAAGCAGCCCTTCGCCCGCGCCGTGGTCTGGCTCCGGGCCGACGCCATCGATCGGGTGCAAGAGGCCGTGCGGGTCAAGATCCTCGCCGCCACCGGCATCGGTCTGGCGGTGGGGGTGCTCCTGGCCTTCGGGCTGGGGACGCTCCTGACGCGGCCCCTCCGGGAGCTGGTGCTCGACATGCAGAGGGTGGCCTCGGGGGACCTGGACTACAGCGCCACCGTCCGCAGCCGCGACGAGGTGGGGGTCCTGGCGGGGGCCTTCAACGCCATGATCAAGGGCCTGCGGGTCGCCCGGGAGCAGGAGCTGGGGAAGAAGGCCCTGGAGCACGAATTGGCCATCGCCACCGAGATCCAGACCAAGCTCCTGCCGGATCGCATCCCGCGGATCCCCGGCTTCGACATCTTCGCCTTCTACCTCTCCGCCAAGGAGGTGGGCGGCGACTACTATGACTTCATCACCGTCGGACCTCACCACCTGGGGATGGTGGTGGCCGACGTCTCCGGCAAGGGCATCCCCGGCTCCATGGTGATGACCATGACGCGGAGCCTCGCCCGGCTGGCGGCCAAGCGCAACCCCTCGGCGGCCGACACCCTCAAGAAGGTCAATCACGTCCTGGCGAAGGACATGCGCCGCGGGATGTTCGTCACCGCCTGCTACATGGTCCTGGAAATCCCGGCCCGGGCCGTCACGGTGGCCAGCGCGGGCCATAACCCCACCTTCGTCTACCGCGCCGCCACCCGGACCTGCGAGAAGGTGAACCCGGGTGGCATCGCGCTGGGCTTCGACAAGGGCCCCATCTTCGATAGCCATATCAAGGAGGAGACGGTCCGTCTGGAAAGCGGGGACCGGGTGGTGGCCTACACCGACGGCGTGGTGGAGGCGGTGGGCGCCGACGAGTCGGAGTTCGGCGAGGAGCGGTTCATGGGCCTCATCCGCGAACATGCGGACAAGGGCAGCAATGCCTTCGTGAACGCGGTCATCGCGGACCTGGACCTGCACAGGGGCAAGGCGGACCAGTCCGACGACATCACCATCCTCACCTTGAGACTGGACTGAGGAGACCCATGGGCGCCGCCATCCACCGGGAGATCTGTGTCACCAACGAGACGGAGAACCTGCACAAGGTGCGGGAGTTCGTCTCGGCGGCCGTCCAGGACTCGGCCGTCCCCCGGGAGGAGCAGAACAAGGTCATCCTGGCGGTAGACGAGGCCGTGGCCAACGTCATGGAGCATGCCTACGAGGGGACCCTGGGGGGCAGCATCCGCGTCCGCATCGAGAGCGACGAACGGCGCTTCGAGGTCCTCATCCGGGACCACGGTCGCCGCTTCGACCCGGGCCGGATCGTGGACCCGGACATCGAGGCGCACGTCCGGGCCGGACGCAAGAACGGCCTGGGGGTCTTCCTCATGCGCCAGATCATGGACAAGGTAGACTACGACTTCCGGGACGAGGCCGAGAACCGTCTGACCCTGGTCAAGTTCCTGGGGGCGGACCGTTGACAGGGCCGGGATTTTTTGCGAACTTGCGGCCCCGTGTCGCCGCCGCCGGCGACGCAGGAGAGGAGTGCGGGACATGCCTGACCTGAACATCACCTGCGAACCTCGTGGTGATGGATTGACCTTCCTGACGGCGGAGGGCTTCCTGGACGCGCACACCTTCGAGAAGATGGAGAAGACCATCAACGCGCTCTTCGACGAGGGGAAGTACAAGCTGGTCGTGGGCCTGGAGAAGCTGGACTACATCTCCAGCGCCGGGGCGGGCGTGTTCATCGGCGCCATCGGCGTTGCCCAGGAGAACAACGGGAACCTGGTGCTCCTCAACCCTACCCCCAACGTGAAGGAGGTCTTCGACCTCCTGGGGCTCACACAGATCTTCCCCATCGTCGGCTCGGAGGCCGAGGCCACCGCGTTCTTCGGCTAGCCGCCCGCCCCATGTCGTGCGCCGGTTGAGCTGCATCGTCAAGCCATTCAAGAGGGACGCCGTGGCCGCGGCCCTGGCCAGGGCAGGGGCCAGTGGGGTCGTCGTCTCCGAGGTGCGCGGCTACGGCCGCCAGAAGGGCCACCTGGAGCTCTACGACGGTTCCGAGTACGACATCACCTTCCTGCCCAAGGTCAAGGTCGAGGCGGTCCTGGACGACGCCGCCGTGGAGGCGGCCATCGGGGCAGTGATCCAGGCCGCGCGGACCGGGCGCATCGGCGACGGAAAGGTCTTCGTCCAGCGGGTGGGGACGGGCGACCCCTAAAGCGGATCGCCCCGCCGCCCGATGATCCCGATGCACGCCCCCGGGTGGGGGTGCCTCCGCACGGAGCCGGGGGCGACCCTCCCCCTCACGCCCGAATCGAGGGTGTCCATGACCCGCCGCCCGACCCCCGCCGCGTTCGCCCTGGCC
>JACQVX010000058.1 GCA_016209495.1 Planctomycetota bacterium
GCGCGATGCAGGGTGTTCTCCAGCTCCCTCACGTTCCCGGGCCAGCGGTAGGCCGTCAGGACACGCAGGGCCGCCGGGGTGAGGGGGCGGCGGGGGAGTCCCTGGGCCTCGCAGCAGCGCTCGAGGAGGTGCTCGGCCAGGAGGGGGATGTCCCCGGGCCGCTCCCGCAGCGGGGGGAGCCGCACCGGGACCACGTTGAGACGGTAATAGAGGTCCTCGCGGAAGCCCCCCTCGCGGACCGAGCGGGCGAGGTCGCGATGGGTGGCCGCCACGACGCGCACGTCCACCTTCACGGCCTCGTAGGAGCCCAGGGGGACCACCTCGCCCTCCTGGAGGACCCGCAGCAGCCGGGCCTGGAAGGCGGCCGACATGCTCGCCACCTCGTCCAGGAAGACCGTCCCCCGGTCGGCGCCCTGGAAGATGCCCTGCCGGTCCGCGTCGGCCCCGGTGAAGGCCCCCTTGCGGCAGCCGAAGAGCTCCGCCTCCAGCAGGGTGTCCGGGAGCGAGGCCGTATTGACGGCGATGAAGCGCCGCGCGGCCCGCGGACTCCGGTCGTGGACCATCCGCGCCACCAGCTCCTTCCCGGTCCCGCTCTCGCCCGAGATCAGGACCGGGACGCTGCTCGCCGCCACCTTGTCGATGGTCGCGTAGACGCCCAGGATGGCCGGGTCGCGGCCCACCAGGGGGCCCAGGGTCCCGCCGCGCGCCACCTCCTCGCGCAGGCGGGCCACCTCCACTTCCAGGTCCCGCTCCCGCAGGGCCCGCCCCAGGACCTCCTGCAGGGTCTCGTTCTCCACCGGCTTGGTGAGGAAGTGGAAGGCCCCCGCGCGCATGGCCTCCACCGCCTCGGCCACGGCCCCGTAGGCCGTGAGCACGACGACCGGCGTCCGCGGCCAGCGCTCGCGCACGCGCCGCAGGAGCTCCAGGCCGTCCACCCCGGCCATGCGCAGGTCGGTGACGAGGGCGTCCGCCGGGCGCCGCGCCAGGCGTTCCAGGGCCTCCTCCCCGCCGCTCGCCGCCTCGACGGAGTAGCCCCGGCGGCGCAGGGTCATCTCCAGGCCGCGGCAGACGTCCGCGTCGTCGTCCACCACGAGGACGTGGCGCGTCACGCCACCCCCTCCGGGGGGAGCTGGACGGCGAAGGTCGCCCCCGGCCCGCCTTCGCGCTCCAGGCGCAGGGTCCCGCCGTGGGCCTCGACGATGCGGCGCGAGATGGCCAGGCCCAGGCCGGTGCCCTCGCCCCTGGGCTTGGTGGTGTAGAAGGGCTCGAAGAGCCTGGGCTCCACCTCCAGGCTCACGCCCGGGCCCTCGTCCCGGACGGACACCCGGAGGCCTCCGCCCTCGCCGCCGGCCGCCGCGATGACCACGCGCCCGCCCCGGGGCTGGGCCTGGATGGCGTTCACCACCAGGTTCACGAGGACCTGCTGCATCTGGGCCCCGTCGGCCGTCCGCGGCGGGACCCCCGGGGCCACCTCGGTCTGGATCCGCACCCCGGATCGGGCCGCCAGGGGGCCGCAGACCAGGGCCGCCTCCTCCACGGCCCGCGCCACGTCCCAGGGGCCCGCCCGGGGCCGGCCCTCCGGGGCCGGGCCCGCGGGGCGCGCCAGGTCCATGAGGCCCAGGACGGCGCGCTCGCAGGACCGGGCGTTCCGGGCGATGACGGCGGCGTGCTCGCCGAGGGCGCTCCCCTCCGGGGCGTCCTCCGCGATCATCCGGGCGAAGAGCACGATGGCCGCCAGGGGGTTGTTGATCTCGTGGGCCAGGCTCGCGGCCATCTGGGCGACCAGGGCGTCGCGCCCCCTCTGGGCCAGGCGCTCCTCCATCCGGAGCCGATCGGTGATGTCGCGCGCCGCGAAGACCGTCCCCAGGTAGGCCCCCCGGGCATCGCGCACGGGCGTGAGGCTGACGTCGTAGCTCCGCTCCCCGGCGGCCAGGGTCCGGCGACAGGCCCCCGAGCCATGGACACGAAGGGCCGCCAGCTCGGCCAGGACCCGGGGATGGACCTCGGGGGAATGGGACTCGACGATGGGCAGCCCCACGGCCACCCGCGGGCCGCCCAGCCGCCTCGCGGCCTCGTTGCAGAGGGCGACGGTCCCGGCCTCGTCCACGAAGACCAGGGCGTCCCCCATGGAACCGATGAGGGCGTCGAGGCGGTCCTTCTCCTGGGCGCGGGCCGCGGCGGTGGCCTCCAGGGCGGTAGCCCTCTCGCGCAGAGAATCGGCCATCCGGTTGAAGCTCCGGGCCAGGACCCCGATCTCGTCCTCGCTCTCCACGCTGACCCGGACGTCGCGCTCGTCGCGCCCCAGGCGCTCCGCCGCCTCTCGCAGCCGCTCGAGGGGGCCCACCAGGAACCGGATGGGGAAGGCGCAGACCGCCGTCGCCAGCAGGACCACGATGGCCCCGACCGCCACGAGCTCGGCCCGCAGGCGCGCCAGGGGGGCCAGGGCCTCGACGGCGTCCACCGTGACCCGCACCGCCCAGGGGGAGTCGGGGACGCCCACCCGGGCCGCGAGACGGTCGCCCTCCGCCCTGCCCCCGGGCTCCCTCGAGGGCCCGCCCGGCTCGAGGCTCACCCCCAGCGTGGAGAGGCCCAGGGGGGGAAGGGGGTCGGACACCAGGAGCCTGGGGAACCAGTCCTCCGCCACGCGGTTCACGAGCCAGCCCAGGGGCCGGCCATCGGTGCGGCCCGTGAGCGGGACGGCCACCCGCAGCGACGCCCCGGGGCCCGCCAGGTGCACGCCGGTCACCAGGTCCGCCAGCGGGGGTCCGGAGGGCCCCAGGGAGGAGGCCAGGAGCTCGCCCCCGGGGGCCGCCACCAGGGTCTCCAGCAGCCCCGGGACGAGCGGCGTCTTGTTCCGGGCCAGGTGGTCGCACAGGGGCGAGGGGTCCGCCCCCGCGGCCACGGCCTCCGCCTGGTCGCGGATGTATCCGTCGGAGGCGAAGTCGCGGGTGCGCCCCGCCAGCTCGCACAGATAGGCGCCCACCAGTCGGGCCCGGTCCCGGGCCACCAGGTCCAGCTCGTGCTCGATGCGCCCCCGCAGGCGCTCCCTCACCGCCAGGTGCACCAGGCCTCCCCCCACGCCCAGGGCAATGGTCCCCACCGCCAGGAAGGCCAGCGGCAGCTTCCACCGGATGGAGACGCGTCCCAGCGGGTCCCGCATGCCCCGCGCGCGACAAAGCCCATGCCTCCTCGCCCCTCGGGAAGAGCGGCCCGAGGGGCCCCGGACGCCGGGGATTCCCGCGCGTTGCGGGAAAGATCCCGCGGCGGGCCGCGGTCCAGGGGGCGGAAGCCCGGATGGGGACGGCGTCCGCGGCGCGGCGCGGCCCTTGGGCCCTCTGTCGGGACGACAGAGGGAGGTGGCCATGTCGGTGGAGCCGGTGCTGGCCTGGATCCCCGGGCCTCTGGAGTGGGGGGTCATCGGACTCGTGGTGGTGGTCCTCTTCGGGCGGCGCCTCCCGGAGCTGGGGCGTCACCTGGGCCGGGGGATCGTGGAGTTCAAGAGAGGGATCCGGGGCGCGCAAGACGAAGGCACGCCCACGCCCACGCCCACGCCCACGCCCACGCCCACGCCTACGCCCACGCCCACGCCCACGCCCACGCCCACGCAAACGCCCACGCAAACGCCCACGCCCCGAGGATAGCGAAACCCCGCAATCTCGCCACGTCCGTGGCCCCACTGGCACACGTGGGGCCTCGGCACGGGCGCATGCGAACCGGGCGGCCCGGCACGGGCCCTGCGCCCGCCTCCCGCCCGGGGCAGGGCGTGGAGGGCGCCCATGACCCGCGGGAAGTGGATCCCCCTTGTCCTGCTTGTCGACCTGCAGGCGGCATCGACCGCCGCGGCTCGGGAACCGGGATGCCCCGTGGCCGAGGCGAGGCTGCGCGGACTCCTCTCCCGCGAGGTCTACGGGGGCCGCGACATCGCCGAGCTTCGATCGAGGGCTCCATCCCCCGAGGACCTGGACGCCACCCTGGTGGACCGCTTCGCCCGGCGGGTCGAGGCCGACCTGGCGGCGCGCCGCAACGAGTGGGGAGCCCTCAAGGCCGCCGCGTGGCTGGGGGACCCGAGGCTGGTGGACGGCCTGCTGTCGGTGGTCCGGGACCCGCTCGCCGGCGGTTCTCGCCGCCCCGAGGTCTGGCGACGGGAGGCGGAGGTGGCCCTGGCCGCCACGGCCCGCCCCTCGGACCTCGGGGCGGTCAGCCACCTGGAGTTCCGGGTCGGCGCCACGGACCCCGAGCGCCCCCGCGCCGGCTATGACGGCCACGTGCTCCGCCTGGGGAGGGTGCTGGGCCGGGAGCGGCCGGACCGCCTCTCCCGCGGGGAAGAGCGCCGCTGGGAGACGGGCCTGGCCCTGGGGCGCGAGCGGATCCTGGCGGAGCTCGCCAGGCCCGGCACACAGAGGTGGCGCGACGTCCTCGTGGAGGCGGCCGGGGAGGCCCGGGAATCCCGCGCCTTCGAGGCCGCGCGGGGGGAATTCCTGCGCCCCGCGGGGCGGGAGCCGGGGAACGGTTCCATGGCCGAGTGGCGCGCCGCCCGGGCCCTCGGCCGCATGGGCGACCCCAGGGCCCTTCCGGCGCTGGAGGCGCGCCTCGAGGAGCTGCGGCGGCGCTTCCCGAGCGGGAGCCCCGAGCGCGCGGCCCTGGAAGAGGAGTACGAGCGACCGTGGGCCCTCGCTGTGGAGGAGGTCCTGGAGACGGCCATCTCGGAGCTGGCCTGCGCGGACTTGCCACGTGCGTTGGAACCCAGTAGAAGGGATGCGGAGCCATGGGTGCGGCCCCCGAGATCCTGCCGCTCTTTCCCCTCCCCAGGACGGTCCTCTTCCCGGGGATGCGGCTTCCCCTCTACATCTACGAACCGCGATACAAGGAGCTGGTGAAACGGTGCCTGGACCGGGAGGAGCCCCTGGTGGTGCTCCTGCTCCGCCCGCGGAAGGGCCGGACCAGCGAGTCCGAGGCGGCGTGCCGCGTGGGGGGGGCCGGGCACATCGTCCAGCACAAGGCGGTGGGGACCCACGGGGAGATGGAGATCGTCGTCCTGGGGGAACGCCGCGTACGCGTCCTCGATCTGGTCCCCGGGACACCCTACCTCCAGGGACGGGTCGAACCCCTGGAGGACGAGCCCTCGTCCGGCCGGGCCGCGGACGGCGGGGTGGAAAGCCTGCGCCAGGCCTTCCTCCAGACACGGGAGTTCCGGCCCGAGGGGGGACGGCCCCAGGAGGAGGCCCTGGGGCGTTGCGAGGGTCCCGGACCCACCGCCGACTTCATCGCCAGCGCCCTGCCTCTCACCGCCGGCGCGCGCCAGGCCCTCCTGGAGATCCTGGACCCGGCGGAACGGGTGGGTCAGATCGCGGAGGTGATCCGCCGGGAGCGGCTGTCCATCTCGGTCCTGCACGCCCTGGCCGCTGACGACCCGGCGCGTTTCCAGGGGGGCTGAGGCGGGACGGCGACCACGCCCACGGCCACGCCCACGACCACGCCCACGGCCGCTGCCGCCAGGTCACCGCCAGACTAGTGCCAGGGGTCCTCGATACCCTCCACCCGGGCCCGGAGCCGCTCGACCGCCCCCCCGTCACCGGCCGCGCGGGCCTCCTCCAGGGCCCGCCGTAAGGTGGCGCGGGCCCCCTCCACGTCGCCGGCCCCCAGGAGGGCCACCGCCAGCGTCTCCAGGACCGCGGGGCGCTGCCCGGGCCCCGCCCCCTCCAGGGCGCCTTGCGCCAGCGCCACGGCCCGGGCGGGGTCGCGGCCCTCCTCCGCCAGGAGCCAGGCCAGGTTGTTGGCGGCCACGGGGTCCGCCGGGTCCAGGTCCACCGCCCGGTCGTAGGCGGCGATGGCCTCGTCGGTGGAACGGGCCTCCCGGTGCAGGCGGGCGAGCCCCAGCCATGCCTCCCGGCAGCGCGGGTCCAGGTCCACCGCCTCGCGGAAGGAGGCGAGGGCCGCCTCGCGGTCGCCCTGGGACTCCAGGACCAGCCCACGCGCGAGCGATGCGGCACCGGCCGTGGCGGGCGGACCCGGGAGGGCACTCGCCGTGGAGGCGGCGACCGGCCCCACCAGGAGGGCGGGGTGACCGGCCGCGGCCCAGGCCCGCTCGAATGCGTCCCCCGCCCACCACCAGGTCCCGCCGTCCCGCTCCAGGACGTAGAGGGGCCCTTCCGGGTCCGCGTCCGCCCCCACCACCACCACGGCGTGACGCCCGCCCCCGGGGGGTGCCAGGGCCACCACCACGGGGCGCGAGCGGCCCAGCTCCCCGTGGACGAGCGCCCGGTTCCCCTCGACCACCCGGACGTCCACCCCGTGGGCGCGGGCCCGCAGGGCCAGGGCCGGCAGCGAGACCTCCTGCCCAGACCCCGCGCCGGACGGCGACTCCAGGGCCCCGGGGGCCAGGCGCACCCCGTGATGTCCCAGGACCGCCGTCAGGGCGGCGGGGGCGCAGTCGTCCACGCCGGGCCGGGCCGCCTCCATGGCCACGCCGGCCACGAACAGCCGGCCTGGCGCGGCGGGGAGCGCGCCATGGAGGCGGAGGGGGCCGCCCGGCGCAGCGCAGCCGGCGAGGAGCGCCAGGAGCGACGCGGCGGCGGCGTGGGTCAGCGGAGGGGGAGGAGGCAAGCGACCGGTCCAGGCTACGGCGGGTCGATGGCGTCGCGAAGGGCGATGGCCCCTCCCACGAGGGCCGCGTAGGCCACCACCATGAGCCCGATGGACTTCCAGGTGTCGGCCGACTTCTGGCCGTCGGGGACGAGGATACCGGCGGCCGGGTCCAGGGCCCCGGGGTGGGCGGCCAGGTAGGCCACCTCCTCGGCCGTCCAGAGGGCGGCGGTCGCTTCCGCCTCCGGGCGGTCCGTCCCCAGGGCAATGAGCTGGTCCGCCACCAGGGCGCGGTGGTAGGCCTCCCGGGCGCGGGCGAGCCGTTCCGCCGAGGGGGCGTCGTCGAGGAGCCCGGCCCGCGCGAGGCCGGGCGCGAGGGCCAGCGAGAGGGCCAGGGCGACGGTCGGGAACCTCGTCGGACGCATCGGGTCCTCCTGGGGGCGGCGCGCCGCCCAGCCGGGGTGCCGATTCTAGCGAGGGTCCGGGTGGCTCGCAAGACGGCCGCGCGCGTGGTATGGATCCGCGCCCATGAGGGGTGCCGGGGGGCGTGATCGTGCCGGCGGCGTCCGGCTGGCCCTGCGGGCCGCCGCGCTCCTGGCGGCCGCGGTCGTCCTCGGGGTCCTGGCCTCCCACGAGTTCCCCGGCCTCTTCGGCGGTCCGAGGACCAGCACCGAGGTCCTGGCCGAGATCTTCCGGGCCCCCTTCGAGGCCATGGCCGAGCCCGCCCGCCTCCTGGCGGAGAGGGCCCCGCGGCAGGCGGTCCTCCTCTTCCTCAGGGCCCTGGACCTCCCCGAAGGGACCCGGGGACGGCTCTCGGAGCACGTGCGAAGCGGCCGGTTCGAGGAGCGATCCCTCCCCTTCCTGCTCTACCTCCACCAGCTCTACGGGGCCCGCTCCGGGGACGGCGATGCGGCGCTCGACCTGGACTACCCCGGGGACGAGGCGGACACGTCCGCCCCGGCGCCGGCCCCGGCGCCGGCCCGCGGGTCCACCTCCCTGCGCCGGCAGGTGGAGGTGGCGCTTCGCCTCTACGACGCCCTCTTCCTCCGGCAGCGTCCGGGTGCCGACGAGCGCACGCCGCTGCGCGACCGCTACGACGAGGCGGCCTACGCC
>JACQVX010000066.1 GCA_016209495.1 Planctomycetota bacterium
CTTCAAGGCCCTGGGCGTGTCCAGGCCGACCATGGAGGACGCCGCCGGTGTGACCCGGTCCGGTAGCGCGGCGTTGTAGTGCAGAACCCAAGGTGGTCAACCTATACCGGGCCCGTACTTCCAACGACGAACTGTCAAACCTGGGGGGCCCAGCAAGATGCGGGCGGCCGTCCGGGGCCGCCTGCGTCACCTCGCAAAGTCGCCCCACAAGGTCCGCGGCCTTCAGCGGGACGGTAGCCGGAATTCGCGGCGGATGGTGCGCTCCTGGGTCTGCTGCTCGTCCTTCAGACTCAGGGACACGCGCAGGGACGGGGGGAGGAACCCCACGCGATAGACCAGGTTGGTGTCGGTCAGCGTCAGGGGCTCGATGAACGTCAGCACCGTCCCTCCGCCGCGTGTCTGGATGCTCTTGATGGTCAGGGCCTGGCCCTTGCCGCCGGAGGTGTATAGGTAGCAGGGGTCGCCGCTCGCCACACCCTTCAGGACGAGTGCCTCCGTGTCACCCTGTTCCACCTTGAACTCGCCCTTTTCCGGCACGAGCGTGCCCCCGGCCGGCCCACTGGAGGGGTGGTAGGAATGAAAGACGGGATTACCCCCCGCCGAGATGCTGGACAGATCCATGTTCGTGGGCCTGTAGGACGCACTCCCCGGCTCGGGGACCATGACCTCGACCGCGAAATCCACCACCCACTCGCAGATGGACTCGGAGACCTCGCTGTCCGCGTCCGCCTCGCCGTCGGTGATGGTCAGCTTCCCACTCGCGCCCGGGCCCTCGGCCCACTGGCTGCGGCGCCGCAGCACGGGGAAGTCCGGGTTCGCCGCATGGTCCAGTTCGTATCGGACGAGCACCTCCGCCTCGAGTTGCTCCTCCTTCCCGTCGACCATCGTCGCCACCGGCTGCACCGTCTTGAAATAGACGGTATCGGCCCTGCGCTCCCTCCCATCCGGATCCGTGTACTTCCCCCACCGGACCATGAGGGCGTGGTGGTAGGTATCACCCAGAGGTCCCATGGACTGGCCAGCCAGCCGCGTGTCCGCGTTGTCGAAGTGACCGCTCGAGTCCGTGTCCTCGTAGAACTCCATCTCGTGGGACTTGACGACGTTCGAGAGGTCCCGGGCCATGATGTCCATGACGGTCCTGGCGTTCAGGTCTACCTGGATGTTGGATCCGGTCTGGGAGTAGATGTTCTGTGCCTGGACGAAGACAAAGGTCACGGAGCCGATCAGGATGACCATCAAGGCCACGGAGACGAGGAGCTCGACGAGCGTGAACCCCCGGTGGCGCATGGGCCGTAGCGTAGCAAGGGGGTAGATGGGTGTCAACGCGGGCAGGGTGGGCCCTCGTGACCCTGATGCGGCCCGCCCTGGCTCCCACGGCGGCGGCGGACGTGCTCGTGGGGCGCTGCCACCAGGGGTCGGTGGAGACGGCGGAAATCCCCGCCCTGGCCCTGCTCTGCCTGGCCTCCATGGGGCTCTACTCGGCCGGCATGGTCCTGAACGACTTGTTCGACGCGGGACGGGACCGCCTGCTCCACCCTGAGCGACCCATCCCCTCTGGCGCCATCTCCAGTACCCGGGCCGCCGTCTGGGGTGGCGGCTTGCTCATCGCGGGCCTGGTACTGGCCCAGGCGGCCGGACGCCTGCCCCATGCGCTCTCCGTCGCCCTCGCCGTGCTAGCCTACGACGGACTCGTGAAACGGTGGGCCCTCCCCGGCGCCCTGGGCATGGGTGCGTGCCGCCTCCTCAACGTCGGGATGGGTTCGGGTGACGTCCTCTGCGCCCCAGGCATCGCCACGTTCTCCTACGTGGCCCTGCTGACCCTGGTCAGTACCACCGAAGAGGACTCCGCCGACTCGGCGAGTCTCGCGACCTACGGGTGGTCCCTGGCGGTGGCGGCACCCGCGGCTGCGCTCGCTACCCCGCACCCCGTCTGGGCCCTCCCTGCCCTGGGAACCCTGGGATTCGTGCTGGCACGACGTGTTCGACGCGGTGGCGCCACGGCGGGACGGTTCGCGGCCCCCGGCCTGGTGCGCGTCTCCCTGTTCGGCCTTCTGCTCCTTGACGCCGGCATCCTGCTGGGATACAAGCGCGCCCTCCCCGCGCTGGCAATCCTCCTACTCTACCCGGTCTGCCGGGCCCTGGGAGCCGCCGGCAGGCACGTCGCAACCCGGAGGCCCTCGTGAGACTGCTCGTGTTGGGAGGTGGCGGCCGAGAGCACGCGTTGATCCGGTGCCTCGCACGCTCTCCCCTGGTGAGCGCACTCCTTGCGGCCCCGGGCAATGGCGGCATCGCCGACCAGGCTCACTGCGTCAACGCGGACCCGACGGACTTGGAGGCCATGGTGGACCTCGCCCGGGCGGAGGCCGTCTCCCTCGTTGTCGTGGGGCCCGAGGCCCCCCTCGCCGCCGGACTGGTGGACGCCATGGAGGAGCACGGCATCGCGGCCTTCGGTCCGAGCCGCAGGGCCGCGCGGCTGGAGACAAGCAAGGTCTACGCGAAGCGCGTCATGCGAAAGTACGGCATCCCCACCGCGGATTTCCGCGTCTTCGACGATGCGCCATCGGCCCTGGCTCACCTCGCGGACGCCACCTACCCTCGCGTAGTGAAGGCCGACGGCCTGGCCGGCGGCAAGGGGGTCTACGTCTGCCCGGACGCCCTCTCGGCCCGCGAGGCCGTCGAGGCCATCATGCTGGGACGGAGGCATGGCGAGGCGGGCCGGCAGGTGGTGGTGGAGGAATGTCTGATGGGGGAGGAGGCCTCCCTCATGGCTGTCACGGACGGAGAGGCCGTGCTCACCCTGCCCGCCGCCCGGGACTACAAGCGCGCCCTCGATGACGACCGAGGTCCTAACACCGGAGGCATGGGGGCCTACTCCCCCGCCGAGGCCCTGGACGCGCGCACCGAGCAAGAGGTCGTCCGCACCATCGTCGTGCCGGCCATCCACGCCATGAGCCGCGAGGGCCACCCGTTCAAGGGGGTGCTCTACGCCGGGCTCATGCTCACCCGTGCGGGCCCGCGCGCCCTGGAGTTCAACGTCCGCTTCGGCGACCCGGAAACCCAGGCCGTCCTGTCCAGGCTGCGCAGCGATCTGGCGGAGATCCTCGTCGCAACATGCGAGCACCGGCTCGGCTCCGTCGAACCGGCGTGGGACACCCGCCCAGCGGTGTGCGTGGTCATGGCGAGCCAGGGCTATCCCGGCGAGGTGTCCACCGGACACCCGGTGGAGGGGCTGGCGGAGGCCGAGGCCATGGCCGACGTGGCGGTCTACCATGCGGGCACACGGCGAGCGGACGGGCGAATCCTGACCAGCGGCGGCCGGGTGCTGGGAGTCACAGCCCTGGGAGAGGACCGGGACCTGGCCCGAAGACGGGCCTACGAGGCCTGCGAGCGGATCCACTTCGAGGGGGCTTCGTATCGACGCGACGTGGGCCTTCGAACGCCGGGCCCGCTCCAGGGGACCCGGCGCGGGGGAATTCGGGGGGGGCCGCCGAGGGCACCCCCCAAAGCCTAGGCGTCCGGTCCGGCCCCGCGTCTGGCCCCCATGCGGGAGACCAGACCCACCGCCTTGCTCAGGGCGTGGCGCAGGCGGGTCAGCCGATCCAGACGCCGGAAGGCCTCGTCCAGTGTCCGGTTCAGGTTCGTAGTGCCCAGGGCTTCAATCCCCGGGTCCTCCACCGGCGTGCGGCTGGGGAATTCGGGCTCGGGGCGGCTGCGCCAGAAGCCCTCGATGGCGGTCTGCAGCGACGCGAATTCTAGCCGTCCCCGAGACACGGACGAGGCTTGCACGCGCCTCACTCGGGAGAGATGCCAAGGGCCTCGAGGAAGGCCAGGTCGCCCGCATCGTAGGGTCGGGACTCCGCCGGGCGAGGCCTTCCGGGGAATTCCTCTTCGAGGGTCCTCGGTTCCCCCTCGAAGGCACTGTCTACCCGGCCAAGCTCCAGGTCCAGCATCCCATCGCTGTAGCTCGTCACAAGGTCGAACTGCACCGTCGTCCCAAGTCGCCGCACACGCCGGAGGATCGCAGCCGCCTCCGTGGAACCGGCCATGAACTGGCGCATGAGGTTGCACAGGTCCATGCTGGCCCGGACGACGGGGTCGCTCTGGTCCACCGGAAAGCCCTCCAAACGCTAGGAAGGCGGCACTGTACGACGTTTCACATATGTGTCAAGCGAATTCTCGCGGAACGTGAACCGTGGCCCCATCTCCGGTCCGGACAGCAGCCACACGTAGCCGCGCGATGTCTCGAAAGAAACCCGGATACGACTTGGCGACGCAGCCCGGGTCCTGGACGCTCACCCCGCTCACGGCGAGTCCCGCCACGCCGAAGGCCATGGCGATCCGGTGGTCACCCGCGCTGCAAATTGTCCCGCCATGCAGCTTGTCGGGGCGTACGAGGACCTCCCCCTCGCCTACCTCTACCCCGGCGCCCAGGGCATGAAGTCCCGCGGCAAGGGCCTCGAGGCGATCGCTCTCCTTGTGTCGGAGGTGTGCCACGCCCAGGAATCGGCTGGTCCCACGGGCGAAGGCCGCCACCACGGCCAGGGCCGGGACCGCGTCCGGAATGTCGCCGCAATCGACATCCACGCCCTGAAGCGTCCCCCCTTCCACCTGTATGGCCTCTGTCCCTCGGACCACCCTGCAACCCATGGCCTCCAGGACTCCTAGGACCGCGAGTTCTCCCTGCGGCGAGTCTGTTGGGATCCCTGGCACCCGGACACGCCCCCCCGTCACGGCCGCCGCGGCCCACAGGAAGGTCGCCCCGCTGGCGTCGGCCTCGACGGCATATCGGCGTCCCCGGTAACCCTCGGTGGATGCCCTCCCCCCGGGCCCCACCACGCCGAAGTCGGTCATGACCCGCCGGGTCATGGCCACGTAGGGCCGCGACACGGCCTGACCCACCGACTCCACCTCCAGGGGTCGCTCCATGAAGGGGGAGACGAGCCAGAGGGCGCTCTCGAACTGACTCGACATCCCCGATTCCAGACGCACGGCCCCCCCCCTCAGGGGTCCGCCGCGGATCTCCACCGGGGGGCAACCATTCCCCGCCAGGTCCCGGGCGTGGCCTCCCAGCGCCCGCAGGGCCGAGAGCAGCGGGCCCACGGGCCGCTCTCGCATCCGCGCGTCCCCGTCCAGCCGGTAGGGACCGCGTCCCAGGGCACAGAGGGCGGTGAGGAGGCGGAGCACCGTCCCCGCCCCCCCCGCATCGATGGTTGCCGTCGGGGCCGGGACCTCCCCGCAGGAGCCCTGCACGCGGCCGGACGGTTCCACGCGAAACCCCAGGGCCGAAAGGGCCTCGATCATCCGCCGGACGTCGTCTCCGTCGGGAAGGCCCTCGATGCGGGACGGGCCACGGGCCAGGGCGGCGCACACCAGGGCGCGGTGGGCGAGGCTCTTGGAACCTGGCGGGCGAAGCGTGGCGTCCACCGGGTGGCCGCACGGCTCGATGGATAGGACCTCTGTCGTTACCGCTCGCTTGTATCTCATCGCTCGCCCCGCGGCTCGAGGGCCAGATCCACCTCCAGGACCTCGTCTCCCCGGACAAACCCCAGGCGCACCGGCCGTCCCACCCCCGCCTCCAGGATGGCCCCCACCAAGTCCGCGGCGTCGCGCACGCGCCGCTCCCCCAGCCGCGTGATCACGTCCCCCGCGCGCACCCCGGCCCGCGCGGCCGCGGAGCCCCCGATGACCTCATGCACCTCCACGCCCCCCAGGTGATAGGGCGGCTGGGCCGCGTAGCGCACCCCCAGGAAGGGCGACCCCGGGGTCAGGGCCAACGCCTCCGGCGCCCTGGGCCTGGGCGAGAGGCTGGCCTCCAGGACCTCCTCCTCCTCCTCC
>JACQVX010000063.1 GCA_016209495.1 Planctomycetota bacterium
CGGGGTCTTCCTGGCCTTCGTGGTGGTGCCCTTCGACCGCACGGTCATCCCCGCCGACCTCGACACGGGGGTCTTCTTCTTCGCCGCCGTCATGTCCATCGAGGCCCTGGGCGTGATCATGTCGGGTTACGCCTCGAACAACAAATGGGCCATCTTCGGGACCATCCGCCTGGCCACGCAGCTCGTCTGCTACGAGATCCCGCTCGGGCTCTCGCTCCTCACCGTGGTCCTCATGGCGGGGACCCTCTCGGTCCAGGGCATCGTGGCGGCCCAGACCGGCGGCTTCTGGAACTGGTACGTCCTGGCCAATCCCTTCACGGCGGTGGCCTTCCTGGTCTTCTTCACGGCCACCCTGGCGGAATGCAAGCGCGCCCCCTTCGACCTCCCGGAGGCGGAGAGCGAGCTGGTGGCGGGCTTCCACACCGAGTACAGCGGGATGCGCTTCTCCATCTTCTTCCTGGCGGAATACGCGGCCATGTACGTGGTGAGCGCCCTGGGGGCCTGCCTCTTCCTCGGCGGCTGGAGCCCTGGGCTGCCCGGCATGGACGGCCTCCCCTCCTACCTGGGGGTCGCGGTGGGGACGGGGGTCCTGGTGGCCAAGGCCATGGCCCTGGTCTTCGTCCAGATGTGGCTGCGCTGGACCCTCCCGCGCATCCGGCTGGACCACGTCCTCACCATCTGCCTCCAGGTCCTCCTGCCCTTCTCCCTGGCGGCCTTCGTGGGCGCCTCCCTGTGGCAGTACCTGATGGGCCCGCATCACCTCTGGTTCTTCGGGAAGGGGCCGCTCGCGTGACGGCCGTGGCGGGCTATTTCTCCCGGGTGTGGAACGGCCTCTGGACCGTCCTCGTGGGGATGCGCGTCACCCTCCGCTACTTCTTCAAGCCGGAGACGGTGGTCACCTTCCAGTACCCGCGGGAGCGGGACCCGGATGGGATCCCGCACCGCCACAGGGGCATCCACTTCCTCCAGGCGGAGCTCTGCATCTTCTGCGACAAGTGCGTGCGTGCGTGCCCGGTCGACTGCATCACCCTGGAGGGGACGCGGGACACGGACCACAAGGGGATCTCCGGGGCGGTGGAGGGGGCCGACTACTACGCGCGCCAGGGGGCCAAGGGGGCCCTCCTCACGCGGTTCACCATCGACTACTCCAAGTGCCTCTTCTGCAACCTGTGCTGCGAGCCCTGTCCCGAGGACTGTATCCACATGGGGCCCGAGTGGGACTTCTCGGGATACTCGAGGCTGGAGATGACGAAGAACCTCCTCACGGACCGGCGCTACAGCCTCGAGGACGAGCGCTTCAGCCGTAGTGCGAAGAAGTACGTGGAGGAGCTGGCCGCCCGGAAGAAGAGGGAGAAGGAGGAGAAGAAGAAGGCGGCGCCCGGGGCGGGCGCGGCGAAGAAGCCCGCGACGGGCGCGTCCCCCCCGGAGGCCGCGCAGTGAGCGAGCAACCGGAGGTTGCGGGGGAGTGAGGACCCTGGACTACGGCACCCTCGCCTTCTGGGCCTTCGCGGCCACCGCCGTGGTCCCGGCCTTCCTGGTCCTGGTGACCCGCGACGTCGTGCGAATGGCATTCTGGCTCCTCTTCAGCTTCGCGGGCTTCGCGGGGCTCTACTTCCTCCTGGGGGCCGATTTCCTGGCCCTCACCCAGGTCATGGTCTACATCGGGGGGATCCTCATCCTGATCCTCTTCGGCGTCATGCTCACCCGACGCCGGGACGGGGGCGACTCGGGGATCGCGCGCGACGGCGCCCCGCGGGGGTCCGGCCTGGTGGTGCAGGGGGTGACGGCCGCGGGTCTCCTCGGGCTCCTGGCCGCGGCGGTCCACACCCGCACGCCCTGGGCGGTCCGCGAGGCCGGCGAGCCGGCCTACACGGCCGCGGGGCTCGGCGACCTCCTCCTGACCGACTTCATCCTGCCCTTCGAGGTGGCCTCGGTGGTCCTCCTGGTGGCCCTGGTGGGGGCGGCCTACATCGTGCGGCGCGAGCCGGAGGAGGGCGAGTGATGGGCCCGGCGGTGGGCCTGCAGCACTACCTCCTGGTGAGCGCCATGGTCTTCGGGGCCGGCATGGCGGTGGTGATCTGCCGGCGCAACGCCGTCGCCGTCCTCATGGGGGTGGAGCTGATCCTGAACGCGGCCGCGCTCAACTTCATCGCCTTCGGCCGCTTCGTGGGGAGCACCCGGACCCTGCACCCCGAGCTGACGGGGCAGGCGGTGGCCATCTTCGTCATCGTCCTGGCGGCGGCGGAGGCGGCCGTGGCCCTGGCCATCGTCCTCAACCTCTACAACCATTTCGAGACGGTGGACGTGGACCAGCCCACGATGCTGAGGGAGTGAAGGGAGTGGGCGTGACCGTGGCTGCTCCCGATGCGATGCCCACGACCACGACCACGACCACGGCCACGGCCACGACCACGAAGGACGAGTCGCACTGCCTGTGAGATACCGAGTGTGAACCCCCACGACTCGATCACCCTGGCCCTGTGGATCCTGGCGCTGCCCCTGGCGGGCTTCGTCGCCCAGCTCGCCCTGGGGCGCCGGCTCCCCCGCCAGGGGGACTGGCTGGCCACCGGCACGGTGGGCCTGGGGGCGGTCCTGGCCTGGCGGCTCTTCCTCCCGGTCCTCACGGCCGAGGGGGGCCACGGGATCCCGACCGCGGTGGCTCGCCGGGACTGGCTCGCCCTCGGTTCGGGGCCCGAGGCGCTCACCATCCCCTTCGGGGTCCTGGTGGACAACCTCACCGCCGTGATGCTCGTGGTGGTGACCACCGTCTCCTTCCTGGTGCACCTCTATTCCTGCGGCTACATGAGGGACCACCACGGGCACCCGGAGCAGGACTACGCCCGCTTCTTCGCCTACCTCCAGCTCTTCACCTTCAGCATGCTGGGGCTGTGCATCACCGACAGCCTCTTCTTCCTGTTCGTCTTCTGGGAGCTCGTGGGGGTCTGCTCCTACTTCCTCATCGGCTTCTACTATTTCAAGCCCTCGGCGGCCCACGCCTCCATGAAGGCCTTCCTGACCACCCGGGTGGGGGACCTGGGCTTCTTCCTGGCCATCTGCATCATCTGGCAGGTGGCGGGCTCCTTCGCCTACTCCGACGTGTTCGCGAGCGTGCGCGAGGGCCGCTGGGCGGGCCTGACCCTGGCGGGGCTGCCGCTCCTGCCCCTGGCGGGGGTGCTCCTCTTCCTCGGGCCCGTGGGCAAGAGCGGCCAGTTCCCCCTGCACGTCTGGCTGCCGGACGCCATGGAGGGCCCGACCCCCGTGAGCGCCCTGATCCACGCGGCCACCATGGTGGCGGC
>JACQVX010000064.1 GCA_016209495.1 Planctomycetota bacterium
CTCCACCACCACGACCCAGCCGCCGTCATCAGACCGCCGGCCGCAAGAGCGGCCAAGCGCAGCGAGGGACTGAGTTGGATTGAACGCCGCCTCCCGCGCCGCCAGCAAGGCCAGAAGCCATCCACCTCCACCTCTCCCCTCCACTATCTCCGTCACGGCCCCCAGCGGCAGCCCCCCACGGGGCAGCAGACCATCCAGGGCTGGGCAGCCGGTGGAGGTCACGGCCCGGAGCGTCGGGTCTCCGTGGCCTTCCCACCGGCCTGCGCCCCGAGGGTCGGCCCCACCGACCCTCCGCAACAGGGCCCGCAGTTCCTCGATTCCACGAGGAGGGTCCTTCATAACCAAACAATAACCAAATATTCGCCCGCCGTCCAAGGAAATTCGGTATTTTTTAGGGTCATCACACGGGGAGTCGAAACCTTCAATCCGGGTCGCGAGCCATCCTGGAGGCCGTGGGCGTGGGCGTGGCCGTGGATGTAGCCCCACGGGCATCCGCACGGGCCTGGCCCTCTCCGGTCTCACTACCGTGCGACGCTGGTCGGGGAGGTGGGGTTCGAACCCACGACGCTGACCTCCCAAAGATCAGGCTCTGCCACTGAGCTACTCCCCGGGTGGGCGAAGTCTAGCGCCGGAGGGCGGAGGGGGTCAATCCAGGCCGCACCCGGTAGCAAGACGCGGCGTCCGACAATCGGACCCGTGCGGAAGAGGCGTGCCCAGGGCGCGCGCGTGGCCGGCACGGCGAGTGGAACGGACAGACCGCGGAGAGAGGGGTCCACGCAGGAGGATTCCAGCCATGTCCAGTCCTCGCGTAACTCGGCGCCGAACCGGCGGGCAGACGAACCTGGGGGCCGTCCTGGGAATCTTCGTCTTCGCCCTGGTCGCCGTGGCCGTCTACAAGATCCCGGCGGTCCTCACGGCACCTCCCACCTTCCCGGACACCGCCGTCATGGAGGGATCTGTCCGGTACGTCGAGGCCCCCGTCTCCTGGTAGGCCGACTCGCGCCTCAGGGGTCCCGCGCGCAGCGGAATCCGATGTGGCGCCGTCGCACGCCGGGCTCCTCGGCACCCCGTCGCCAGACGCACAGGAGCGCCGCCTCGTCCAGGAAGGCCCCGCCCCGAACCCCTCGGGCCCTCCCCACCGGCGGACCGCGCGGGTCCCGGGTCTCTGGCGCAGAGTAGGCGTCCTCGCCGTACCAGTCGGCGACCCATTCGGCCGCGTTCCCCGCCATGTCCAGCGCCCCGCAGGGGCTCACCCCGTCCGGGAATGACCCTACCGGCATCAGGCGGCGCGACCCGCTGGCTTGACCGGTGAACCGCGGGTGGAAGTGGGGACCCCAGGGATAGGACCGACCATCGGTGCCCCGGGCCGCCCTCTCCCACTCGGCCTCGGTGGGCAGCCTCGCCCCGCGCGAGGCCGCGCAGGCCCAGGCATCGAACCAGTCCACCCCGACCACCGGGAGGGAGGGACTCGACAGGTCGGGGTCGTCCCAGGTGTCGGGCCGGTGGACCTTGCCCCGGGGTTCCGACGGGTGGCAGAGGGCGTGGGACGTGGCCTCCGGCGATGCGAGGAAGCGGCCGTAGGCCTCCCGCGTCAGTTCGTGACGATCGATGTAGTAGGCCTTGAGGGTCCACTCCCGCACGGGACGCGCGTCCCGGGACCCCTCCTCGGAACCCATGCGGAAGGCGCCCGCCGGCACGAATACCATGCCCGGGTAGGAGGGCAGGGCCGCCGCGCGCCGCCGCGCCTCCTCGACGACCTCCGGCACACCGTAGGTGGAGGTCACCTGCTCCAGGAGGCGCCGGGCCCCCTCGTGGTCTCCATCGCCGGCGAGCGCCTCCGCTCGAGCGGCGGTCTCGAGCCAGCGCTCCCGGGCGGAGGCCTCCGCCGCCGCCGCCTCCCCTTGGAGGGCTTCGGCCTCCGGGGAACCGTCGAGTCCATCCGCCGCCTCCCGCAGGGCCGCCGCGGCCTCCCCGAATCGGTCCGCCGCCAGGAGCGTCATGGCCCGGGAGCGCGCGTCCTGCGCACGCCGCGCCAGGGCCTCCGCGATGCGCGAGCGAAGGCGCTCGACGAGGGCCCCCTCGTCGACCACCCCCTCCAGCGCGGCCCGCGCCTCCCGCGCACGCCCCCGGCGCCAGAGCCACGCGGCCAGGGCCACCGGGTCGGCCCCCGCCCCCGGCCCTGCCGATGCGGCCCGGCGAATGACCTCGTCCGGGGCGAGCCCGGCCCAGTCGGAGGCCTTCACCCCGAGGGCAGTCCGCAGGGCTAGGAGCCTCTCCGCCTCCTCCTCCAGCGCGGCCAGGTCACCGGCCTGGGCCGATCCCGCCTCCACGGCCCCGGCGAGACCCGCCAGTTCGGCGCGGGCGTCCTCGAGGCGTGCCTCGTCCAGGGCCTGCCCCGCGAGGGCGAGGCGCGCGGGCAGGTCCCGGGCCAGGGCGGCCCGCTCCCGGGCGTCCACCGCCTCTAGGGCCGAGTGGGCACGCTCCACCACGGGCGGCACGCCGTAGGTCTCCGCCACCTTCCGGTAGACCCTCCGGGCCCCCTCGAAGTCGCCACGGCTCGAGCGGGCCTCCGCCTCCATCGCCTGGCCATCGAAGGCCTCCCTGGCACGCCGCAGGACCTCCTCCCGGCGGGCCACGGCGGAGGGCTCGTGGGCGGTCCCGGCCAGGCCGCTGCAAGCGGCCTCGGCCCTCCGCCCCGCCTCCCCGAAGGTCTGCACCCCCAGGAGGGCGCTCACGTCCTGGCGCAGCCGCTCCGCATAGGTCGCGGCCGCCGCGTCGAGCACGTCCCTCTGCTGCCGCAGGCTGCGCTCGAACTCGGTGCCCCAGAGGCCCTCGACCCCCGCGTCCACGGCGGCCATGGCCTGGCCGAACCGCGCCGCGGCGCGCAGGGCCTCCACCTCCTGCGCGACGCGCTGGTAGTAGGCGCGCACCTCCCCCAGCACCCGCTCCTTCTCCTTGCGGACCCGCTCGCCGTATGCGGTGTCGCCGTGGACCTCCAGGAAGGCGTCCATCGCCCGCAGCCGCTCGCCGAATCGGCTCGCCCGCCCCTCCCCGGCGGTGGTGAGGCCGCGGAAGGCCTCCGAGAGGCGATCCTGGTAGGTCGCCTCCGTCCCTCGCCGAGCGGCCCTGAGCTCCTCCAGGAAGTCCTCCGGGAGCGCCGCCTCTCCCGAACGCTCGAGCAACGCGTCCCACGCCTCCAGGGCCCGGCGCGCCCCGGTGGGGTCGTCCATGGCCATCGCGCCCACGCGGGCCATCTCCGCGCGCGCCTTGCCCAGACGCGCGCGAGGCCCCTTATCGAAGAGGTCGAGGAGCGGGTCCCTGAAGAACCCGCCAGCCCCCAGGGCGGCCAGGGCCAGCAACACCGTGACCGGACCCAGCAGGCCCCGGGCACGTCGAACGGGGCGCCCGGCAGGCCGCACGGGCGCCGGTGCCGCCCGTGGCTCGCCCCCACCGGACCCCGCCGCGCCGCGCGGCACGCCCCCCTCCGGGACAGGGACCTCCTTGGCGGCCCACTGGATTCCGCTCGCCTCCTTCTGGAGGTAGTAGTTGATGTCCTCCACCATGTCCCGGGCCTGGGCGTAGCGATCCGCCGGGCGCCGCTCCAGGCACTTCATGCAGATGGCGGCCACCCGGTCCGGGACCTCCGGGTTCAGCTCCTGCACGGGCCTGGGTTCGTCGCGCAGCTTCATGGCCACGAGGGCGGCGAAGGACTCCGCCTTGTAGGTGGGTTGCCCCGTGAGCATCCGGTACATGACCCCGCCCAGGGCGTAGACATCCGCGGTGGGGCCGAGCACCGTGCCCTCCTCCGGGTTGAGCTGCTCCGGGGGCATGTAGGCCGGGGTCCCCAGGACCACCCCGGCCTGGGTGAGCTGCGTGTCCACCACCTGCTGTCGGGCCAGGCCGAAGTCCATGAGGAAGGTCCGTCCCCCCTCCGTGGTGATCATGATGTTGGCCGGTTTCACGTCCCGGTGGAGGACCCCGTGTTCGTGGGCGTACTGCAGGGCCTTGGCCACGTCCCGGACCACCAGGCAGGTCCCGTTGACGCTGAAGGGGGACTCCTTGATGAGGTCGTCCAGGGTCCGGCCCTTCACGTACTCCATGGTGAAGTAGTGGACCCCATCCTGCTCGCCTACATCGATGATGGGGATGATGTGCGGGTGGGAGAGCTTGGCCACGAGCCGCGCCTCGCGGAGGAAACGCTGGACCTCCTCCCCTTCGGCCCCCTCGCCCCCCAGTAGGACCTTGAGGGCGACGACCCGCTCCAGCCCCACCTGCCGCGCCTTGTAGACGATCCCCATCCCTCCGCGGGTGATCTCCTCGATGATCTCGTAGGCGCCGAAGCGCTCCCCGGGCAGACACACCCCGGGCCTGCGCGCCGCATCCGCCGCCGGGGCCGCGGCGGGCGGCGCCGCGCCCACCCCCGGCGCGTCGCCCAGCAGGTCCTCGGCGCGAAGCTGCAGGGTGGTGGCCACCAGCTCCCCCTCCTCCGTCTGGACCTCGTAGAGGCGGTCCGGCACCTGGAGGATGGTCCGGCAGCGTGGGCAGGCCAGGCGCTGGCCCGGCTGCTGCCCCTGGACGGTGAACTGGGAGTGGCACTGGTAGCAGACCAGGATCCGCTTGCACTGGAACTCCAGCAGCTCCTCCACCTGCGCGGCGGTCAGGACCGCCCGATCGACCAGGATCTGCCCCAGCCTCCGGCGCGTGCCCGCCGCCCGGAGGCGGGCCTGCTCGCGGAGGGCGGCGTGGACGTCCTCCAGTCGCAGCATCTCGCGCTTCACGGCGAGCTGGCCGAAGATGACGTCCTCCACCCTCTCCCGGGTGAGGGGGTCCACCTGCCCCAACCGCTCCTTCTGGAGGCGCAGCACGTGGGCGAGCTGGGCCTCGCTCAGGTAGCCCTTCTCCACCAGGATCGCGCCCAGGGGGCGGTCGGAGGGCCCCCGCTCCTGGAGGCCGACGCACTCGTCCACCATCTCGCGGTCGACGAGGCGCTGCTCCACGGCGATCTCGCCGAGGATGATGTCCTTGACCTGGATGGCGGCCATGTGGGGCGCTCCCGGCGTGCGCCGCGATCCTAGCTACGCCCGCCGCGAGGTGTCAATGACGGACGGCGGGGTCCGTCCACGCCCCCGTCCGCACCCACCCCCACGTCCCCTCGCCGCCCGCGACTTGGTAGTCGCTGGCGCGCCGCGATAGAGTGCGGACATGAACGAGATCGAGTCCCTCCTGGCCCAGCTCAACCCGTCGCACCCGTGGCACGGCGTGTCCCCGCTCGGCGAGGGCGGCGTCTATACGGCCTACATCGAACTGGTGCCCACCGACGGCGTGAAGTACGAGATCGACAAGCCCTCGGGCCTCCTGAAGGTCGACCGCCCCCAGAAGTACTCCAGTCTCTGCCCCACGCTCTACGGGTTCATCCCCCGGACCTACTGCGGTGACCGCGTCGGCGCCCCGAGCGGGATCCGCGGCGACGGCGACCCCCTCGACATCTGCGTCCTCACCGAGAAGGGCTTCTCCCACGGTGACGTGCTCGTTCCCGCCATCCCCATCGGCGGGCTGCGCATGATCGAGCGTGGCGAGGCGGACGACAAGGTCCTCGCCGTGCTCAGGGACGACGCGACCTACGGCGGCTGGCGGGACCTCGCGGAGGTGCCCCAGGGGCTCCTCGACCGCCTGTGCCACTACTTCCTGACCTACAAGGAAATGCCTGGCGCGGTCCCTCGCCGCGTCGAGATCCCCGAGATCTACGGCAAGGCGGGGGCGTTGGACGTCATCGCACGCGCCATGGAGGACTACCGCGCCGAGTTCGGCACGCCCGAGGAGCGCGCCGGACGCCTGCGGGCATGGTTCCGGGGGTGAGGCCCTGGACGCGTCCGCCCACGACCCGGACCTTCGCGACCGGCTTGCCGTCGACGGTCTCTCCGCGCGCCGCGTCGCGGAATCCACCGCGCCTGGCCCGCCCCCCCTCGAAATCCCGCGTCGGCCCTCGCGCCCGCTGGTGATATACTTCCGCCCCCGGCGGTCGTCCGGGACGGCGCGAGGAGGCGCGACTGCGGCAGGACGGGCGGCGGGAGTCCGAGATCCGGCCCTTGCAGCTCCAGCGGAACTTCACGGGCCGCTCCCCGGGCTCGGTCCTCATCCGCGCCGGCCAGACCCACCTCCTCTGCACCGCCTCCGTGGAAGAGGCGGTGCCCAAGTTCCTCTCGGACGCGGGCCACGGGTGGGTGACCGCCGAGTACGGCATGCTGCCCGGCTCGACCCCGGAGCGCAGGGCCCGGGAGGAGCGGCGCGGGCGGACCGACGGGCGGACGCTGGAGATCCAGCGGCTCATCGGCCGCTCCGTGCGCGCGGTGGTGGACCTGACGGCCCTGGGCCGCCGCACGGTCTGGCTGGACTGCGACGTCCTCAAGGCCGACGGCGGGACCCGCACCATGGCCGTCAACGGGGCCTGCATCGCCCTGGCCGACGCCCTGGAGGACCTGCGCCGGCGGGGGGTCCTGGCCACGGACCCCCTGCGCGCGCGGGTCGCGGCGGTCTCCGTCGGCCTGGTGGACGGCCAGGTCCTCGTGGACATGGACGCCTCGGAGGACCAGCGGGCCCGCTGGGACATGAACGTGGTCATGACCGACGACGCCCGCCTCGTGGAGGTCCAGGGGACCGCGGAGGGCGAACCCATCGAGGCGGAGAGGCTCGAGGAGCTCCTGGCGGCGGCCGGGGACGGCGTGGGGCAGGTCCTGGCCGCCCGGCACCAGGCCCTGCTCGCGGACGCGGCCGGGGCCGCGGCGAGGGACTCGTGAGGGCGAGGCGAGGCCCGCCTCAGGTCGAGCCCGGGGGGCGAGGCGTGAAGTACGGAGCCACTGTCGTCGTGGGGAGCGCCAATCCCCACAAGGTGCGGGAGGTCGTCCGCATCCTCGCGGGGCTGGGGCTCGCCCTGCGTCCCCTGGCCGACTTCCCGGGCGCCCCGGCCGTCGTGGAGGACGCCGGGACCTTCGCCGGGAACGCCGCGAAGAAGGCCAGGGAGCTCTCCGCGGCCCTGGGGCTCCCGGTCCTGGCTGACGACTCGGGCCTCTCGGTGGACGCCCTGGGTGGGCGGCCCGGGGTACGCTCCGCCCGCTACGCGGGGCCGGGGGCCACCGCCCTGGACAACCACCGGCGGCTCCTGGAGGAGCTTCGAGGCTGCCCGGGCGAGCGGCGCGGCGCCCGGTTCACCGCGGCCGTGGCCCTGGCGGTCGACGGCCGCGTCCTCCTGGAGGCCGAGGGCCACGCCGAGGGTCGCATCCTCGAGGCCCCGCGCGGGACGAACGGCTTCGGCTACGACCCCCTCTTCTGGTCCGAGCCCCACGGGCGGAGCTTCGCCGAACTCTCCCCCGAGGAGAAGGACCGGGCCAGCCACCGGGGACGCGCCCTGGGCCTCGTCCGCGAGCGCCTGGCGGGACTGCTCCTCTCCGCCACCTGACGCGACGGTCATGGACGTTCCGCACACGCGAAACTTCTGCATCATCGCCCACATCGACCACGGCAAGTCCAGCCTGGCGGACCGCATCCTCCTCGCCACCGGGGCCATCACGGAGCGCGAGTTCCAGAACCAGCTCCTGGATTCCATGGACCTGGAGCGGGAGCGGGGCATCACCATCAAGGCCAGCGCGGTCTCGGTGCGCTACCGGCTGGACGGCGAGGACTACGGCTTCAATCTCATCGACACCCCGGGCCACGTGGATGTCTCGTACGAGGTCTCCCGCTCCCTGGCGGCGGCGGAGGGGGCCTTCCTGGGGGTGGTCGCGGTGGACGGGGTGGCGGCCCAGACCCTGGCCAACCTCTACCTCGCCCTGGAGGGCGACCTGGAGGTCGTCCCGGTCATCAACAAGATCGACCTCCCCAACGCCCGCCCCCTGGAAGTGGCGGAGGAGCTGTCCGGCCTGGGGCTGGACACCGAGGGGCTCATCCTCACCAGCGCGAAGACCGGCCAGGGCGTGGACGCCATGCTCGAGGCGGCGGTGCGCCGCTTCCCGCCGCCGACCGGCGACGTGGCGGCGCCGCTGCGTGCCCTCATCTTCGACAGCGAGTTCAACGACTACCGCGGGGTCGTCACCTACCTGAGGGTGGTGGACGGACAGGTCGCGGCCCGGGACCGGGTGCGGCTCCTGGGGACCGGGAGGACCTACGAGGTGGACGAGGTGGGGATCTTCACGCCGGCCATGCGGCGGGTGGAGGTCCTCCCCACGGGGTCCGTGGGCTACGCCATCTGCAACATCAAGTCGGTCACCGAGGTCCGCGTGGGGGACACCCTCGCCCCGGCGGAGGCCGGCCCGGCCGTGCGGCCGCTGCCGGGCTACGTGCAGCCCAAGCCCATGGTCTACTGCGGACTCTACCCCACCACGAACGCCGAGTTCCCGGCCCTGCGCGCCGCCCTGGAGAAGCTCCGGCTCAACGACGCCTCCTTCACCTTCGCCCCGGAGACCTCCGACGCCCTGGGTTTCGGCTTCCGGTGCGGCTTCCTGGGCCTGCTCCACATGGAGGTGGTCCAGGAGCGCCTCGAGCGGGAGGCCGGGGTGGACGTGTGCCAGACCGCCCCCAACGTGACCTACCAGGTCCTCCTGCACGGAGGCGAGCTGCGCGAGGTGGACAGCCCCTCCAAGGTCCCCGAGGGGGGGGAGGCCGAGGAGATCCGGGAGCCGGTGGTGCGCCTCTCGGTCATCTGCCCCGCGGACTGCATCGGGGCCATCATGAAGCTCGACGAGGAGCGGCGCGGCCGCTACCGGTCCACGGAGTACCTGAGCCCCAGGCGGGTGATCCTCACCTACGACCTCCCCCTCTCGGAGATCGTCTACGACTACTACGACAAGATGAAGAGCCTCACGCGGGGCTACGGGACCATGGACTACCACCTGGAGGGCTACCGCGCCGCCGACCTGGTCCGGCTGAACATCCTCGTGGGCGGCCAGGCGGTGGACGCCCTCTCGGTCATCGCCCATCGGGACAGCGCCTACCACGTGGGCAAGCGTCTCATAGCGCGGCTGAAGAAGGAGATCCCTAGGCACCTGTTCGAGGTCCCGCTCCAGGCGGCCATCGGGGGCCGGGTCATCGCCCGGGAGACCATCAAGCCCCTGCGCAAGAACGTCACGGCGAAGTGCTACGGCGGCGACGTGTCCCGCAAGCGGAAGCTCCTGGAGAAGCAGAAGGAGGGCAAGCGTCGGATGAAGCACGTGGGGAACGTGGAGATCCCCCAGGAGGCCTTCATGGCCGTGTTGACGGAGCGCTAGCGTGGGCGAGCCCACCGGAGACGCCGCGGACGTCGGCCGCGCGTTGTCCCGGCGGTTGGCCGGGAGCTGCAC
>JACQVX010000065.1 GCA_016209495.1 Planctomycetota bacterium
ACCTCCAGGTCCCCCTCCCGCCCGCGGGCGCGGGCCACCTCCGCGACCAGGAGTCGGGCGGTGCCGCTGGGGGCGTCGCGCTTCTGCCGGTGGTGGGCCTCCACCACCTCCACGTCCCAGGCCTCCCCCAGGGCCGAGGCGGCCCGGCCCACCAGGCTCGCCAGGAGCTGCACCCCCAGGCTGGTGTTGGCCGCGACGATGACCGGGATGCGGGACGAGGCCTCCCTCGCCACGAGCCCCACCTCCGCCGGGAGGCCCGTGGTCCCGAGGAGGAGCCCCATGCGGTGGCGCAGGCAGGCGTCCAGGGCGCGAGGCGCCGCCCCGGGGGCCGAGAAGTCCACCAGGACGTCCCCCGCCGGGACCTCCTCCGTGAGGGCGAGCCCCAGCGCCCCGACGCCGGCCAGCTCCCCGGCGTCCCTCCCGGCCAGGCCCGAGCCGGGGCGCACCACCGCGCCCGCGAGGCGGAGGCCCGGCTCGGCCGCCGCCAGGGCCACGAGCCGCCGCCCCATGCGCCCCGCGGCGCCGTGGACCACCAGCCGGACTGCGGCCCCGCTCACTCCAGGGCCGCCTGCACCGCGTCCATGTCCACGTGTTCCTTGACCAGCCTCGCCACGCGATCCACCCGCTCGGTGTCGGCGGGCGAGATCCGCACGCGCAGGTCCCCGACGCACTTGGCCGTGTCGAAGGAGTTCGCCTTGACCGTCATGACGGGGACGTCGTGGGCGCGGATGGCCCTGAGGACGGGCTCCACCGGGGGGACGCCCCCGGTGAGGACCAGGGCGGCGGGCCGCGCCCCCAGGCGCGCGGCCGTGAGGGCGGCCAGGATCATGTCCCCGCGGTCCCCGGGGGTGATGATCAGCTCCCCGCCGCGGAGGAACTGCATGGCCCGCTGGGCCGTCATGGCCCCCACGTGGAGCCGCGTGATGGTCTCGCCCAGCCGGTCGTCGCCGTGCAGCAGCTCGCCCTCGGTGGCCTCCAGGACGTCCATGACCCGCGGCCGCGAAAGCTCGGGGTCGTAGGGTATGGCGCCGAGGAAGCGCACCCCCTTCCCCTCCAGGAGCCGCCCCGCCACCCGCTCCAGGACCTCGTGCTCGTGGGGATAGACCTTGTTGAAGACCACCCCCACCATCCCCACGCCGAAGCGTTCGTAGAAGGCCACGTTCAGGAGGACGTCGTCGATGGGCTGGCCGATGCCCCCCGAGGCCACCAGGAGGACGCGGGCCCCCAGGGCCGAGGCCACCCGGGCGTTGGAGAGGCCCAGGAAGCCCCCCATGGCCGCGTGGCCGGTGCCCTCGGCCACCACGAGCTGCTTGCCCGCCGAGACGCGCCCGTAGGCGTCCAGGACGCGGGCCAGGAGGTCGTCCGGGTTGGCGGCGGCGTAGAACTCCTCGGTGAATTCCCGGTTGATGGTCACCGGGCACATGTCCTGGACGTTGGCATGGACCCGGCAGGCCCTCTCGATGAGGATGGCGTCCTCGTCCAGGCGCATCTCGCCCGCGCGCAGGTCCGCCATGCCCAGGGGCTTGATGAAGCCGATCTCCCCCAGCCGCGCCTGGAACTCCCGGGCCAGACCCAGGGTGAGGAAGGTCTTCCCGTCGTTGGTACGGGTCTCCGCGACGTAGAGGGTCTTCATGCCGCCTCCCTCAAAGGGCCTCCACGACCCGGGCGGGGCCCTCCACCCGCAACCGCCGCGAGGCCGGACCCGTCACCTCCAGGGACACCTCCACGGTGGGCGTCGGCAGCGCCGCTCGCACCCGGTCCGCCCATTCCACCACCGCGACCGCCTCCGCGTCCATCTGCTCCTCCAGGGCCAGCCCGGCGAAGGCCGCCGCGTCCGGAAGCCGGTAGGCGTCTAGGTGGTGCAGGGTGCGCCGCCCGGGGTGGACGTGGTGAAGGACGAAGCTGGGGCTCGTCACCTCCCGGGGGTCCAGCCCCAGCCCCCGGGCCAGGCCCTGGGCGAAGGCGGTCTTGCCCGAGCCCAGGTCCCCCACCAGGGCGACGACGGCCAGCGGCGGGAGCAGCCTCGCCAGGCGCTCCGCCAGGGCCCGCGTCTCGTCCTCGGACCCGGTCTCGAAGGACCGGACAACTACGGGACCCGGTGCTGCCAACCCCGCACCTCGAGGGGCTCGCCCCCCCCGTCCGGGCGCACCAGGACCAGCCCCTGGGCGAGGGGCGTCACCTCCCCCACGCGGGTGAGGGGCGTGCCACCCGGCAGGCCGGTGCGACGCACGGCCTCCCAGGTGGCGAGGGGCAGGGCAGCGAGGAGCTCGAAGTCCTCGCCGTCCCCGAGGGCGTGGTCCAGGGGCGTCCGGCCGCTCGAGCGGGCCGCCCCGCGCGCCTCCGCGGAGACGGGGACCCGCGCGGCCTCCAGGCGCGCCCCGACGCCGCTGGCCTCGGCCATGCGGGCCAGGTCCAGGGCCAGGCCGTCGGAGATGTCCAGGAGGGCGTGGACCTCCCCGGCCGCCGCCAGCGCCTCGGCCTCGGCCAGGCGCGGCTCGAAGTCCAGGTGGCGTCCGGCCCGGGAGCCGCCCAGCGCGCCCGTCACCGCCAGGACGTCCCCGCCGCGCGCCCCGGAGCGCAGGAGCGGCCCCCGGGGCCCGGGGCGTCCCGTCACCGTCACGGCCACCGCCAGGGGCCCCTCCCAGGAGTTGGTGTCGCCGCCCGCCACGGCCACCCCGTGCCGAGCGGCCAGGGCCGCCAGGCCGTCCATGAGGGCGTCGGCCATCCCCGCCGGTCCTCCCGCGGGCAGGGCCAGGGCGACGAAGGCCGCCTCCGGACGACCGCCCATGGCGGCGATGTCGCTCAGGTTCACCGCCAGGGCCTTCCGACCGGCCCGTGCCGGACCGCATTCCTCCAGGCGGAAGTGGGTCCCGTCCATCACCATGTCGCAGGCCACCAGGAGCCCGTCCCCCAGGACCGCCGCGTCGTCCCCGATCCCCACGCGCACCGCCGCCGAGCGCGGCATCCGGGCCGCCAGGGCGCGGACGAACTCCCGCTCGCTGGCCGCCACCCCCCTCACCTCCTCTCGAAGATGGCGGCCACGCGGCCCCGCACCTCGCCCACGGGGAGCTCCAGGGGCGAGGCCCCGCGGAGGATGACCGAGTCCCCGTCCCTCCCCGCGAGCCGGCCCAGCCGCAGGCCGCCTGCCCCGTCGCCATAGACCACGTAGTCGCCCGGGGCCAGGGACTCGGGGCGGAACCAGCGGTCGTAGAGGCAGCGCGTCCCCGGGGCCAGGTCCACCTCCGCGCCGAGAGGGACCTGGTAGTAGCCCACCTGGCAGAGCAACCAGCCCATGGCGAGGGCGGTGGCGAGGGTCAAGGCCCGTGCCACGGGCCTCTGCAGGCGGCGAGGGTCCAGCATGGCCAGGTCGCTCCCGGCGGGGCCTGCGGTTCTAGCAGGCCCGCGGGGGCGCTGTCAATCGGCGCGCCCCCTCGCTAGACTCCCGTGCGTGGCCGCCCCCCCCCGCGACCGCCCTCGCACGGGCCTCGCCTGCGTGACGGGATCCTCCCTCTGCTTCGCCGTCGTGGCCACCCTGGTGAAGGGGCTCGCGGGGGAGGTGCCGGTCCACCTCGCCGTCTTCGCCCGCAGCGCCGTGACCGTGGCGGTGGTCTGGGTCTGCCTCCGCACGCGTCCGGGCGGCCCGCCGCGGGCGGTCCACGTCCGGCTCCTGGCCCTGCGGGCCCTGGCCGGGACCGGGGCCCTCTGGTGCTACTTCCACGCCATCTCCGAGATCCCGGTGGTGGACGCGGTCATGCTACAGGCCACGGCCCCGGTCTACGTCCACGCCCTGGCGCGGCCCTTCCTCGGCGAGCGGACGCGGGCCGCCTCCTGGGGCCTACTGGCCCTGTCCCTGGCCGGGGTGGCGCTGATCCTCCGCCCGAACCTGGAGCCCCGCACCCTGGGGGCCCTCTCGGGGCTCGCCTCGGGGCTCCTCTCGGCGGTGGCCTACCTGAGCATGCGCGGGCTGCGGGAGACCGACGACCCCTGGGTCATCATCCTCTGGTTCTCCGTGGCCGCCTCGGGTCTCACCGCCATCCCCGCCCTGGGGGCGGCTCGCGTGCCCACCCCGGCCCAGCTCGCCACGCTCCTGGCGGTGGGCCTCGTGGCCACGGCGGCCCAGGTCCTCCTCACCCACGCCTACCGCTGGGCCCCCGCGGGACCGGTGAGCCTCCTGGGCTACCTCCAGGCGGTCTTCGCCGGTCTGCTGGCCTGGGCCGTCCTGGGCGAGGCCCCGCAGGCGAGCGCCCTGGCGGGCGGGGCCCTGGTCCTGACGGCGGGGGCCCTGACCGCGCTGCAAGGGGCCAGGGACGGGGGCCAGGGGTAGTCCCCGGTCCCCGCCCGCGGGTTCAAGTGGGGGACGCCTCCCCCCCTCCCGTGCGACCCCCGGTCAGGTAGAGGTTGCGCAGGAAGCCGTCGCAGCGGAGGAGGCTCCCCTCGAAGGCGACGCGCGCGCCCACCCGCGCGCGGAGCCGGTCGGCGTCCTCCTCCGGCAACAGGCGGACGAGGGCCTGGACCCGCCGCAGGCCGAGCAGGCCCGCGTCCACCTCCGCCACCTCGAACACCGCGCGCCGGCCGGGTCCGGGCCCCAGGACCGCGTCGTAGGAGAAGTCCTCGACCCGGACCAGCGTCCCCTCCCAGCGCACCGCGCGGCCCCTGTAGCCGCCCTCGAAGCGCCGCGTGGCCTCCACGCCGGAGCTGGTGCCGCCGAAGAGCGCGACGCAGACGGAGGCCGCGCCCTCGGCGGCGCCGGCAGGCACCACGGCCTCCGTGGGGGGGGCCGGGGCAGGCGCCTCGCCTCCGGGGTGGCCCAGCGCCTCGACCCAGCCCACGACCTCCGGGTCCCCGGGCGACTCGGCGCGAGCCCGCTCGAAGACCCTCCTGGCCTCCTCCAGACGGCCCGCCAGGTGCAGCATCTCTCCCTCCATGAGGGTGGCCTCGGGCGAGGGCGGCGGGGCCGGCTCGTCCGGGGGACCGGGGGCCGGCTCGTCCGGGGGACCGGAGGCCGGGTCGTCCGGGGGCGGGGTGGCGGTGGCCTTGCCGGCGGGCCGCGCGGCCTTGCCGGCGGGCCGCGCGGCCTTGCGCGGGGGGGGGTGGACACGTCGGACGACGATCCGCAGGGCGTCGTCGATCCGGCCCTCCCGGCGCGCCGCCACGGCCCGGTTTAGGTCCTCGCCCTCCTCCCCCCCTCCCTCCAGGACACGGGCCACCCGAGCCATCAGATGAACGGTCGTTTGAATGACACCCATGTCCGTGACCTGCCCCCAGGTCTCCACGTAGACCTCGTCGTCGTCGACGCGTCCCCCACCCTGCGCCCAGAGGAAGTGGCGCACGCACATCCGCCGCGCGGGCGTCAGGAAGTCCCGGACCCGACCGGCCTCGCGGCCCTTCACCAGCACGCCGGCGTCGAAGGCCGCGTCGCCCACCTGGATGTCCTGGGAGCCGAAGGCCTTGGCCACGCCGCTCAGGAAGCCCTCCTTCGTCAGGGAGAGGCCCAGGCCCAGGGGACGCGGGAGCCGGAGCCGGAACCGGGTGTAGGTATGTCGAGTCTTCCCCGACCCGCGGGTGAAGGTGTCCACCGTGACCGGGTAGCCCTTCACCTCCCCCTCCAGCCTCCGCCCCCCCATCCAGCCGCCCGGGGAATAGCGCAGGCCCAGGGACCGGGACGCGCCCTGGAAGGCGGCCTCTGCGCGCCTCTGCATCCGCACTGTGACGCCGACGGCGATCCCGATGACGGCGATGCAGATGACCGCGAAGCAGGCGTCCACGGGCGCGAGGACCTCCGGGGCGGGATTCTCGCACGGCGGGCGCGGGATTGACATCCCCGGCTCGCCCCGTAGTCTGGCGCCCCCATGGCGCAGGGCCGCATCGTCGCCGGGGTCCTGGCCCCGCACCCGCCGCACCTGGTCTACGCGGAGAACCCGCCCCAGAACGAGCCCCGCTCCGAGGGCGGCTGGGAGGAGCTGCGGTGGGGCTACGAGCGGCTCCGGCGCAGCCTCGCGGGCAAGGCGGCGGACGTCCTGGTGGTCCACTCGCCCCACTGGAGGACCACCTGCGGGCACCACGTCCTCGACCTCGCCCGCTTCCAGGGGCTCTCGGTGGACCCCGTATTCCCGAACCTCTTCCGCTTCCACTACGACGTGGCGGTGGACGTCCCGCTGGCGGAGGCCATCGCGGAGGAGGGCGACCGCGCGGGCCTCGTGATGGGGCGGATGCGCAACCCGGACTTCCGGGTGGACTACGGCACCCTCACGAGCTGCCACATGGTGCGGCCCGGGTGGGACCTCCCCGTCGTCGCCATCTCCACCAACCGGGCCTTCTATTACTTCAGCGACGACGTGGGGCAGCGGGAGATGGTCGCCCTGGGCGAGGCGACCCGCCGCGCCGTGGAGCGCACCGGGCGCAGGGCCGTCCTCCTTGCCAGCAATTCCCTCAGCCACCGCCACTTCACCGAGGAACCGCCGGTCCCCGAGGACATGAGCCACGAGCATGTCTTCCACCACGGCCAGTACCTCTGGGACATGCGCATGCTGGACCACATGCGCTCGGGCCGGACGAGGCAGCTCATCGACGAGATGCCCGACTTCATCGAACAGACCGTGAGCGAGTGCAAGGAGGGCTGTCTGACCTGGCTCATGGCGGCCCTGGGCTTCCCGGACTATCCGGCCGAGGTCCATGCCTACGGGACGGTCATCGGGACGGGCAACGCGGTCGTGGAGTGGGACCCCGAGGGGGCCCGCGCGGCGCACGATGGCTGAGGGCGCCGTCCTCGCCGGCTGCCTCTGCCCCGGGATGCCGCAGCTCCTCCTGTGCCCCGAGGCCAACCCGGGGTGGGGCGCCCTGCGCGCCGCCTGCGGGCGGCTGCGGGACGAGATCCGGGCCAGCGGGGCGGACCTCCTGGTGCTCTACAGCACCCAGTGGCCATCGGTCATCGGCCACCAGGTCCAGGCCGACCCGGCACCCGAGTGGGTCCACGTGGATCAGGAGTTCCACGAGCTGGGGTCCATGCCCTACCGGCTGCGCATGGACGCGGACTGGGCGCGGGCCTGCGTCGAGGCGGCCCACGAGCGGGGCCTCCACGCCCGGACCGTGGCCTACCGGGGCTTCCCGGTGGACACGGGGACCATCGTGGCCCTGAGCCTCCTGGACCCGGAGGGCCGGATCCCCGCCAGCGTCCTCTCCTGCAACATCTACGCGGATCGGGCCGAGACCCTGGTCCTGGGCAAGGCCGCCCGCGACGCCGTGCGCCGCACGGGGCGCCGGGCCGTGGCGGTGGCGGTGAGCTGCCTCTCGGCCCGCCTCCACACGCGCCCGGTCCCGCCCGCCCAGGACCGCATCGCCTCCCTGAAGGACGACGAGTGGAACCGCAAGCTCCTCGAGCTCCTGGCCCAGGGACGGCTGGAGGACGTCTCCCAGCTCGCGAGGGAATACGGCACCCAGGCCCACGCGGACCAGAAGCTCAAGGCCATCTGGTGGCTGGCGGCCGTCCTGGGCCAGAACAACCGATACCGCGGGATGGTCCACGACTACCGGCCCGTATGGGGGACGGGCTGCGCGGTGGTGGGACTGGTCCCCACGGACCGGCCGGCCGCGGGGCACGAGTTCGACGAGGAGGACGTGGAGCGCTACTCGGGCGACCGACAGGTCCTGGACGCAGGGGCCGGGCTGGGCCCCGCGGCGCCGCCCGAGCGCCAGCCGCGGGGCGACGGGGCCGTGGTCGCCGCCGACGCCCCGCGGCCCGTGGGGGCCTATCCCCACGCCCGCCGCGTCGGGGACCTGCTCTACCTCTCCGGCATGGGCCCCCGTCAGGCCGGCACCGACGCCATCCCCGGGGGCCCCGTGCGGGACACCCAGGGCCGGCCACTGGCCTACGACGTGGAGGCCCAGACCCGGGCCGCCATCGCCAACGTGAGGACCATCCTCGAGGCCTCGGGCTCGTCCCTGGAGCGGGTCCTGGACGTCACGGTCTTCCTCATCGACATGGACCGGGACTTCGCCGCCTTCAATCGCGTCTACGGGGAGCACTTCGGGGCCATCGGCCCCGCCCGCACCACCGTGGCCGTGACGGCCCTCCCCACGCCCATCGCCGTGGAGCTCAAGGTCATCGCGGCGGCGTGACGCGGGTCATCGACATCTCCCCCCTGGTGAGCGAGCGCATCGGCATCTGGCCGGGGGACCGCGCCTACCGCCGCCGGGTGAGCCGGCGGATCGAGGAGGGCCAGGGCTACACCCTGAGCGACGTCTCCACCACGGTGCACCTGGGGGCCCACGCGGACGCCCCCTCCCACTACGTCGCCGGGGGCGCCGGCATCGGGGAGCGCCCCCTGGACCTCTACTACGGACCGGCCCAGGTCATCGCCGTCCGGGTGCCGCCGGGGCAGCGCATCCGGCCCGAGGACCTGAATGTCCCCGTCCGCGCCGCGCGGGTCCTCTTCCGGACCGACTCCTTCCCGGACCCGGAGCGTTTCCGCACGGACTTCAACAGCCTCTCGCCGGAGCTGGTGGATTCCGTCCATGCCAGCGGCGGGGTCCTGGTGGGAATCGATACCCCGTCCATCGACCCCTTCGACGACCGTTCCCTCCTCGCCCACCAGGCCGTGGCCCGCCTCGACATGGCCATCCTGGAGGGCCTGGTCCTGGCCCACGTGGCACCTGGGGACTACACCCTGGTAGCCCTGCCCCTGCGCCTGGAGGGCGCCGACGCCTCGCCGGTGCGCGCCGCCCTGCTGTCGCCAGGAAGGGCGTTGACATGAGATCCGACCCTCATATAATTCCGCCCGTTTGCTTGCGGTAAGTGACAGTCGCGGGTACTCTTTGAGCCATGATTGTGAACTTTTTCACGAAGTCGGGGAGTCCTCCATGCCGGCCTCTACCTCGTTGAGCCAGGGACCGGCGGGGCCCGCGGGTCCCGGCCCGATCACGACGTCCACGGCGTCCGCGGCCGCGGCGCCCGGCGTGGCTTCCCTGGTCCAGCTCATCGTGATCCCCTTGCTCATCGTGGCGGCCTGCGCGGGCGTCATCCTGGGCTTCTTCTGGCTCACGAGGGGGAGCGACGACCCGGCGAGTTATCTAGCGGCCATCCGGGACGGGGGCCACACCCGGCGCTGGCAGGCGGCGAGCGACTTCGCGGCGCGTCTCGCCCAGCGGCGCGAGGTCTTCGCCTCCCCCGCGGTGGTGGAGGAGACCTCGGCCCTCTTCGACGCGGCCGTGGCGAACGCGACCGAGGACTATCTCCTCGCCCGGTACCTGGCCCGCTGTCTGGGCCTCATGGGCGACCGGGCCGCCGTCCCGGCCCTGATCCGGGCCCTGGCCGCCCCCGACGTGGGACTGGCCATGCACGTACACGAGGCCCTGGGCCACCTGGGCGGCCTCGAGGCCTGGCCGCACCTGCTGGCGGGCCTGGCCCACGCGGACCCCGCCGTCCGGAAGACCGCCGCATGGGCCCTGGGGCAGGCCGCCGTCGAGGACGCGAAGTTCGCGGGCGCGTCCCTGGGGACGTCGGCGCGACAGGCCCTGGGGTCGGCCCTGGAGGACCCGGACACGCAGGTCCGCTGGAACGCGGCCCTGGCCCTGGCGGCCTTCGGCGACCCGGCGGGCAGCCGGGAGATCGCGAGGCTCCTGGACCGGCGCTATCTGAGGGACGAGGCGGGCATGGACGAGGTCCAGCAGAGGACGGCGCTCGTCAATGCGCTCAGGGCCGTGGCGCGGCTGCGGCTCGTCGCCGCCCTGGGCACCGTGCGAGGGCTGGCCCGGAGCGACCCGGAGCCCCTGGTGCGCCGGGGCGCCCAGGGTGTCCTGGACCGTCTCGAGGCTGGCGGCGAGGGTCCCGCGGCCGGATCGACCGGCGCGGGCGGCTGAGGAGGAAGGGTAAGGTGGCCGAGGACGGCGGTGACAGGGCCAAGAAGCTCGCCGAGCTGCGGGCGAGGGACCTGGTCAAGTGGGGGATCCCCGAGGACGAGCGCCTCCGCAGGGTCGAGGCGAACAAGGCCAAGGTCGCGGCCATCAAGGCGCGCCGGGCCGGCGGCGGCGGCGGCGGCGACGGCTCCGCGCCTGTCCCGGCACCCGCGCCCGCGGCCACGCCCGCGCCCGCGGCCACGCCCACGCCCACGCCCGCGGCCACGCCCACGCCCGCGGCCACGCCCGCGGCCACGCCTGCGCCCTCCGCCACGCCCAGGAAGTCCAGGCCCCCCGCGGTGAAGGGCCCCGCGGCCGGGCCCAAGAAGGTGCCCAGGCGCCCGGAGCCGGCCCTCTCGCCCCCCTACACCGCCCTCACCCGCGCCGAGGACGCGTCGGCCGGCGTGACCCGGCGCGGCTTCGTCTCCTGGCTGGGGTTCTCCTGGCTCATGTTCGTGGGGGCCACGGGGACGGCCCTGGCGGCCACCCAGCGCTTCCTCTTCCCCAACCTGGTCTACGAACCGCCCCAGTCCTTCAAGGCGGGAGATCCCTCGGACTATGCCCTGGGGGTGGACGAGCGGTGGAAGGACAAATATGGCGTGTGGCTGGTGCGGGGCGACAAGGGCTTCTACGCCCTCTCCACCGTCTGCACCCACCTGGGCTGCACCCCCAACTACCTGCAGAACGAGGGGAAGTTCAAGTGCCCTTGCCACGGCAGCGGCTTCTACCTGACGGGGGTCAACTTCGAGGGGCCGGCGCCCCGGCCGCTGGAGCGCTTCCGCATCGTCCTCGCCGACGACGGCCAGATCTTCGTGGACAAGGAGAGGAAGTTCCAGTCGGAGCTGGGGCAGTGGGGCGACTCAGAGGCCTTCCTGCCCTACCTGGGTTGAAGGCATGACGGGGCCCGAGCACCGAGGCATCCTCCACTACCTGCGCGCGACGCAGGTGTGGCGGTCCATCTTCCGCCATGCCTTCCCCGACGACCCCCGCAACCGCGCCCTGGCGATCCTCTCCAACGTCTTCCTTCACCTGCACCCCATCAAGGTAAGGAAGTCCGGCGTCCGCCTCTCCTACACCTGGTGCATGGGCGGGCTGACCTTCTTCATCTTCCTGGTGGAGACCATCACCGGGATCCTCCTCATGTTCTATTACCGCCCCACGGCGGAGTTCGCCTACACGGACATCGTGGCCCTGCGCGAGCACGTCCCCCTGGGGGTCATGCGCGAGCTGCACCGGTGGGGCGCCCACGCCATGGTGATCACGGTCTGGTTGCACATGTTCCGGGTCTTCCTCACGGGCTCCTACAAGCCGCCCCGGGAGTTCAACTGGAACATCGGGGTCATCCTCCTGGTCTGCACCCTCATGCTCTCCTTCACGGGCTACCTGCTCCCCTGGGACCAGCTCGCCATGTGGGCCATCACCGTGGGGAGCAACATGGCGCGCGCCACCCCGCTCCTGGGCTACGAGGGTCAGGGGCAGGACCTTCTGGACCCGCTCCTCGGCCCTGGCTTCGAGGTGGTGCACGACGGGAGCGACGCCCGTTTCGCCCTCCTGGCCGGCCGCTTCGTGGGCGAGGCGGCCATCCTCCGGTTCTACGTCCTGCACTGCATCTTCATCCCCTTCATCGCGGTGATCCTCATGTCCGTCCACTTCTGGCGCGTGCGGAAGGACGGCGGGGTCAGCGGGCCCCTGTAGGACCCCGTGATCGAGTTCCCGGACGCCTTCAAGCACGCGGTCAACTCGGTCTTCACCGGGACCCGGGGGGCCATCACCTACCTCTCCCTCTCGGTCCTGGTATTCGCCGTCTTCATCCGGTGGCGGGCCTTCTTCACCCGCACCTGGGTGGGGGTGGTGGCCCTCGCGGCCGCGTCGTTCTTCCTCGTGGCCTCCTACCCGGACCACAACTTCTTCGAGATCGCCGGAAAGCCGGACAACGTCCCCATTATGGGCCTGATCTTCCTGGTGGGCTTCTTCACCTGGCTGGCGTTCCGGCGCATGGTGGAGAACGACCGCCGCGTGGCGGGGGGCCGGCCGACCCTGGAGGAGGAGGAGTCCAGGGACAAGGTCCTCGTCTGGCCGGACCTGGTCTACATCGAGTTCATCGCCCTCATCCTCTGCACCGTCCTCTTCATCGCCTGGTCCGTGGGGATCGGCGCCCCGCTGGAACAGCCGGCCAACTTCACCAAGACCCCCAACCCCTCCAAGGCCCCCTGGTACTTCCTCGGTCTCCAGGAGATGCTGGTCTACTTCGACCCCTGGCTGGCGGGGGTGGTCTTCCCAGGGCTCATCATCGTGGGCCTGATGGCCATCCCCTACTTCGACCCCAACCCGCGCGGCAACGGCTACTACAGCTTCCGCGAGCGCCCCTTCGCCATCGTCGTCTTCTGCTTCGGCTTCATCATCATGTGGGTGGTGCTCATCGTGATGGGCACCTTCCTGCGCGGACCCAACTGGAACTTCTTCGGCCCCTACGAGTACTGGGACCCCCACAAGCTGGAGCCGCTCCTGAACGTCAACCTCTCCGAGTACTTCTGGGTGAAGGGCTACCCCCTGAGCGTGGGCCTGCCGGAGGGCTACCTCCTGAGGGAGGCCCCGGGCTTCGCCCTCCTGGCGGCCTACTTCGTCCTGGGTCCGCTGGTCCTGGCCCGTACCTTCTTCCGGCGGATGCTGGAACAGATGGGCATGGCCCGCTACCAGGTCATGTGCTTCCTCTTCCTGATGATGACGCTGCTCCCCCTGAAGATGACCCTGCGCTGGTCTATCAACCTGAAGTATTTCATCGCCATCCCGGAGAAGTTCTTCAACATTTGATGAATGGGAAGAACGGGATGAACGATCCATGACCCTGACCCAGCACGGCGAGTACTTCTATGACACCCGGCGGCTGAACCTGTGGTTCGGCGTCTCGAACGTCCTCCTCCTGGTGTCGGTGGTCTGGATGGTCCATGCCGACTGGGACCGGGAGTGGAAGGGCTACCAGCGCGACTTCAAGTCGCTGGAGCGGGCCCGGGCCCAGGGCGAGCTGGGGCGCGAGGCGGAGCGGCTGCGCTCGGAGCACGGGGTGGGGCCGGAGGACCTGGACGCGCGGTCGGCCCAGGTCGAGGCGAGGCGGCGCGAGATCGTGGCCTCCCAGGAGCATCGCGCCCTCGCCCTGCGGGGGGACGAGCTGGAGCCTCGCCATTTCCGGGCGAACCAGGACTACCTCTTCAAGAAGTCGGTCTACGACGCGGAGAAGTTCTACTACGAGGAGGCCCTGGCCCGCCACGGCCCCGAGGACCCTCACACCGCCGAGGCCCGCTCGCGCATGGACGGCACCGCGGAGAAGCTGGCCGGACTGCTCGCGGCCCGCGAGGCCCTGGAGGCGGAGCAGGGGGAGGTCCGCGCGCGCCAGGAGGGGCTCCTCGCCGAGGTGGAGCGCGAGCGCATCGAGGTCGAGCGGCTGCGGCGGGACTACGACCGGCTCCAGCGCAGGCTGCGGGCCCTGGCGCCGGGTCTGGTGAACGACGTCCTGCGCGACGCCCCGCTCCTGGACTTCCTCGTCCCCAGCCTGAAGGTCCGGAACACGGTACTCCCCAGGCTCCGGGACAACTATTTCTTCACGACGGTCCAGAAGGAGGACCGCTGCCAGACCTGCCACCTGGCCATCGACTCCCCCGCCTTCCGGCGCTCGGCCGACGGGCTCTTCGAGGACCCCCACCTCCGGGCCCGCGTGTCCGAGATGGCTGGCGGCGACGAGGCCCGGGGCCTCGCCACGACCGCGGTCTACGCCGCGCACCCGCGGCTGGACCTCATGGTGGCCGACGGCGCGGTGCACCCGGCGGGGCGCTTCGGCTGCACCATCTGCCACGAGGGGATGCCCCAGGCCACGACCTTCCTCCTTTCGGAACACACCCCCTCCGTGTCCGACGGCGGGGTCCGGTCGGCCGAGTGGTTCCGCCGCCACGGCTGGGAGGAGCCCTGGAAGTACCACTTCTCGAAGGTGGCCATCTGGGACTACCCCATGCGGCCCCCGGAGACCACCGAGGGCGGCTGCCTGGTGTGCCACCAGGGGGGGGTAGAGTTCTACGAGGACGCCCCCACCCTGGCCCGCGGCCAGCAGCTCTTCATCGACCTGGGCTGCCACGGCTGCCACAAGACCCGGGGGTTCGAGGGGCTCCGGAAGGTGGGCCCGGACCTCCGGCGCCTGGCCGCCAAGGTGGACCTGGACTGGGTGAGGCGCTGGCTGCGAAACCCGGCGCAGTTCCGCGCCGACACGCGCATGCCCAGCTTCTTCGGCGTGGACCCCGAGGCCCACCCCGAGCAGGACGCGGTGGAGATCGAGGCCGTCGCCCAGTGGCTCTATCAAGCCAGTCAGGACTTCATCGCCCGGGAGGGCTTCGCCCTCCAGGAGCCCGGCCCGGCGGGGGACCCGGCCCGGGGACGCACCCTCGTCGAGGAGGTGGGCTGCCTGGGCTGCCACCGGGTGGGCGCGCTGGGGCGGGACCTGGCCCGGGGCCACCGCTTCGGGCCCGACCTGGCCCAGGTGGGGGCCAAGACCTCGCTCGGCTGGCTCCAGGACTGGCTGAAGGACCCCACCCACTACTACCCGGGCACGCGGATGCCCAGCCTGCGCCTCGACGACCAGGAGGCGGCCGACGTGGCGGCCTACCTGGCCTCGTTGCGCGAGGTCTCGGACCCGGCGGGCTTCAGCACCCCCCTCGCGCCCGTGGACCGGGCCCTGCGCGACTCGATGCTGGGGGACCTGCTCGCCAAGCGGGGGCGCGCGACCTTCGAGGAGCAGCTGCGGGGGCTGGGCGCCGCCGAGCAGGAGCGCCTGCGGACCCTGGAGCTGGGCGAGCGGCTCCTCTCCAACCGGGGCTGCTTCGGCTGCCACCTCATCCCGGGCTACGAGCAGACGCCGGGGATCGGGACCGAGCTCTCCTCCCACGGCTACAAGGACGCGGACAAGCTCGATTTCGGGGCCATCTCGGAGTACTGGCAGCAGCGGCTGGGCGACCCGCACTACCACTTCCCCCACGACCGCCGCTACTGGTTCGCCCAGAAACTGGCCGACCCGCGGGTCTTCGACTGGCGCCGGGAGCGGCGCTGGGACGAGCGCCTCCGCATGCCCCGGTTCGGCCTGGGCGAGGACGAGGTGGCGGCCCTGGTCACCTTCCTCACGGGCCTCACGGGGCGCGAGCTGCACCCGGAGTATCGCTACACCCCGTCCCCGGGGCGCAAGGCCGTCCTGGATGGCCTGCGGCTGGTCCGCGAGCGCAACTGCGTCGGCTGCCACGTCCTCGAGGGCGAGGAGGTCTGGTTCCGCCACCAGGGCGACACCTACCGGGCCGTGGGCGCCGTGAAGGAGGCCGGGGGCAAGGTCCGGGTGACGCTCTGGGAACCGGTCCAGCGCCCGCGCGGCGGCGCGGTGAGCGCGGAGCTCGCGGGCAGGCACGTCAAGGACACCCTGCGCCTGGACCCGGCGGACGTGGAGCGGCGGGTCCCGGCCCTGGGGGGAGAGGTCTACGCCTACATGAAGGGGCTGGAGGAGTCCCACGGCCCGCCGCGGCTGGACGTGGAGGGGGCCCGGGTCCGGCCCGACTGGCTCTATGACTTCCTGCAGGCCCCCACGACCCTACGCCCCTGGGTGAAGCTCCGCATGCCCACCTTCCACCTGAGCGAGGAGGAGACCACCACCCTCGTGCGCTACTTCGCCGCTGCCGGTCGCGTCTCCTATCCCTTCGTCCGGCCCGAGGAGGAGACCCAGGCCTACGCGCACGAGCGGGAGCGGGAGCGCCCGGGCTACTACGAGACGGCC
>JACQVX010000060.1 GCA_016209495.1 Planctomycetota bacterium
CTATGCGGCCGCCGAACAGGCTCACGTAGGTCGCCCCGGCCAGGGCGGCGAGGATGGCCTGGTTGGGGGCCATGATGGCCGTGGCGTTGGTCCGCACCCCCTCCCGGGAGAGCCGGGCGATGGCCCGCAGTCCCTGTTCGTCAGTGGGGACCTTGATCACGGCCCGCGGGCACGCGGCGGCGTACTCCCGGGCCTCGCGGATCATCTCCTCGTGGGTCTCGGCCACGACCTCGATGGAGATGGGGCCTCCGACCCGCTCGGCGATCTCCCGCAGCCGGTGGACCGGCGAGACGCCGCGTTCCTGGGAGAGGATCTTGGGATTCGTGGTCACCCCGGCGAGGACGCCCCACTCGGCGATCTCCTCGATCTCGGCGAGGTTGGCGGTATCAAGAAAGAGCTTCATGACGGACCTCCTCCCGGCGCGTCTCGGCGCGCCGGTAGCGTTCGGGCGTTCCGATGTCCTGGACCGCCTCGGCGCCAGGGTGGCCGTAGAGGCGGGCGCGGTCGGCCACCATGGCGGGGAAGACGTCCCGCGCGAAGTCCGAGGGGGCGCTCCCGGGGATCCGGGCCAGGACCGCCGGCTCCAGCAGGTAGAGTCCGGCGTTGGCCCAGGGCGTCCGTGTGAGGCCCGGTCCAGGCTTCTCCAGGAAGCGGGTCACGCGGCCACCGGCGTCCAGTTCCACGCGGCCGCAGGCCTCCCGGGGCGGCGCCTCGTAGAGGAGCAGGGTCGCCTCGGCGCGGCGCTGCCGGTGGCAGGTGCGGAGGGCCGCGAGGTCGAAGCGGCGCAGGGTGTCTCCGTAGGCCACCAGGAAGGGCCCGTTCCGGAGCGCCTCCTCCATGGCGCGCACCGCCCCGGCCGTGCCCAGGAGCCGCTCCTCCTCCCAGTAGCGGATGGACACGCCCCACGGGCCCCCGTCCCCGAAGTGGTCGCGGATGGGGCCCGGGGCATGGTGCAGGTTGATGTGGAAGCGCGTCACGCCCTGGCGCGCCAGGCCCGCGAGGACGTGTTCCAGCACGGGTCTACCGGCCACGGGCAGCATGGGCTTGGGGAAGCCCTCGGTGAGCCTCCCCAGCCGGCGCCCCAGGCCCGCCGCCAGGAGTACGGCGGCAGGTTGCGAGGTCATGGCGCAGCCTCCATGCGTGGTAACGGATGCGCAGCATGTCCAGGGGGTCCTGGACCAGGCAGCGCATCGGGCTGATGGTGGATCCGCTCTTGTGGTCCCAGGCGACGGCGTGGCTGTGGACCGCCAGGCCCAGGCGCTGGGCCAGGAGGAGGACCTCCAGGTCGATGGTCCCCCCGTCGATCCGCGTCCGTCCGAAGATGGTCCTCGCGGCCTCCCGGGTGAATGCCTTGAAGCCGCACTGGGGATCGATGACCGGGTCGTCCAGGACGATGAGGTGGGCCAGGAGCATGAAGCCCAGGCCCAGGATCCTGCGGCCCCTGCCGGTCCCGCTCTGGTAGACCCGGACGCCAATGACGACGTCGGCGCCCGAATCCAGCGCGTCCAGGAATCCCTCCACCTCGCGGATGTGGGTGGCGTGGTCCGCGTCCATGAAGAGGACGCGGCGCCCGGCGGCCGCCAGACAGCCCGCGCGCACCGTGGCGCCCTTCCCCCGGTGGGGAAGCTCCAGGAGCCGGAGCTGGGGCCACCCGGCCTGGATCTGGCGCACCGCGTCCCGAGTCCGGTCCCGGCTCCCGTCGTCCGCCACCAGCACCTCGTAGGCCAGGTCGTGGGCCTCCAGCCAGCCGCGCACCTCGTGGAGCGTCCGGGGGAGCCGGTGGGACTCGTTGTAGGCGGGGACGACGACGGAGAGCTCCGGGGGGCGCACGGCTCAGGCCTCCAGGGTGGCGTGGATGATGAGGCTGGAGCACTGCCAGCGGACGAGGGGCAGGTCCTCCACGCGGCCGTTGAACCACGCCAGGGCGGGGAGGAGGGCCCGAGGCACGCGGAAGGGGAAGAGGAAGGGCGCGATGCGGATGGCGTGGAAGCGCGCCCCGGTGGCCTCCAGGAAGCGGCGGTAGGTCCGCGGGAGGTAGGAACGCTCCCCGGCCCGGCGGTGGCCTGGCGTCAGCTCCATGAGCCTGCGCCCCAGGCTCAGGCCGTTGGACTCGGTGAGCAGCAGGGAGTGGCGGGCCACGCGCACCATCTCCCGGGCCATGGCCCGAGGGTCATCCACGTGGTGCATCACGTCGAAGGAGAGGACCACGTCGAAGGACTTGTCTGCCACGGGCAGCCGGGTGGCGTCGCCCTGGATGCTCGCCAGGCCGCGCCCGGCGCAGCGCCGCGTCCCCTCGGCGAACTGCTCCAGGGTCACGTAGCGCGAGATGGCCCCTCGGTGCCGCGCGACGAGGCGCTCCGACAGCGTCCCGATCCCGGCCCCCAGCTCGAGGAAGCTCTTCCGGGGGGCGCCGCCGAAGGCCTCACCGAAGAGCCGCTCGTAGCGCGGCCGGACGTAGACCTCGGCGATGTCGCCGATGATGCGCTCCTGCCATGTCGTGTCCCCCGCGTGGAGGGAGGCCCATGCCTCCCGGGGGGGGACCTGGAGCCCGCCGGCGGTGTCGGTGGCGGCGCCCATCACGCCCCCCGGCGCAAGGGCCCGCCGGACGGCTCGCCCGCCGGGTCCACGGGGCGGTGGGCGAGGATCCACCAGACCGCGTCCAGGAGGCTGCCCACCACCGCGTCAGGGGTCGCGAGGCCCACCGGGCTGTCCGTGTCCGCGGTGGGGACCAGGATCGTGGTGAGCCCCGCCTGCCCTCCCGCCGCCACGTCGGTGTGCCGGTCTCCCACCATGTAGGAGTCCTCCGCCCGGATGCCGAAGCGGGCCATGGCCGCGAGGATCAGGCCCGGCGCGGGTTTCCGGCAGGTGCAGACCCGGCGATAAGGACCCCGGCCCTCCAGGGGGTGGTGCGGGCAGTAGTGGATGGCGTCCAGGGGCGCGCCGGCGCGTGCCATGAGGGAGGCGAGCCGGCGGTGGCAGGCGGCCAGGCGGCGCTCGCTGAAGTGCCCCTTGGCCACGCCGGGCTGGTTCGTGACCACGATGACCAGGAACCCGTGCTGCCGGAGGAGTCGCACCGCCTCGGTGGCGAAGGGGACGAGGGCGATCTCCGAGGGGCGGCGCGCGGTCCGATGGCGGCCGTCCTCGGGGACGAGGTCCACTAGGACGCCGTCGCGGTCCAGGAAGACGGCCCGCCGCACGGCCCTAGCCCCCGGCCTCGATGAGGCGGCGCAGGCGGGCGGTGACCAGGTGCTCCAGGGCCAGGTGGATGGACTCCACGTGCGGGGTGCTCTCTACCGGCACCACGACGCAGACGTCGCAGAGCTCCCGCATGGCGCCTCCGTCGAAGCCCGCGAAGCCCACCACCTCGCCGCCCCGCTCGTGGGCGAGGCGGAGGGCCGCCAGGAGGTTCTGGGACCACGGCCCCGCCTTGTCCGAGCCCGAGCCGCCGTGGACGCTGAAGAGGACGAGGACGTCCCCGGGGTCGAACCAGGCCGCGAGCTGCTCCGAGTAGACGCGGCCCCATCCCTCGTCGTTGGTGAGGGCGGAGAGGAGAGGGGCGCTGTCGTTCAGGCCCAGGACGCGGAACCGCGCCCGGCCCTCCACGGCGGTGCACTTGGCCAGGTCGCAGACCATGTGGCTGGCGGTGGAGGCGGAGCCGCCGTTCCCGGCGATGAAGACCTTGGACCCACGGCGCCAGGCCCCGAGGAGGACCCGGATGGAGGCGGCCACCGGGGCCGCGTCCACGCGGGAGAGGACCTCTCGCATCTCGCGGAAGTAGTCCTCGGCGAATCCGCGGTCGGCGGCCGCGGCCTCGCGCTCCGTCTCCACCAGGGTCGTGCCTTGCATGGCGGGGTCCTCCGTCCTCAGTCGTCCAGCTCGGCCAGGGTCGTGGCGCCCCGGACACCCACCCGGGTGTGGAGCTCCACCAGGCCCGCCTCCCGCATGGCGGCCCGCAATTCCCCGGGGTCTCCCTCGACGTAGAACATGAGGAAACCCCCACCCCCCGCCCCCATGAGCTTCCCGCCCAGGGCGCCATGGCCCCGGCCAGCGGCGTAGACCTCGTCGATCCAGGCGTCGGAGACGCGGTCCGAGATACGGCGCTTGGCCTCCCAGTGCTCGTGGGTCAGCTCGCCGAAGCGGCGGAGGTCCCCCGCCTCCAGGGCGTGGGCGATCTCGAGGCCTAGCTCGCGGATGGTCATGAGGGCGTCCACCGTGGGCGGCGCGGCCCGGTCCTGCTCCGCCAGGACCACCTCGGCATTGCGGCGCCGCCCGGTGTAGAAGAAGAGCAGCCGGTGGTTGAGCTCCCGCAGGTCCTGGCTCGCCAGGGCCAGGGGCTCGCAGCGGGCCTCGCCGTCGGCCCGGATGCGCAGCCTCTGGACCCCGCCGTGGGCCGCGATGTAGGGGTCCTGCTTGCCCACCGGCTTGCCCAGGACCTCGCGCTCGATGTGGTAGGCCTCCTCGGCCAGCCCGGCGGGGGCGGTCCCCTGGCCCAGGAAGCGGTGCAGGGCGAGCAGCAGGCAGACCGTGAAGCTGCCCGAGGACCCCAGGCCGGTCCCGCTGGGGATCTCCGAGATGGAGTGGACCTCGACCCCCGGCGGGACGCCCAGGCCCCGCAGGGCCTCGCGGACCAGCTCGTGCTGGAGGGAGCCGAGGTCCTCGACGTGCTCCACCCGCGAGTAGCTGATCCAGAAGTCCTCGGAGAGCCTCCGCGGGTTGACGGTGATGTAGACGTAGGACCCCAGGGAGGCGGTCACCATGTCGCAGCCGTGGTGCCGGTAGAAGGAGGGGAGGTCGGTCCCGCCGCCCCCCAGGGTGACGCGCAAGGGTGCGCGACAGATGATCACCGGACCGGCTCCAGGGCCGTCACGACGCGGTCCTCGCCCGCCCGCCAGCCCTCGGGGACCGGGAGGACGCGGCCGGTGGCCGCCGAGCGGCGCGCCAGGTGGACCAGCCGGACGGCGCGTAGCCCGTCCGCTACCGAGGGCAGCGCGGGGCGGCCCGCGCGGATGGCCTCGACCAGGTGGGACAGGGCCCCACGGTAGGCGTTCACCACCTCTCCCGGGAGGAGGTAGCGCGCCAGGCCCAGGGAGCGGCAGCCCTTCAGGAACTGGCCCAGGGCGCGGCGCGGGCGGCTGGCCAGGGCGCGGCGACGCTCCAGGGTGGGCCAGGCCAGGCGATAGCGGTCCATGGAGATGAGCCCCTCGCGCCCGAAGTAGTCGCGCACCTCGTGGTCCACGCCGGCCGAGGAGAAGGAGAGGTTCGCCAGGGTCCCCCCTTCCAGCCGGAGGGTGAGGGCGGCGGCCTCCTCCGCCCCCCGGGGGCCCGCCCGGAGGGAGGCGGAGACCGATTCGATGGGGCGGCCGAGGCAGTACTCCAGGAAGTCGAACTCGTGGGTGGCGTACTCCAGGAGCACGCCGCCGGCCGGACCCGTCAGGTAGCCCGAGCGGGCGGCGCGCGAGGCATCGCTGAAGAGGTGCGCGACGTGGACCAGGTCCACGGGGCCCACCCGGCCCTCCCGCAGCCAGCCGGCGAGCCTCCGCTCCATGCGGCCGAACCTCAGGTGGTGGCCCACCAGCACCCGCGCCTCGCTGGCGGCGGCCCACCCGGCGATCTCCTCGGCCTCCTCCAGCGAGGCCGCGAGGGGCTTCTCCAGGTAGACGTGCACGCCGGCCGCGAGGAGGCGCACGACGGGCTCCACGTGGGCGTCGGGGGGCGTGGCGACGATGGCCACGTCGGGCCGGCACGCCTGCAGGAGCGCCGCCACGTCGGCCCTCACGGTGGAGACCCCCAGACTGCGCGCCAGGCCCGCGGCCGATACGAGGTCCGGGTCCACGAGGGCCACCAGGCGCAGGGAGGGGACACGGGCGAGGGCGGGGAGGAGCCGGGTGCGGGCATGGGTGCCGCAGCCCACGAGGGCGACGGAGAGGGGCGGCTCCGCGGGGCGGTGGTCGGGTCTCAAGTTCGTTCGCGCCTCGGCGGCGAGGTCGGACGTACGGGGGGCGGCGCCCCCCCTGGGGTGCGTTGACTCATGGATGACTTCGGCATTTCTCGCCCGCGGGTTTCGCACAATCCGGACCCCCGGCCCCCTGGCTCGGGGCAAGGTGCATACCCGCTGCCGGGGTGCGGCGGGTCGGGGGCGCCCGGGGCGGGGTGCCGCGTCCTGGGGCTACGGGCCGGAGGCTCGGGAGCGTTTCGCTGCCGCGAGGCAGGCGGCCAGGGCCAGGGCGGCGAGCGCGGAGAGGCTCGCCGAGACGCCGAGGTGGGCTGGCCGGTACTCGAAGACCACCTCCCGGGCGCCCTCGGGGACCCGCACCGCGCGGAAGTGGCCGAAGGCGCGGCGGACCGGGGACGGCACGCCGTCCACGGATGCGCCCCAGGAGGGGTGGTGTGCGTCCAGGAGGACGAGCCACGCCTCCCGGGGGGTCTCCAGGTCGAGCACGACCCGACAGGGTTCATGCGACCGGATCCGGACCGCGGGGAGGGAAGCCGCGTCCAGGGTCTCCCCCTCGGGCGTCCCCAGGCCCTCCACGAGGACCGTCCGGCGGGGGTCCACCTCCCCGGCCATGAGGCGCTCGCGGACCTCGCGCGCCCCCCCTACCGGGAGGGCGTGGCCCGCCAGGTAGGCGCGGGGGAGCGGGTCCGGCGCCTCGTAGACCGCCACCCGATCGCGCCAGAGGAGGCGCCAGCCCGCAAGCTCGGCCTCCGTGGGGAGCCTCACGAAGGCGGGCTCCTCCCGGAGCGGGAGGACGAGCCGGCGCACGTTGTAGAGCCGCAGGGTCGCCAGCCGCGGGTCGCGCTCCTCGTCGTGGCGGAAGAGGGCATAGGTGCTGGCCTGGTAGACCGAACCGTCTCCGCCGGCGTCCTCGGTCCCGAGGAGCATGTTCAGATTGGGCGGGACGAGGGCCAGGGTGTCCTCGAGGAACGGGCTCGATCGGCCGTCCTGGAAGCGGTGGGGGTGCCGGTCCGGCCCCAGGAGGTAGTGCGTCTTGGCATAGTTGAAGAAGAGCTTGGTCCCCCAGGGGGACCAGTTGCGGTACCTCTCTCCCCTGGTGGCCTCGTCCCTCGCCAGGTCGCGCAGCCGCCCCGCCACCTCCTCTGCCCCCGCCAGGGCGGACGCGGGGAACATGGGCATGGCCCGCGAGGGCCAGAGGTAGCCCCCTATGGCCGTGGCGAGGAGACACGCGGCGAGGAGGCGCCCGGGCGGCCCGGCCGCGCGTCGATGCCAGACGAAGGCCGCCAGGAGGGGAACGAGGAGGGCCAGGGCCCGCAAGGCGGAGGAGGAACCGGCGGCGGTGGCCGCGTCCACCAGGGCCGCCGTGTCGCGCAGCCATTCCTTGCCGTGGGGGTTGTCCAGGAAGCGCTGGGCCAGCACCCCCATGCCCAGGAGTCTGAGGATCGGCCTGGCCGCGAGGGTGGCCAGGACCGCGGTCATGAGGCCGCCCAGGGCCAGGGCCGTCCACCCCCGCCGGCGTGCGAGAAGGGCCTCGGCCCCCAGGGCCACCAGGCATCCGAGGGAGACGGCGAGGCAGGGCTGGAGCTTGTACCAGAGGCCGCGGAACTTCCCCAGGGACGGGACGAGCTGCACGGCCCACCCATGGACCGGTGTGTTCGACCCCATCATGAGGAGGACGATGGCCACGAAGGACAGGGCGGCATAGGCCCGGAGCCGCCCCCGGCCCCGCGCCAGCCCGAGGGCCGCCAGCAGCGCGGCCACGGGCCCCACGTAGGGGAGGAAGCCCAGACCCTGCATGTGCGAGAGGGTCCATTGGTCCCCCCCTTGCGGCGAGCCGCCCAGGCGGCTCAGGAAGAGGCCGAGGACCGACGGGGGTCCATAGCCCGAGTGGCCGGCCTCCCCCCCGGCGATGGGGGTCTGCACGCGGGTGGTGAGGGGATAGAAGTCGAGGGACTCGGCCACCTGCGGGGCCGCCAGCGCCAGGGCCAGGAGGGCGGCCAGGGCCGCGAGCCCGGCGGTCGAGAGCGCCCGGCGAATGGGGGCGGCGCCAGCGGGCGAGCTCCAGGGTGCGAACAGGGCGTAGGCCACGGACATTCCCACCACGGCCGGGAACCCCGGGTCCAGCCCCGCCAGGGCGGACCCGGCGAAGGCCAGGGCCAGGAGGGCGAAACGCCCCGGGGCTGGACGCTCTCCCAGTCGGTCGGTCGCCAGGAGGGCGGCGGGGACCAGGAAGACGATGCGCCCCACGTTGATGATGTCCTGGAAGGGGTCCGCGGCCGCCAGGAGCGCCAGGGCCCCGGTGACCGCGGCGGCGCGCGAGAGGCGCGCTCGACGCAGGAGCCGGTAGGCGAATGCCACGGCCAGGCAGCCCGAGCTGGCCATGTGCAGCTTGAAGGAGGCGATGGGCTCGAACCACGAGAAGAGGGCGTGGGTCGGGAAGAAGAAGGCCGTGTAGTAGCTGCCGATGAAGGGGTAGCCGGCGAAGATGCTCGGGTCCCACCACGGGACCCGGAGCGACCTCCAGCCGCGACCGGCCACCTCGAGGTAGGGGAGCTGGGAGAGGACGTGGTCGTGGACCAGGAAGGTCCCGGAGCGGAGGAGGACGGGGAGGTAGAGCAATCCCAGGGTGAGGGCCAGGATACTGGCCGCCCCTTTGCGTGAGAGACGGTAGGTCCCCGCCATGGTGGACATCCAGTATAAGGATCTCGTGGGGAGATGCTCGCGCCGACGAGGCGACCCGTGGCACTGAGCCTGGCGGACAAGGCGGGCTTCCTGGCCCTGGGCCAGGGGGCGGCGCGCCTGGCGCGCTTCGCCTTCGGCATCGTCCTGGTGAACCTGCTCTGCGTCGCGGATTACGGGCTCTACCAGCAGGTATGGCTGGTCTACTCCCTCGCGGAGATGGTCATGGGGGGCGCCGTGGGGAATGCGGTGGTCTACCGCTTCCACCAGGTGCCCCGCGAGGACCGCCCGGCCGTGATTCACGCGGCTGCGCTCGTCGGCCTGGCCGCCGGGGCCCTCGTCGCCCTGGGCCTGGCGGCCGCGGCGGCCCCCCTGGCCGCGCTCCTTGGACCGGGCGTGGAGGGCCCCCTCCGGGTCTTCTCCCTCTACTGCCTGCTCTCCCTGCCCGGCTACTACCTCTACCCGGTGCTCCACTGCCTCGACCGCTCCGTGGAGGTGGCGCCCTACACGGTCCTCTTCACGGTCATCGAGGGCGGCACGGTGGTCGGTGCGGCGGCCCTGGGGGCCAGCGTGACCGGGTTGGTCCTGGCGGTGACGGGGGCGGCGGCCTTGCGCCTGGTGGTGACGGCGGCGGCGACAGTCCGGCTGGTGGGCCTCCCGGCCGGCGGGGTCGGTCGGGCGGCCCGGGACCTTGTGGCCTACGCCCTGCCCCTGTGCGGCTCCCGGGGGGTCCTGGCGGTGGACGAACAGCTCGACCGCTGGTTCGTGGCCTGGGCCTACCCGGTGGATACCTTCGCCGTCTACGTGCGCGGGGCCACCCGGCTCCCCCTGCTGGGCATCGTGTCGTCCTCCGCCGTGTCGGTGGTGCAACCCACGCTGGCGGAGCTCTACCGCGCGGGGGACACGCGCCGGTTCTGCGCGGTGTGGCACGCCTCCCTCCGGAAGGTGGCCCTGGTCCTCTTCCCCTCGGCGGTCTTCTTCCTGGCGGCGGGCGAGGCCTTCTTCCGCAGCGTCTTTCCCCCGGCCTACGCGGCCGGGGCCCCCGTCTTCCGGCTCTACCTCCTTCTCCTCTTCTTCCAGATCACGGCCTTCTCCAACATCTACATGGTGACGGGGCGCTCGGCCTGGCTGCTGCCCATCTCGCTGGGGCAGACCGCCGTCCACCTGGTCGCGGTGGCCCTGGCCATCGGCCCCATGGGCCAGACCCTCGGCCTCGTGGCCCCCGCGGTGGCCACCGTGGCGGTGGGGGCGGTGGCGAAGCTGCTGGACCTGGTCCTCATCGGGCGGTTCCTGGGGGTGGGCCTGCGCGGGGTGCTCCCCTGGCGGGTCCTCGGCGGGCTGCTGGCCGCGGCGCTGGCGGCAGGGGCCGCGGCCGCGCCCGTCCTCTGGGCGGTGCGTTGGCCCGTCATGGCCTTCCTGGGATCCGCGGCCCTCTACGGGTCGGCCTACCTGGGGGTCCTCGCGGTCACGGGCCAGCTCGGCGAGCTGGACCGCGCGCTCCTCCGCCGCTGGGTCCGGCTGGAGGTCTTCCGGAGCGGGCGCCGGGGATAGCCCGCCGGCTGGGGCTCAGGGCGTCGCCTTCCGCGCCCGGTGGTTGTTCGTGTCGGCCACGTGGAGGTTGCCCGAGGCGTCCACCGCCACGCCCTGGGGGGTGTCGAGACGACCCGCCGTGGCGGCCCCGCCGTCGCCCAGGGACCCCGCCGTCCCGTCACCGACCGCCGTGGAGATGCCGGCGGTCGTGCCGTCGACGCGGCGGATCTTGTGGTTGTCCCGGTCGGCGATGTAGACGTTGAGCGCCCCGTCCACCGCCAGGGCGCTCGGGCTGCTGAGCCGGGCGCTGGTGGCCGCCCCGCCGTCGCCGGTGGAGCCCGCGGTCCCATCCCCCGCGATGGTGGCGATGTTCCCCGTGGACGCGGTGACTTTGCGGACCCGGTGGTTGCCCCGATCCGCGACGTAGACATTGCCGGCGGTGTCCACCGCGACCCCGGTGGGGGTGTCGAGCTGGGCCGCGGTGGCGGCGGCGCCATCGCCGCCGAAGCCCTGGGTCCCGTTCCCCGCATAGGTGGTGACGTGGCCGATGTGGGCCTCCAGCCGGCGCACCCGGTGATTGCCCTGGTCGGCGATGAAGACGTTCCCCGCGAGGTCCACGGCCACCCCGGTGGGGGTGTTGATCCGCGCCGCGGTGCCGTCGGCGCCGTCGCCGGCGAAGCCCGCGGTCCCGTCGCCGACGATGGTGGAGATGGTCCCGGCCGAGGCGAGCACCCTGCGGATCCGGTGGTTGTCCCGATCCGCGATGTAGAGGTTGCCCGCCGCGTCCACCGCCACCGCCACGGGGTCGTCCAGGCGGGCGGAGGTGGCCGCGCCCCCGTCGCCGAGGAAGCCCGCAGTGCCGTCCCCGGCCACGGTGCTGATCACGCCGGTGGCCACGGTCAGCTTCCGGACGCGGTGGTTCGTGGCGTCGGCGATGTAGACGTTGCCGTCGCTGTCCGCGGCGACCCCCGGCGGGGCGTTCAGCCGGGCGGCGGTGGCCGCGCCCCCGTCCCCGGCGAAACCCGCGAGGCCGTCCCCCGCGGCGGTGGAGAGCTGGGGGGTGCCCACGACGATGCTGAGGGCGCGGGTGGCGGCGAAGGACTCCGAGTCCTGGACCGCCAGGGTGAAGCTGGAGGTGCCCGTGGCGGTGGGCGTCCCGCTGATGATGGCGTCCGGCGTCCCGCTCGTCAGGCTGAGCCCGGCGGGGAGGGCGCCCGAGGCCACGGTCCAGGCGTAGCCCGAGCCCGAGCCCCCGGTGGCCCGGACGGCCTGCCGGTAGGCGGCGTTCGTGGGCGAGCGGGCCAGCGCCGCGGTGGAGACCGACAGCGACTTCAGGTTGTAGACCCGGCGGACGCGCTGGTTGTTGCGGTCGGCGATGTAGAGGCGCCCCGCCGAGTCGAAGGCGATCTGGCCCGGGAAGTTGAGCCTCGCGCCGGTGGCGGCCCCGCCGTCGCCCAGGAATCCGCCGGTCCCGTCCCCGACGGCGGTCGTGATCACCCCGGTGCCCACGGTCACCTTCCGGATGACGTGGTGGTTCTCGTCGGAGATGTAGACGTCCCCTGCGCTGTCCAGGGCCACCCCGACCGGGTTCGACAGCCCCGCGGCGGTCGCGGCCGCCCCATCGCCCGTGTAGCCCGTGGTCCCGTCGCCCGCCAGGGTGCTGATGAAGCCGGTAGCGGCGGTCACCTTACGCACCCGGTTGTTCTGGGCGTCCGCGATGTAGATGTCTCCGTTGGCGGCCAGAGCCACGTGGAAGGGGGCCTTGATCTGGGCCGCGGTGGCGGCGGCGCCGTCCCCGGCGAAGTCGCCCGTGCCGCTTCCGGCGACGGTGGTGATGACCCCCGTGTGCACGTCCACCTTCCGGATCCGGTGGTTGCTCGTGTCGGAGATCAAGAGGTGGCCGGAGGCGTCCACCGTGATGCCGATGGGGGAGTTGAGGTGGGCGTCGGTCGCGGGCCCGCCATCCCCGAGGGGCACGGCCGCCCCGACGCCCGCCACGGTGGAGATGTTGGCCGTGTGGGCGTCTACCTTGCGCATCTTGCCGTTGGAGCGGTCGGCGAGGAGCAGGTTCCCCAGCGGGTCCACCCATACGGTGAAGGGCGTGTTGAGCTGGGCCGAGGTGGCGGCGGCCCCGTCGCCGTTGGCGCCCGCGGTGCCGTTGCCCGCCACGGTGCTGATGAAGCCGGTGGCGGCGGTCACCTTCCGGACCCGGTGGTTGTCCGTGTCCCCGATCCAGAAGTTCCCGCTGGCATCCGGGTAGACCCCTCGCTCGTTTTGGATCCGGGCGGCGGTGGCGGCTCCGCCGTCCCCGAGGAAGGCCCCGGTGCCGTCGCCGGCGATGGTCTCGATCTGGGGGGGAGGCGTCGCGTCGTCATCGGTGATGGTCACGGTGTGGGTCGTCTGGGCGCCCAGCGAGCCGTTGCTCGAGACGTTGGAGAGGGTCAGCGTCAGGGTCTCGTTCCCCTCCACCAGGACGTCGGCCAGGACGGGGACGTTCGCGTCCTGGGTCGCCCCGTCCCCCGAGCCGCCGGCAAAGGTCACGGTGGCTGCTACCGCGGTGTAGTCCGACCCGGCAATGGCGGTGCCGTTCGTCGAGGCCACGTCCACGGTGAGGGCGCCCGCCAGGGTGGCCCCGCCGGTGGTGAGGCGCAGCGTCACCGCGTGGTTGGCCGCCGCCTCGCTGGCCGTGGCGCTCGAGGCGGCGTTGAAGGCCACCGTGGCCGGGCCGTCGTCGTCGGTGAGGGTGGCGGTGTGCGTGGTCTGGGCCCCCAGGGCCCCGTTGGCCGAGACGTTGGAGAGGGTGAGGACGACGGTCTCGGACCCCTCGATGACCAGGTCGGCCAGGACGGGCACGTTCACGGTCTGGGTGGACCCGTTCGCGCTCGTGGCCGGGAAGGTGACCGTGACGGCGACGGCGGTGTAGTCGGTCCCCGCGGTGGCGGTCCCGCCGGTGTTCGCCGCGTCCACGGTGAGGGCCGAGGCCAGCGTGGCGCCCCCCGCCGTGGTGAGGGTGACCGTGACCGCGTGGTTGCTCGCGGTCTCGCTGACCGTGGCGCTCGCCGCCGCGGTGAAGGCCACCGTGGGGGTGGCCTCGTCGTCGGTGATCGTGGCGGTATGGGTCGTCTGCGCCCCCAGGGCGCCGTTGGCCGAGACGCTGGAGAGGGTGAGCACCACCGTCTCGTTGCCCTCGATGAAGGTGTCGGCCAGGACCGGGATGTTGACGGTCTGGATCGCGCCGTTGGCGCTCGCGGCGGGGAAGGTGAGCGTGACCGCCACGGCGTTGTAGTCGGTCCCCGCGGTGGCGGTCCCCCCGGTGCTCGCCGCGTTCACCGTGAGGGCGGAGGCCAGGGTCCCGCCCCCGGTCGTGGTGAGGGTGACCGTGACCGCGTGGTTGGCCGCGGCCTCGCTGGCGGTGGCGCTCGTCGCCGCGGTGAAGGCCACGGTGGCACCCTCGTCGTCGGTGAGAGTCGCCGTGTGCGTGGTCTGGGCGCCGAGGCCGCCGCTCCCCGAGATGTTGGAGAGCGTGAGAATCACGGTCTCGTTGCCCTCGACGA
>JACQVX010000071.1 GCA_016209495.1 Planctomycetota bacterium
GAGGGGGGCGCCAGGGGGGCCGGGGCCAGCGGCTCCCAGGCCTCCGTCCTCTGGAAGAGGTCCCGCCCCGCCGCGGGTGCGCCCGGAGGGAAGGAGACCTCGGGAAGGGTATCGGGCGGTTCCCCCGTGGCCTCGAGCATGGGGGGGACCTCGGGCACGGGCTCCCTCCGCGCCGCCCCCTCCAGGGCACGCAGGGCCGCCAGCGCGACCACGAGGACGGCGGCGAGGCAGGCGAGCCGCTCCTTGTTGATCAGGCCCTCCATCGGCCTATCGACTCCGCCGTCCCCAGGGGGTGGTACTGGGGGAGGGACGGACCTCCACTGGGGCCGACGCCGGGGCCTCGCCGGCGCCTTGCAAGAGGCTCATGCGCGCGAGCCGGTACTCCCCCAGGACGAGCCCCTCGTCGGCCGCGGCCCACCGGACCCGCTGGGTGGCCAGGGTGCGGCCCGGGCGGCTCAGCTCCCGGTGGAATCGCTCCACCGAGGCCGGGCTCCCCCGCACCGCCACCTCCATCGGCAGGGCCTCTAGGGAGACGCCCCGGGCGCCTTCGCCGGCGCCCTTCACCGGCTGCCTCTCGGCGGGGAGGTGGGCGATGCGGTCCACCCCCGTGGTCCGGGCCCGCACCGCCTCCTCTACGAGGGCGCGGGCGCAGGCCAGCCGGGCCAGGAGCTCGCCCACCCGGTCGGCCTCGATCTGGTCCGAGAAACCCAGGTCCGCCGGATAGGGATAGTTGGTCCGGTCGGCCAGGTCCTTGACCTCCCGGCGCGTGCCCTCCAGGACCCTGCGGAAGTAGAAGTCCGGCCCCGTCTCCCCCGCCCTGAGCAGGTATTCGCCCGCCACCGGGAAGGCGAGGGACTCCTGCCGCCTCTGCAGGGCCGCGTCCAGCCCCCTCCGCGTCAGTGCGGCCTCCCGCTCCGCGCGGAGGAAGGCCGCGTCCATGTCCTGGAGCCCGGCCTCCACCTCCCGGTCCAGCCGCCCCAGGCCCGCCGGGTCCGCCGCGAGGCTGGCCGCCAGGGACTCGCCCAACAGGACGAGGACCAGACCGGCCCCCACCGAGAGGATGAAGGAGCGGTGCTCATGCCAGAGGCGCATGGGGTCAGGTCCTCATGCCAGGAGGAGCGATTCCAGGCCCAGGACCCGGAGGACCTCGCCCACGGGTGGATTGCAGGCCCCCACGCCCAGGGCCCCCCCCCGCTGCACCGCCAGGGTCCGGCCGGACACCAGGACCCCCGCGCCGGTGCTCGACAGGTAGTCGATGCGCGAGAGGTCCACCAGGAGCCGCGGGTCCTCGCCCTCCACCACCTCCCGCACGGCGGCCTCGAGGAAGCGGTAGGTGCTGGCGTCCACGTAGCCCCCGGCCCGGAGCAGGGCCTCGCCCCCGGGCAGCCGGAAGACCTCGACCCAGAGCCGGTGGTCCTCGTTCATGGAGTGGACGATGCGTCCCCGCGCCTTCAGGTAGCGCTCGTCCGCCGCCAGGGCCACGTGGCCCTCGGCCCCCGCCCACCGGACCGTCTCCAGCAGGGCCGCCGCCCGGCCGGCGTCCAGCATCACCGGGAGCCGCGGCGGGGTGGCGGTCAGGGCCGCCAGGACCTCCTCCCGGCCCAGCCCGGCCAGTCCGCCCAGGGCCTCCGCCAGCCTCGCCGGCGGTCCGTCCACCCGGTCCAGGACCACGGTGAAGTAGGGAAAGATGCCTGTCATGGCCCTAGGTCCTGACCGCCACGGGTCAATCCACGCCCGGCGGCGGCGCGAAGACCACGTCCAGGCGGAAGCGCACCACCCCCGCCGCTCGATCCTCGACGGTGCTCCCCCCATCCGGACGGGCCTCGGCGATCCCCTCCGCGCCCGCGAGGGCCGTGGCCAGGCGGTCCACGACATCCAGCCCGTCGTCGCTGGCGTTGTCCACCTCGCCCCGTACCGTGGCCGTGAGGGCCCCATCCCCCCGGGGCCGACCCTCCCCGGGCAGCTCCAGGGAACTGACCGCCACGGAGCGCGGGGCCGAGCGCAGGAGGTCCGCGAGGCGCGCCAGGGCCACGGCGGGGGCGGCCGTGCGGGCCAGCTCCCTTGCCACCGAACGGGCGCGCTCGCGTGCCTCCTCGGCCTCCCGGTGGTCGCGGAGCCGCGCGGTCAGCTCCTCCCGCCGGGACGTCAGGGCCTGCGTCCGCTCGCGCTTGCGGCTCCATTCCGCCGTGGCCCCGACGAAGGAGAGGGCGACGCCGAGGAAGGCCAGGACCCCCGCCGCCACCAGGAAGCGCGTGCGGGTGCGGAACCGGCGCCGCTCCTTGTAGCGGGCGGGGAGGAGGTCCAGGGAGGCGGCGAGCGGGTCCAGGAGGGCGGCGCCCAGACCCACGGCCACGGCATAGGCCGGCGGGGGCACCGGGTCGTCCCCCCCCGCCGCCACCCCCCCCGTGGGGTCGCTCACCGAGACGGGGGCCTCCAGGCTGGCCCCCAGGTAGGCGGCCAGACCCCTCAGGGCGGAGCCGCCACCGGCCAGGAGGACCCGCTCCGGCCGGAGGTCCGTCTCCGGGAGCCGGGTCTGGGCGCGGGCGAACTGCAGGGTCGAGGACACGGCCGCGTAGAGGTTCCCGGCCACCTCGCCCATGGCCTCCGACACCGGGTCGCCGGCCCGATTGGCGTCTCCCCGCTCCCGGACGAGCCGGCCGGCGGCGGCCTCGTCCACGCCCAGGCGTTCCTGCACCCGGCCCAGGAAGTCGCTCACCCCCAGGGAGGCGGAGCGGGCGAAGACCAGCTCCCCGTCCCGCGCCACCACGATCTGCGTGGAGGCGTGACCCAGGTCGATCCCCACGGCGGTCCCCGGGTCCGGCAATTCCCCGGTCAGGCGCAGGGCGTTGAAGAAGGCCAGCGGCGCGGGATTCACCGCGGCGATGCCCACGCCGGCGTTGGCCAGGGCGGAGAGGCGCCAGGCCAGGGGCGTGGCGTCGGCCATGCCCACCATCACCGTCAGCTCGTCCGTGTGCGACCGCGGGACCAGGACCAGACGGTAGTCCGCCGCCACGTCCTCGCCGCGCTTCTCCACGACGTCCTCGATCTCGTAGCGCATGATCAGGGCGAGGCGCCAGGGGGGCACGGGGGGGACGCGCGAGTAGCGGAGGATGGCCTCCCGGCCCACCGCCAGGGCGGCGCCGCGCAGGCGGAGCCCGGCGCCGTCCAGCTCGTTGCGCAGGGCCGCGGCCACGTCGTTCTCGTCCTCCACGTCCACGCCCCGGGCCCGGAGCGCGGCGAGGGGGACGCGGGCCACCCGCTCCACGCGGACCCCGCGCGCCCCCCGGGCCACCCGGGCGACCTTGATGGAGTCGGCCCCCACGTCCACCCCGTAGGCGATCTTCATTCCCTTCGCATCCTCTCCAGGCGCGCCTGGAGCGTGCGGGACTCCGCCATGGCCTCCGCGCAGCCGGGGAGGCCCTCGAAGCGCGCCAGGACCTCCTCGAGGCAGGCCGTGGCCACGGCCAGCGCCCCCGCGTCCAGGGCCTCGCGGGCGCGGCGCAGGAGCGAGGCCGCCTCCGGCGCGGCGGACCTGGAGGCCCCGGCGGCGCCCCGTTCGCGCGCGGAGTCCAGGGCCTCCAGGGCGGCCGCCGCCTCCCTCGCCGCCGGGCCTCCCGGGAAGCGCCCCGCCAGCGAGCGCGCCCGGGCCTGGACCAGGGGCCTGAGGGCGGGCGCGTCGAGCTCCTCCAGGTCCTCGCGGGCCTCCGCCAGGGCGGTCCTCGCCTCCCCCTCCAGGGCGTCCAGCTCCGCCGCTCGGGCCTCGGCCCGCGAGGCGGCCTCCCGCAGGTGGGAGAAGGACCCGGCGACCCGTCGATAGACCTCCCGGGCGCGGCCCAGGTTCCCGTCCGCCTCCGCCTGGGCGGCCTCGGCGAAGGCCCTGGCCAGGGCGGCCCGCTCCAGGGGGGAGCCCGCGTAGACCGCGAGGGAGGCCACGCGGGTCTCGCCCAGGACCACCCAGAGCCGTCGCAGCCCCTCGGCCTCGCCCGTCCGTAGCTCCACGGGGCGCTCGAAGGCGAAGGCCACCTGCCTCTCGGCCCGGCCCACGAGCACCAGGTCCGCCCTCGCCCCGTCGGCCAGGGGGACGTCCCGACCCCCCAGGGCCGAGCGCATCTCGCCGGTCTCGGAGGCGGCCGGCAGGCGCAGGTCCAGCGCCAGGCCCGTGGGGGCCCCGTCCGGCGTGGACCACTCGATGGTCACCCGATCCGCGGCCCCCACCACCCTCTGCACGAAGCGGACCTTGCCGCCGGGGGCGAGGATCGTCCCCCCCACCGTGGCGGAACAGGTCCCCGGGTCCAGGTCCCTCTGGGAGATGGCGGAGAACCCCTGGAGGCCCAGGACTGCCCCCTCCAGGGCCAGCCCCACGGATCGGAGCACCTCCCGCCCCTCCAGGGCCAGGCCCACCTGGGCGTCCGGCCCCACCGTCACGGCCCAGGCCCCCGCGCGCAACGGTGGCTCCGGCTCCCCCGCCGGGACCACCTCGATGCGGTCGAAGAGGGCGGCGCCCCCCTCCGCCACCAGTTCCACGCGGGCCTCGTCCACGCCCGGGGGGGGCGTGCCCGCCACCGCCAGGGAGGCGAAGCCGTCGCCGGGCGCCGCCAGGGCCGCGGAATGGACCGCCCCGAAGGGCCGGGGACCTCCCCAGACCAGTCCCACGGCCACACCCCGCGCCCCCTCGGAGCGCACCGCCGCCAGGAGGCGGACGCGGACGCCGGCCTCCACGGCGAATCCCAGCCGGGGCGAGACCCGCGCGGGGGCCTCCCCCTGGGGGACCACCAGGAGGGCGCGACTTCCATCGGCGGCGGGGCCCTCCTCCACCTGCGAGCGGCCGTCCACCGCCGCCCACGAGTCGCCCTCGCCCGCCTTCTCGAAGGACCAGGCCCCCAGCACCCCGCCGGACGCGCCGGCGTCCGCCGGCGGACCGCGGCGCACGGCGGCGAGCCGCAGGGCGAAGGTGCCGCCCAGCATCAGGAGGGCCACCAGGGCGCCCACGGCCAGGGCCCCGCCCCGGTCGGAGCCCGAGAGGGCCCGATCCACGTCGATGTCCATGCGCGAGTCCGCCAGCTCGTCCGATCGCCCGGGGGGCCGCCTCGGTCCGCGCCGATAGGGGCCGTCCGCCACGGCCCCCGCCTCGCTCGGCCGGGCGACGTCCGGCCTGCGCTCGCTCGGCGCGACCCCCCGGATGTCCCCCCTCGCGGGGGGCGGCGGCCTCGGCGCCACCTCGGCGGCATCGACGTCCGGGTCGGGCGTCTCGTCCCATGGCTCGGGGGGCGGCCTCGGCGGCGCCCCCCCGATTTCCCCCCTCGGGGGGGGCGAAGACGCCGCCCCCGCCATCCCCCCCTCGGCCGGTGCGCGGGCGGGCGAGGAGCCCGGGCCATCGTAGCGGAAGCGGATGCCCTCGATGTCCACCACGTCTCCGGTCGAGAGGACCTGGCGGGAGACGCGTTCGCCGTTGACCCGCGTCCCGTTGGTGGAGCCCTGGTCTGCGAGGCCGTAGCCCGCCCCCACCGCCTCGATGCGGGCATGTTCCCCCGACACCTTCGGGTGGTTCAGCACCACCGTGTTCCGGGGGTTGCGCCCCAGGGTCACGGGGGTCGGTCCCAGGGGGACCCGGCGCCCCTCCATGTCCCCGTCCAGGCAGGTCAGGAAGGCCCCGGAGGCCGGGACTCCCTGGGGAGCCTCGACGGCCGGGCCGCCTCCCCCGGGGGGGAGGGGGAGGGGGGCCCGTACCACCTCGATGGTGGCGTCCCCCACCTGGAGCCGGTCGCCGGGGCGCAGGAGGTCGCGGCCGAGCGGCTTTCCGTTGAGGCGGGTCCCGTTGCGGGAGCCCAGGTCCTCCACGTACCACGCGCCCCCCTCGAGGGCCAGCCGGCAATGCTGGCGAGAGGCCTTCACGTCATCCAGGGCAATGCCGTTGTCCAGGGCCCGGCCCACGATCGGGGCCCCCCCGGCGAGGTCGACCGTGCGCACGCCGTTACGGTCCCGGACGCGCAGGCTCAGCGTGAGGTCGGGCATGGATGGATACACTCGCGCAACGGAGGTTCCCTCACGGGTGCAGTGCCCAAGGAACGCCGCCCCAGGCCCCTGGTCCCGCCCCCGGTGTAAAGCAGACCTGCACTTGTAAGGTGCGCCGGGGCGCGCTCAGGCCCCGCCCTTCATCACCACCTCGCGGGTGAGGCCGTACTTCTCGATCTTCGCCTCGAGCGTGGGGCGGGCGATGCCCAGGCCGTCCGCCGTCTTGGACTTGTTCCAGCCGTGCTTGCGGAGCCCCTCGACGATGGCCTCCCGTTCCACCTCCTCGGTGGATCGGGCCACGATGTCCTTGAGGCTCGCCCCCTCCGCGAGCGGCGCGCTGGAGCCCTCGCGTGGGCGGAGCTGCTCCGAGAGGTCCTCCACCCGCATCACCCCGCGGCTGAGGGCCGCCATGCGCTCGATCTCGTTCTCCAGCTCCCGGATGTTCCCCGGCCACTCGTGCTGGCAGAGGACCGCCAGGGCCTCCCGGGAGATCTCGCGCTTGGGCATGCCCAGCTTGGCGGCGGAGCGCCCGAGGAAGAAGTCCACCAGGAGCGGGACGTCCTCCCGGCGCTCCCTCAGGGGCGGCAGCCTCACGTTGATCACGTTGATGCGGTAGTAGAGGTCCTCCCGGAAGTGGCGCTTGGCGATCATGGCCGTGAGGTCCCGGTTGGTGGCGCAGAGGATCCGGACATCCACCTTGATGATGTTCTTCCCGCCCACCCGGCGGATCTCCCCCTCCTGGAGGACGCGGAGGAACTTCGTCTGGAGGTCGAGGTTCAGGTCGCCGATCTCGTCGAGGAAGAGCGTCCCCTCGTGCGCGACCTCGAACAGCCCCTTCTTGTCCTTGGCCGCGCCCGTGAAGGCCCCCCGGACGTAGCCGAAGAACTCGCTCTCGAGGAGGGTCGCGGGGATCGCGGCGCAGTTCTCCGAGACGAACGGCTTGCTCCGGCGCGGACCGTTCGCGTGGATCGCGCGCGCGATCAACTCCTTCCCCGTCCCCGACTCCCCCTGGA
>JACQVX010000062.1 GCA_016209495.1 Planctomycetota bacterium
AGCCGCTCGAAGCCCAGCCGGTAGCGCGGGTCGTCCTTGCGCATGAGGTCCGGGTCCACGCCCAGGCCGCGGCAGACGTGGAGGGTGAGCCTCTGACCCCAGAAGAGCTGCCAGAGCCAGCCGGCGGCCTCCGGCACCCCCGCGGCGGGCGCCTCCACCGGGACGAGGCCTACCTGGGTCGTGGCGAAGAAGTCCCTCGCGGCCTGCCAGCGCCCCTCCGAGGGGTCGGAGAAGGCCACGACCAGGCTCGCGCCGTCCACCGAGATCCGCGGGCCGTGGAGCAACTCCTCCAGGCCGAAGGGGCGGGCGCGGAGCCAGGCGGCCTCTTGCAGCTTGAGGGCGACCTCCCTCGCCACCCACTCGCGGACCACGTCCCCCACCAGCACCAGGTCGGTTCCGCGGCCCACGTCCGGGAACACGGGGCCGGCCTCGATCCGTGCGCAGGCCTCCAGGACCGCCCGGTGCAGCTCCGGCTCGTCGATCCACTGGACGATGCGGGCCAGGGCCGAGGTCAGGGACTTGGTGTGGGCCCCGCAGTCCTCCGCCTCGCAGGTCTCGACCCGGTAGGACAGGTCCTCGGTCCAGGGGCTGTCCCGGGAGGTGATGCCCACGGTGGTGGCGCCCGCGCGGCGGGCCTTGCCGGCGGCCTCCACCGTGAAGGTCTTGGTCCCCCGGTGGGAAAACAGGACCACCACGTCCCGTGGGGAGGTCGCCTGGGGCGTGCGCACGAAGTCGAAGCTGGAGGAGGCCACGGCCTCCGGCGAGACGTGCCGCCGCCAGAGCCACCGCGCCACCTGGGCCGCGTGGTGACTGGTCCCGGTCCCCACGAAGATGGGCCTGCGGTCCCGGAGCGTTCCCATCCAGGCCGGTCGGGGGCTGTCCAGGACGTCCGCTACGCGCCGGGGCTGCAGGTGGAGGTTCTTCTCGTAGCGCGAGGTGGTCTGCATCGGGGCCCTCGCTGGCTGCGGGTCCGGCATCGTAGCACCACATCGCTACTCGATGAACTCTCGCGCGGCGCGACGCAGGGCGCGGTCACCACCCCGTGGCACCGGACTTCCACTCCGATACGTGGTCGCGCCAGAGGTCCACGATCCCCAGGGGCCTCGCCCAGCGTCGGATGTAGTTTCGGTCGAGACGCGCCGCGTGCGCGGTCATGAGCGAGAGCGTATCAAGGTGGTCCTTCGGGCGACCGGCGAGCAGCTTCATCAGGATGAGGTCCTCGACCGACACGACGAGGTCACCGGCAGGCGTGAGCCGAGCGCGAACCACCGCCGAGTCCAGGAGGTCTCCTTCCAGTACAAACACGTCCACGGGCATCGGCCCGACCCCAGGCGCCAGCTCGACCGGCCAGAAGACCGTGACCTTGCGTAACCGTCCGGTCGGGAGTGGGTCGGGCAAGAGGGGGTCAGGGACCATGAAGCCACGGGCCTGCGCGGAAGCCGCGAACGCCCGGATGTGTTCCGGAGAGAGGCCGATCGCATCGACGTCTTGAGTGAAGCGCAACACGCCCCAGGCGATCACGGCGAGCCCACCTGCCAGCACGGTGGGCTGGCCCACGGCCGCGAGGGCCGCACGCAGCGCCGGGAGGGCGCCGCGGGGGTCGGGCGGTTCCGGATTCCTGCGAGTGCGCATGGCCGCCCCGTGGATGGAACCTCCCATACGCCAGAGCTCGGCCCAGGAGGCCGTCGGCGGGGCCGGCGTCGTGGCTCCCCGGAGGGTGTGGCGACGGCCGAGGACGCAGGAGAGGGCGCGTCCGGCCCCGAGCGAGGGTCGCACCTCGCCTCGCTCCCAGCGAGCCACCGTGTTCGGCGTGACGCCGAGCGCGAAGGCGAGCTGCGCCTGCGTGAGCCCGAGACCACGGCGGCGGTCCCGGATGGTGCCAGGGTCCATATCCTGGATCATACACGCACTATACACGATCGGCAACGACTCGAGGGGGGACCTGCCTCAAGGCCCCCAGGGGGTGGCGGGGCCGCGGACGGCGAAGCTTCGCTCCACGGGCTCGCTGGTCTCGTCGTGGGAGGCGATGCCGTTACCGTCCCGGAGGGACTCGTCGCCCTCGGAGAGGTCGATGCGCTGGAGGGTGTTCCCGGCCAGGCCCGGGAGGATCCCCCCCAGGGCGGCGTCCGGCCGGTAGCGGAGTGCCCCGGTCTTGTCGATGGGCCACTTGGCCCCCCCGTCGCCGTAGGCCACCATGTCCACGTCCTGCACCAGGTCCGAGACCCCGTCCCACCAGAACAGGACCACGATGTCGCCCGCGTTGGTGAGGAGGTGGATCTCGCCCAGGGGGTGGAAGGGCGGCAGGATGGAGCCCGTCATCACCCCCTCGGCGCCGGTGGCCCGGCCCAGGACCAGGTCCGCGGGCCGCCCTGCCAGGGCACGGAAGCTCACCCCGTCGGAGGCCACCACCGCGTAGGCGCGGGGCCCCAGGCGAGTCCCCGGGGGGAAGGCGGCCAGGAAGGTGCTCACCGCGCCCGCGGAGCCCCCGCCGGCCGGGGTCAGCCTCCAGTAGTCCGAACGGTCCGAGAGGCGGAAGCCGTCCAGGGGGACCGGGCCCACGCCCGGGTTGTAGACCTCGATGAACTCCGGCGGCCGATCGCTCACCTCGGTGATGAGCAGGTGGGGCCCGGGGACCGGGACGAGGGTGGTCTCCTTGCGGCAGCCCGGCGCGAGCACCGCGAGGGCCAGCGCGCCCGCCGCCCTAGTAGCCCAGCGAGAGCCCGAGCGAGAGGTCCCTGTCGCCATCCGTCACCACCGATGAGGCCGAGAGCGAGACCAGCAGGGTCTCGCGCACCACGAGGGAGATACCCGCGCCGGCGGTGGCCTCCTCCTCGATGGTGCCCATCTCGGCCGAGATGGTCCAGTCCTCCAGCGGTTCGAATCCCGCCCCCAGGGCCGCCTCCAGGCTGGAGTCCACCGGGTCGAAATCCAGGGCGCCCCCCAGACGGGCGAAGACGTAGCGCCCCCCCTCGAACAGGAAGTTGAGGTCCATGGCGGCGCCGCCGCTGCCTCGATTCCCGCGCTTGTAGGGCGTCCGCCGGCCGTCCGTGGGGAACTCGAGGCTCGCCCCCACGGCGAGCCGGGCGGGTACGCGGGTGTCCACGGCCCCGGGCAGGGCGACGAGGGTCGAGAGGACGGCATCCCCGCTACCCCAGGACTCCTCGCGCTCGATGACCAGGGTGTCCCGGGTGAGGGTCTCGTCCCGGCGGGACGTGGCCGGCAGCCCCAGGCCCAGCTCCCAGATCCCGGTCAGCCCGTAGCTCAGACCCAGGTCGAGGCGTGTGGGCCGGAGGGAGGGCTCGAAGACGCTGCGCTCCTCGTCCTCCAGCTCCTCGCCCCGGTGACGCACCACGCGCCGGGTGCGCCCGTTCTCCACGGTGACCCCGGTCTCGCAGTAGACCTCACCCTCGGGGGTGGTAAGGCCCCGGTTCGCCAGGTCGCGGAAGAAGCGCCCGCCCTCTTCGGCCCCCTCTTCCTCCTCCCCCTCGTCCTCCTCCCCCTCGGCCTCTTCCTCCGCGGCACCTTCCACCGGCGCGCCCGCCTCTTCCCCCCCGACGGTCTCGAACTCGACCCCGCACCGGAAGCAGCGGGTGGCCGAGGCGGCCACCAGGGCACCGCAGTCCTCGCAGCGGTAGGCCGAGGGCGCCCCCGGGGCGCGACAGCCCGCGGCCAGGAAGAGGAGCGCCATGGCCCACCTCAGGCGCATCCGCGGCGGAGGCGGCCGGGGCGCGTGAGCGTCCAGGCGGTCCAGGCCAGGGTGGTGCGCCAGGTAGACGGTCTCCATCCCGCCCTGGCCCAGCCGCCGCGCCAGCCGATGGGGGCCGATGACGGAATCCACTAGCGGCCCTCCCTGGCCAGGGCCTCCAGGGCCTCCAGGGCCCTCCGGTGCCAGGCCCGCGCCGGCGAGGCCTCCGGCGCGCTGGAGGTGGCCTCCGCCATCCACTCCAGGCGGCGGCGGCGGACCTCCAGGGCGGGTTCGTCGAGGGCCTCCAGGGCCAGGACCGACTCCAGGTAGATGCGGAAGAAGTCCGAGTCCCTGGCCAGGGCGCCCGGGGCCGCCGCCCAGGCCCGGTCCAGGGCGGCCAGGGCCTCGGCGGGCCTCCCCGTGGCGGCGAGGCAGTCCGCCAGCCCCTGGAGCGCGCCCGCGTCCTCGGGGGTCGCCTCCGCCACGGCGCGGGCGTCGCCCAGGGCCTCCGCCTTCCGTCCCAGGGCCCGGAGGGACTGGGCGCGTAGCGAGCGCGCCTCGAGGAGCGCCGGGTCGCGCACCAGGAGGAGCGCCGCCAGTCGGAGGACCTCCTGGTGCCGGTGGTTCACGTAGGCGCGCCAGGCCTCGGCCGTCCTGCGGGCGGTCTCGTCGCGGTAGGCCTCCTCCCCCTGCAGCCGACGGGCCTCGGCCAGGGCCGAGTCCGCCTCCGTCTCGCGGCCCAGCTCGCGCAGGACCGCGGATCGCGCGAGCTGCAGCTCCGGGGTGGGCGCGGCGGTCCGGAGGAGCCGGTCGTAGTCCTCCAGGGCCTCGCGCGGCCTGCCCGATTCCCGGTAGGCCTCCGCGCGGACCCTCAGGGCCTCCGGGTCGCCGGAGAGCCCCGCGATCGCCCGGCTGGCCTCGACCGCCGCCTCCTCGAACCGCCGCGCCCCCAGGTGCCCCCTGGCGGAGAGGAGGGCCGAACGGGCCTCCACCCCGCGCGATCGGGCCAGGGCCCAGGCCCCCGCGGCGGCAACGGCCGCCGCCAGGAGGACGGCCGCCGCCAGGGGGCCGCGCCGCCGGACCGCCGCGCCCAGGATCCGGTCCAGGGGACCCGGTTCCCGGGCCTCCACGGGCTCGCCCCGGGCGTAGCGCTCCAGGTCCTCCGCCAGGGCCTCCGCCGAGGGGTATCGGCGATCTCGGTCCTTCTCCAGGGCCTTGAGCGTGACGGCCACGGCGCCCGTGGGGGCGTCCGGCCGCAGGCGCCGGGGGGAGGGGACGGGCTCGTCCCGGAGGACGGACCGGATGACGTCCACGGCGCTGTCCCCGCTGTAGGGGGGCTCACCGGTGAGCAGGGCGCATGCGATGGCCCCCAGGGACCAGACGTCCGCCCGGGCGTCCACGTCCCGACTGGATCGGCACTGCTCCGGTGCCATGTAGGAGGGAGTCCCCAGGGACGCGCCCGTGCGGGTGAGGGGGTCTCCGCCGGAGGCGTCCGAGGCCAGTCCGAAATCGGTGACATGGGGCTCCCCATGGCGATCGACGAGGATGTTCGAGGGCTTCAGGTCCCGGTGGACGATCCCCTGGGTGTGGAGGTAGTGCACCCCGCGGGCCACCTTGGCCAGGAGGGCGAACTCGGGGCGCGGGTCGGCCACACCGCCGGGCGGGATGCGTCCCCCCAGCCCCTCCCCCTCCACCAGGTCCATGGCGAACCAGGGGGCCCCCTGGTGCGTGCCGACGTCGTGGACCGTCACCACGTGCGGGTGCGAGAGTCGCGCGGCCATGCGGGCCTCGCGCCGGAACCGCTCCACGTGCTGCGGGGAGGCCAGGGCGCCCCCCACGAGGACCTTGAGGGCGACGGCGCGCCCCAGCTCCGGGTCCAGCGCCCGGTAGACCACCCCCATCCCGCCCCGGCCCAGCTCCCCCTGGACCTGGTAGCGGCCCACGCGCTCCACCCCGCCACCGTCGGCGGCGATGCGCGCCAGCTCCACGTAGTCCGAGACCCCCAGGAGCCGCTCCCGCACGAGTACCTGGGCCAGGCCCAGCCCCTCCGTGGCCCGGGGTCGAAGGGCCTCCACCTGCTCCGGCGATACGAGGCCCCGCTCCAGGGCCAGGCGGACGATGGACTCGTCGTTCCTCACGCGAGCCCGATGCTAGTCCCACGACCCGCTCCACGTCCACGCCCACGGCCACGGCCACGGCCACGGCCACGACCGCGTCCACGTCCACGCCCACGGCCCTGTCATCTTCCGGGGGCGTCCGGAAGCGCCTCCATGGCCCGCAGGGCCTCCCGGTGCCAGGACTCCTCCAGGGTGCCCTCCGGCAGGCCCGCAGTGCGGTCCACGACCCTCTGATAGAGCTCCCGGGCGCGGCCCGGGTCCCCCAGCTCCCGCCAGTGGTCGCCCTCCTCCTTGTGGACGAAGAAGGCGTAGCCCGGGTCGTCCCCCTCCTCGGCCCGGCGGAACTGCTCCAGGGCCTCATCCAGCCGGCCCAGCCGGCGCAGGGAGTGGGCCAGGTGGAGGTGGCTCCAGGTGCGGTTGTGGGTGGAGTTGGTCCGGTTGTGCGCGATGGCCCACTCGAACAGGGGGACCTTTCGCGCGTCCCGATCCTCCGCGCCCTCGAAGGAGTACATCACCGAATGGTTGTAGTGGTAGAAGAAGCCGTCCCACCCTCCCATGCGCTCCGGATCCAGGTCGTAGGCCCGCCGGAGTCCGTCGCGCCCCTCCACGGGCTCGCCGGTGTAGACCAGGCAGATCCCCAGGTGCAGGGCCGCGCTCGGGTCCTCGGGCCGCGCGGCGGCGACGACCCGGGCGTGGCCCAGGGCCGCGCGGGCCCGGACCTTGTCGCCCCCCTCGCCGGCCAGGATGGCCCGGGTGCAGATCGCGCGGGCCTCCACGTCCTCCGGCTCCCGCTCGATCAGCCGCTCGGCCAGGGAGCGGGCATCCACGGCGCGCCGCTCCTGGAGGGCGGCCCGGGCCTCGCCCCGCAGCTCGGCGGTGGCGGCGTCGAAGGCGGCGGGGCCGGCCCGCACCCGGGCCTCGCGCCGCGCCTCCTCGGCCTCGTCGAGACGGCCCAGGGCCCGGAGCGAGGTCGAAAGCGCCAGGTGTAGGCGTCCGTCCGCATCCGCCGGGAGCAGGGGTCCGAGGTCGCCCAGGGACAGCTCGTGGCGTCCGGCCGCGGCGTGGGCCTCGGCCCTGAGGGCCAGGGCCTCCGGGAGGCCCGGGGCGGCATCGAGGGCCCGCCCCGCGGTGCCGACGGCCTCGTCCGGGCGGCCAGCCAGGAGCTGGGAGCGCCCCTCGACGACCGCGGAGCGGGCCTCCTCGTGCCGCGCCTGGCGGTGGAGCCCCCAGGCGCTCGCCCCCAGGAGGGCGGCGGCCAGGGTCGCGGCCAGGACCGTCCGGGGCCGCCGGGCCACCCGCCGGGCCGCGCGCGCGATGGGACCGCGGGGTCGGGCCTGGACCGGGTCGCCCCGGGCCAGCCGCTCCATGTCCTCGGCCAGGGCCAGGGCGTCGGGGTAGCGTCGCGCGGGCTCCTTCTCGAGGGCCCGGTCCACCACCGAGCCGGCGTCCCGGGGGAGCCCGGGCCGCAGGCGGCGCACCGGGGGGGGGTCGTCCTGGAGGACGGCCCGCAGGACCTCCGTGTCCGTCTCCCCGCCGAAGGGGGGGCGGCCCGTGAGGACCTGGTGGAGGACTGCCCCCAGGGCCCAGACGTCCGCGCGGGCGTCCACGTCCCGGCTGGCGCGGCACTGCTCCGGGGACATGTAGGCCGGGGTGCCGAGTACGGCCCCCGCCTGCGTCAGCTCGCGCCGGTCCCGCAGGTCGGCCGCCAGGCCCAGGTCCGTGACGTGCGGCTCCCCGGCGGCGTCCACCAGGATGTTCGAGGGCTTCAGGTCCCGGTGGACGATCCCCTCGCCGTGCAGGTGATGGACCGCCCGGGCCACCTTCGCCATGAGGGCAGCCCCGGAGCGCGGATCGGCCACGCCCCCCTCGGGGATGCGGGCCGAGAGGCTGTCCCCCTCCACCAGGTCCATGGCGAACCATGGCGCCCCCAGCCACGTACCCACGTCGTGCACGCGGACCACGTTGGGGTGGGCGATCCGCGCCGCGGCGCGCGCCTCGCGGCGGAACCGTTCGACCCTCTCCTCGCCGCCGCGGGCACCCCCCGAGAGGACCTTGATGGCGACGGGCCGCCCCAGCTCCGGGTCCACGGCCCGGTAGACCACCCCCATGGCCCCGCGGCCCAGCTCCCCCGCCAGCTCGTAGCGACCCACGCGGGCCAGCGGCTCTTCCCGTTCCCCCGGCATCCGGCGTGCGCTCCCCCCCCGCCGGGGATCCTATGGCCGGGCCGGTGGGCGGATCAATGGCAAGCGCCCGGAGTCGGGGCGTGGGCGTGGTCGTGGGCGTGGGCGTGGTCGTGGGCGTGGGCGTGGTCGTGATCGTGGACGACTCCACCGCCACCCAGACCATCCCCATGGCACCCAGGACGGCCAGGGCGAGCCCCGCCACCGAGAGCACCAGGGTGCGGCGCCGGAGGGGTGCGGGCCCGTGAGGTGCCGGTCGCCGCATGGCCCTGCGCGAGGAGGGACGCTCCGGGGGAGGCGCCTCCGCCGCCACGAGGTCCGCCGGGGAGCAGCGCCGGGGGTCCTCCTCCTCCAGGGTGGGGACGCGCAGGGTCGCGCTTCGCTTCTGGAGCAGGGCCACGGCCGCCCTCTGGATCGGGGAGAGTCTCACCGAGACGGCCACGAGCCTCTCGAGTCGGACCAGGCGGCCCGCCTCCTCGAACATCTTCCGCTGGAGCGCGCGGCAACGCTCCAGGTCCTCCTCGGCGATCAGCCGGAGCCGCACCGCCATGGCCCCCACCCGGCGGTCCACCAGGAGGGAATGCTCGGCCTCGGCCCGCCGGCGGGTCTCCTCGACCTCTCGCTCGGTCAGGATCCCCTGGGACCGGAGCACCTCCTCCAGTGGCCCCCCCGCACGGGCCTGCGCCTCCAGGGCCCGCTCCAGGTCCCGGACCGTCAGCCTCCCCCGGTCGAGGGCGACACGGGCGAAGAGCAGGTCGCCCAGGTCCTGGAAACGCGGGCCCACCGGCGTGCGCGAGACCGCCCGGGCGGGACCCGCCCCCGGGGCCTCGAGGGAGGCCGCCATGTCCCGCGCCGCGGCACGGACGGACTCCGGGGTGCGCCGGTCCTGCCCCAGGACCTCGGCCAGCCGGAAGGTCTTCCGGCGCGCCGCGAAGAGCTTCTTCTGGAGCGCGAGCACGCCCTCGGCGGCGGCCCGGTCCAGCCGCCCATCGCGCACCAGGGCCCGGGCGACCCACTTGTCCACCTCGCGCACCCGGCAATACTCCACCAGCACCGAGAGGCGAGCGAGCCCGGCCTCGTCCAGTAGGCCCTCCTCGACCATCCGGTGGCCGATGGCGATGGAATCCCCGGCCGAACGCCGCCGCTCCCAGCGCCTCATGCAGGTCTCGAAGCTCGCCGCCTCGCAGAGCCCCTGCTGCACTGCCACCTGCCCCCAGAGGCGGGCCATGCCCTCGGGGGTGGAGGTGGCGAGCCGGCCCGCGGCACCGCTGGCCCGCTCGCCGTTGCCCTGCGCCCCGAGGTCCCCGGGAGAGAGGAACACGCGATGTCCCCGTGAACGGTTGCCCGGGGGTCCACTCTATCGCCGGGCACGAACCACGGCCAGACCCGCCCTTGAAACGCTGCGTCCCATGACTAGAATCCCCGCCTCCGGCGGGGTGGGGATGGCCGTGTCACGATCCATGATGATGACGAGGGTGGCATTCCTGATCCTGCTCGCCTCCGGCTGCACGCCTGGCGTACGCGACGACCGGCCCCCCCCTCCCCGCTCCGCCGGGGACCCCGGCCC
>JACQVX010000074.1 GCA_016209495.1 Planctomycetota bacterium
CCCCCACCCCCAGGACGAGCGCCGCCGCCGCAGCCACCAGTGCCGGCTCCCACCACCCGGGCGTCACCGTCCCGCCCGTCCCGCGGCGCCGCGCCGCCTCCGAGCGCGCCAGGGTCATGACCGCCGCGTCCACCGCGGGGTCCACCTCGGGGCAGGTCCTCCCACGGAGGGCCTCGCGCACCCGGCCCAGCGCCGAGAGGCGCGCCGCGCAGGCCGGGCAGCCCGCCACATGGGCACGCAGGGCCTCCCCCTCCGGGTCCGCGCCGGGAAGGGCGTCGAGGACCTCGAAGAGGGCGTCGTTCTGGATCTCATCGCAACGCATCGACTGTCCCTTCCCCGTCATCTCGGAGCGCCCCCGGGGGCGCCCGGTTCAAGAAACGACCTCGACGCCCAGCGCCCGCCGCAGCTTCTCCAGGGCGTTGTGCAGCCGGCTCTTCACGGTCCCCTCCGGGACGCCGAGGGTCTCGGCCACCTGCCCCACCGGCAGGCCCTCCAGGACGCGCAGTTCCACCACGCTGCGGTGGGGCTCGTCCAGGGCCTCCAGGGCCGAGAACACCCGCGCCAGGTCCTCCCGCCGCTCGACCGCCGCGCCCGGCCCAGGGGCGTTCCCGGCCGGCTCCAGGACCGCCTCCAGGGAGACGGACCCCCCGCGCCGTACCTGGCGGCGCACCACGTCCAGGGCCATGTTCCGGGCCACCCGGAAGAGGTAGGTGGTGAAGCGGGCCCTGGGCTCGTACTCCTCCACCTTCCGGAAGATGTAGGCGAAGGCCTGCTGGACCACGTCCTGGGCGGCATCCTCGTCCCGCGTGATCCCCGTGGCGAAACGGAGGACCCGGGCGCGGTGGCGCTCGTAGATGACGCCGTAGGCGTCCTCCACCCCGTCCCGGCAGAGGCGCATGAGCTCCTCGTCGGGTCGTTCCGCCAGGGGGCCATTCAAGACGCGGCCCCCGCCAGGACGGCCAGGGACCGCTCCAGGTCCTCCCTCCCCGCGAGACCCTCGCCCACCGCCACGGCGCGGACCACGAAGGCGCGGTCCAGGAGGAAGGCCGCCGGCACCTCCCGGGGACCCAGGCCCAGGGCCGCCGAGGCCAGCCCCGCCAGGTCCACGAGCACCGGACAGGAGAGGCCCAGGCCGGTGTGCCACTCCCGGCTTCGGGGGGTGCTGCTCAGCGACACGGCCCAGCAGGTGCAGTTCGCGGGGGCCCGACCCCGGAGGGCCTCCAGCCACAGGGCGGCGTCGCGGCATGAGGGCACGGTGGTCCGCACGAAGAGCAGGACCACCGGCCCCGCCGCGCAGGCCTCCTCCAGGCTGCGGCCGTGGCCCTCCGGGTCCCGGAGGGTGAAGCCCGACGCCCTCTCGCCCACCGTGCGCGCCATGCCTCAGGCCCGGACCGCCAGGGCGCCGGGCAGGACCTCGAAGCTCGCCGGGAGCCGCCCGGGCTGCTCCCCGTCCACGTCCAGGAGGACCTCCACGCCGCCCTCCGCTCGCGCCTCCACGCGCCGGGCGCGCCGGCACGAGACGTCCGGCAGCCCCAGGTGTGTGCCCCGGTAGAGGGCCGGGCCGCGGCGGAGGGCCTCCCACCGGGAGATGGCCCCCACCACCACCACGTCGAAGAGCCCGTCGTCGGGGAGGGCCTTCGGGGCCACGCGCATCCCCCCCCCGAAGCAGCGGCCGTTGGCGACCGCCACGACCCGCACCGCGCGGGGCTCGGCCGGCTCGCCGTCCAGGGAGAGGTGCACCGTCGGGCACGCGGCGCCCCAGGTCACGGCCAGGGAGGCCCAGGCAAAGGCGATCCGACCGCCCAGGGGCTTGTGGGACCGGTTCACCCGGGCCACCACCTCTCCCGAGGTCCCGAAGGAGGCCACGTTGATGAAGTGGCGCCTCGCCTCCTCGCCGCCCGGGGCGGTGTAGCTCACCCTCCCCACGTCGAGCCTGCGCGGTCCCGCGGCCACGAGGTGCGCCAGGGCCGCCGCCGGGTCCCGGGGGATCCCCAGGGTGCGGACGAGGTCGCCCCCGGTGGCCAGGGGCAGGACGCCCAGCTCCGTCCGGGCGCCTCCGGCCTCCATGAGTCCGTCCACCACCTCGCCCACGGTGCCGTCCCCTCCCACCGCCACCACGAGGCGGCAGCCTTCCAGGGCCGCCTGGCGGGCCAGCCGGGCGCCGTCCCCGCTCGCCGCGGTCTGGACCACCTGGGCGCGCGGCCAGGTCTCCCGCACCCGAACGCCCAGGGAGGCCCAGAGCCCCGCCGCGCGGCCGCCGCTAGAGGCCGGGTTGACGACGAAGCGGACCTCCTCGCCGGCCGGGCCCAGGCCTAGGCCCCGGACCCAGGCAGCCACGACAACGGCGGGAGGGCCAACCGGACACCGTCGTTGCGGTAGACGTACGTGGGTTCGCTGCCCCTCCGGTTCGTCGCGCGGGCGCCGTCCGGCGTGCTGAACCACGTCCCGCCGCGCAGCAGACGGCTCGGTCGCCCGCGGAAAGGCATGTCCGGGGCATTGAGACACCACGTCACCATGTTCCCGGCCAGGTCACGGACCCCATACGGGCTCTCGTCGGCCTCGAAGCTCCCCGCCGGGACGGGGCGCGGTCCCGCCTCGTGGGACTCTATCGTGTTGGAGAAGGTCCCGTCGTAGCGATCGCCCCAGGGATACGCCCGGCCGTCCACGCCGCGCGCGGCCTTCTCGAACTCCTCCTCGTGCAGGAGCCGGTAGGGACGGCCGTCGCGCCGCGCGCGCCAGGCAGAGTAGGCCACGGCGTCGAACCAGCTCACCCCCAGGACCGGGCAGTTCGCCGAGAGGGGCACCGGCGCGCCCTCTCCCTCCCGGTGCAGCCGGAAGCGGCCGCCATCCTCGACCAGGAACTTCGTATCCCCCTCCCTGGGCTGGCGCCTTCGCGCCTCCTCGACATCCCGGTCGTCCAGGAACTCGATGTACTCGCACACCGTGACCGCCACACGCGCCACGAAGAGGTCCTGCGTGCTGCGTGCCTCCTTCCAGCCGACACCCTCACGTTCCTCGCCGGAGCGGAAGGGGCCGCCGGGGACGTAGCAGAAGCCGGCCGGGACCTCGTCCGCGCGGTAGAGCGTCACCGCCTGACGCCAGGCGCCGTCACGGTCGATGCACACCGGCAGGCGCACGGGGGCGTAGTCCGGGTGCGTGAGCTCGCAGAGGTAGGAACCCCCGGGCAGCTCGATGTCCGCCAGGGGCGTCGTCCCCAGCTCTCGCAGGAAGCAGAGGCGAAGCCGCCGGCCCTGCTCCTCGTAGCGCGAGAGGCGCACCGTGGCCCCCACCACCGGCCGGCGCTCGCAGCCGGGGCCGTGGCCCCAGCGCACGCCCTCCGCAAGGGTGAGCGCCGGCACGGGCCGGTCTTCATCGGTGAGCGCCTCGCCGGGGCAGGGCCGGCCCCCGCGCCAGGGGACGGTGCACTCCTCCTGGAGGCGCACCGCCAGGACACCCGCCGGCAGCGGTCGCAGGCAGTCGCAGGCGTAGGCCGCCGTCGAGACCGAGAGCACCCCCGTCGGCTCCAGGCGCGCCGCCCAGCCGCCCGGGTCGTACTGTCTCACGAGCTGGCGATCGAGCAGCCGCTCCTCGTCGTTGCCCGAACGCTCGGCCTCCAGGTAACGCGCGAAGAAGAGCGCGCACTTGCCCTCGCGTGCCGCGGCGTGGTCGCTCACCGCGGTCAGCGCCGCCCCGTATGCGGCGCTCGCCGCGCCGAAGGTCTCGGTGGAGCTCGCGCGCAGCCCCTTCAGGCGCGCCTCGGCCTCCCAGGCGGGCCGCTTGGCCTCCACCGGCGCGTGCGTAGGGACCTCCTTGCCCAGCCGCTCGACCTCCGCCTCCAGCGCCGTCACCTCGGCCTTGAGCCGCCCCCATTCTGCCCGCAGCCGCTCGCCCTCGGCCACCGCGGCCTCGGCGTCGCGCGCGCGCCGCTCCCGGTCCTTGGCCCCTTCCAGCCAGGCGGTAAGCTCGTCGGCCAGGGCCTGCGCGCCCGCGTAGCGCTCGCGCCTCTCCCGCGCCATGGCCCTGAGGCAGATGGCCTCCAGGGCCTCCGGGACGGCCTCCGCGCCCGGCGCCAGCCGCCGCGAGGGTGGGACGAGCTCTCCCATCCGGACCTGCCGGATGACGTGGATGGCCGTCGCCCCCTCGAAGGGCGGCCGGTAGCACAGGACCTCGTAGAGCATGGCCCCCAGGGCATAGACGTCGCTCCGCGCGTCGATCGCCTGCAGGTCGCCCTCGGCCTGCTCGGGCGGCATGTAGGCGGGCGTCCCCAGGACCGTGCCTTCCTGCGTGAGGTCGCGCCCTCCCGCCACCCGCCCCGAGCCTCCGGCCATCGGGTCGGGCTCCCCCACGACCTTCGCCAGCCCCCAGTCCACCACCAGCACCTCGCCGTAGTCGCCCAGCATGATATTGGAGGGCTTGAGGTCGCGGTGGATC
>JACQVX010000068.1 GCA_016209495.1 Planctomycetota bacterium
CCACGCCCACGCCCACGCCCACGTCCACGCCCACGTCCATGCCAGGGCCTGCGATCCCCGGGCCTGTCCCGCTCTCCCTGGCTCCAGGCCCCCCGCTCACCGGCGGGCCGGGGACCCCCTGGCCGGCCGACGGACCTGGGCTCGGGACCAAGGGGACCATCGCTCACGCTGGGCGATCTGGCCCTGGCCCGGTGACGTCGGGGGGAGTCTCCACGGGCGGCACCGCCCCGCCAGGCCCCGGGGCAGGTGCGGGGGAGGCCCTCTTCCCCACCACGGCGGGGCCAGGTCACGCCACGGGCGCGGCCGGGGGGCCTGTCTCCGCGGGGACGGGCGCCACGGGCCCCGGCGGGGCCGGGACCGCCGGGGGCGGTGCATCGACGGCGGGCCATGCGCCCGCCGGTGCCACCCCATGGCTTGGCGCCGCGGGGCTTGCCGCGGCGGGCGTCCTCGAGCGGGACGCGGAGCTTCGATCCCAGGGCATCACCGAGGCGCAGTTCCTCGGCGTGGATCGGGGTGGGCTCAAGCGCTACCGGTGGGAGCCAGACGGGGCCGAGATGGTCCTCGTCCCCCCGGGCGAATTCCTCATGGGCTCGCGCGGCGCCGAGGGAGACGGCGACGAGCGACCGCCGCACAGGGTGCGGATCGGTCGGGCCTTCTTGATGGACTGCACGGAGGTCACCTGGGAGCGATACCGCGCATTCGCCGCCGCCACGGGTCAAGCCCTGCCCGACTCGCCGGTGGAGGGCTCCTATGGAGACTACCCGGTCCGCGGGGTCTCCTGGGACGATGCCATGGCCTTCGCCCGATGGGTCGGGAAGCGCCTCCCTTCGGAGGCGGAGTGGGAATATGCCTGCCGCGCCGGGACCAGCGGCCCGGTGCCCTGGGGCGAGGCCGACCCGCGGGCCCACGCCTGGTGCTCGGCCAACTCGTCGGGGGTGCCGCACCCGGCGGCTCGCCTCGCCCCGAACGCGTGGGGCTTCTTCGACCTGCTGGGGAACGTCCACGAGTGGTGCCAGGACGCCTACGAGGTGGACTACTACGCCCGCGCCCCGCGGTCGGACCCGCTGAACGAGGGCCGCGCCTCCAGCCCCCGCGTCCTGCGCGGCGGGTCCTGGGCCACGGAGCCTGGACGCGAACTCCGCAGCGCCCACCGCGGCTACGCCGACCCCTCCCGCCGCATCACGGGCTCCTTCGGCTTCCGCTGCGCCCGGTGACCCGGAGGCGCCGGGGTACGGGGAGACGCCCTCGTCGGCCAGGGCCTACGAGGGCGTCCGCTCTCAGTCCGTGGTGCGAGCGCGGCCTCAGGCCGCGTGGCAGCCCGATACCGGCGTCGCGGGCTCCGCCTCACGCGGCCGCCAGAGGGCCAGGTTGCGTTTCGGGCAGTTCTCGCACTTGAAGTAGCGCCGGACCTGGCGGGCGGTGCACATGGAAACCGTGATCCGGTAGGACTCCTTCGGGCAGTCCATCCAGTCCTTCAAGGCACCACCTCCCGCCGGCCCGCGGCCCGCCATCCCATCTATCGGTCGCGAGGTGGCGGTTCTGCATCGGGGCGCCGCTCGGGCGGGTCCGGGACCTACGGGTGATAGAGTTCCGCGCTGGAGAGGTCGGCGGCACCGGAGCCGCCGCCGGCCACGAGGACGGTCCCGTCGGAGAGCAGGGCCGCGGCGGGGGCCGTCCGGGCCGCCGTCAGGGCAGGGTCCAGGGTGGCCGTCGCCGCCCCCGCGGCGCTCCGGTAGAGATCCGAGGCCGCCAGGGCCCCTCCGCCGGAGGCCTCCCCCCCGGCCACGAGGATGTTGCCGTCCGCCAGGGCGAGGGCCACGGGGGCACGGCGGGCCGTAGCCAGCGCGGGACTCGAGGCGGGGGCCGCGAAGGTCCCCGCGGTGGGGTGGAAGACCTCCAGGGAGGCCAGCGCGGTCCCGGCCGTGTCCGCCCCGCAGGCCACGAGCACGGTCCCGTCCGCGAGGCTCACCGCCGCGTGGTCCTGGCGCCCCGCGGCCATGGACCCCGTTGTGGCCGCGAAGGCCCCGGCGGCCGGGTCGAAGACCTCCGCCGTGGCGAGGACCGCGCCCCCGTCGTGGCCCCCGGTCACGAGGACCCGCCCGTCGGACATCCGGACGGCGGCCAGGGCGCGGCGAGCGGTTCCCATGGGGGCCGCCGTGGCGGTCCAGGTCCCGCCGGTCGGGTTCCAGACCTCCGCCGTGGTCAGGGCATCGGCCCCGGTGGTGGTCCCCCCGCAGGCCAGGACCCGCCCGTCCGCCAGGGCCACCAGGGCGAAGGAGCGCCGCGCGGAGCCCATGGCCCCCGTGGCGGACCAGGTCCCGGCGGCCGGGTCGTAGACCTCCGCGCTCGCTACCGAGGCGGTCCCGTCGGTGGTCCCGCCGGCCACCAGGACCCGCCCGTCGGCCAGGGCCACGGCCCGGTGGCCCGAGCGCGCGGCCGCCATGGGGGCGGTGGCGGCGAAGGCGCGCCCCGCGGCGGCGTAGCGCTCGGCGGAGGCGAGGGACGCCCCGCCGGCGGTGCCCCCGGCCACGAGGGCCCCGCCCGCCACGGGCACGGCGACGGCCCCCTTGCGGGCGGCGGCCAGGCCCGTCCCCAGGACCTCCCAGGCCTGGGTGTTGTCCACGACGAACTGGCCCGTGAGGGCGATGGTCCCCAGTTCACCGGCGAAGGGGAGGATCCGGAGGCGCGCCGCCTGGGACCGCGTGAATCCCACGTCCGCCAGGGAATCCCAGACGAAGGTGTGGGCGGTGCCCTGGGGCGTCGCCGAGAGGCCCGTCGAGCCGTCGCCCCCGGGGCCCTGGGTGGCGGCACGGAAGCTCGCGCCGTCGTCGATGCTGAATTGCACCTGCACCGCGATGCCCCCGGTGCGGGCGTGGCGGAGGAGGTAGCTCAGGGTCACCGAGCGGCGCTGAGTCCCCACGGGGGTCCTCGCTATGGCGATGGGCGTGGTCCGGTCGCCGCTGGAGCGGCAGGCCCCCAGGGCCGCGAGGGCCCACAGGACCAGGGCCGCCGTGCCCCGCCGGACTCCTATACGCCTCATCATCATGGAGTGCCTCTCTCGTCGTGGAGCTTGAGGGCCGAGGGCACCGCCTGGAGGATGTCCGTGGCGATCACCCCGCGGGGCCCGATGACCTTCGCGGCGATGTCCCCCGCCAGACCGTGGAGGTGGACCCCCAGGCAGGCGGCCTCGAAGGGGGCCATGCCCTGGCCCACCAGACTCGCCACGAGGCCCGTGAGCACGTCCCCGGAGCCGGCGGTGGACATCCCCGGGTTCCCCGTTGCGCCCCGGAAGATGGCCTGGCCGTCGGAGACCACCGCGCGCCCCCCCTTCAGGACCACCACGCAGCGGCCCTCGGCGCCTAGCCTCGCCGCGGCCTCCTCCCTCTCCTCGAAGCCGCGTCCCACCTCCCTCCCGGTGAGGGCCCGGTACTCGCCCGGGTGCGGGGTGAGGACCGTCGGGCCTCGCCGGCGGCCCAGGGTCTCGGGCCGCGTGGCGAGACCATGGATCCCGTCCGCGTCCAGGACCAGCGGGACCTCCAGGGCCTCCACCAGCTCCAGCACCAGCCGCACCGTCTGCGGGTCCCGGGAGACCCCGGGCCCCAGGGCCACGGCATCGCAGCGAGAGGCCAGGTCCCGGACCGCTCCGGAGGCCGCGGGGGACAGGGTCCCACGGCGGGTCTCGGGCAAGGGGGCGGTGATGACGCAGGTCGTCTTCACCTCGAGGATCGCGTGGACCGAGCGGGGGACCGCCAGGACCACCACCCCCGCGCCGGAGCGCAGGGCCGCCTTGGCCGCCAGGTAGGCCGCCCCGGTCATCCCGGGGGAGCCCGCCACCACCAGGACCCGGCCGTAGTCCCCCTTGTGGCTGTCGCCCCTGAGCGGCGGGAGGGGCCCGGGCGACGGGACGCGGGCCAGGCCCGTCAAGAAGGCCTGGGCCCCGCCAGGGCGTTGATCCGCGCGGCGGCCACCCCCGCCCCGAAACCGTTGTCTATGTTCACCACCGTCACCCCCGCGGCGCAGGTGTTGAGCATGGACAGGAGGGCGGCCAGGCCGCCCAGGGAGGCCCCGTAGCCCACGCTGGTGGGTACGGCCACCACCGGGCAGGAGACCAGCCCCCCCACGACGCTGGGGAGGGCCCCCTCCTTGCCCGCCACGGCCACCACGACCCGGGCCGCGGCCAGGGCGTCCCGGTGGGCGAGGAGCCGGTGGAGCCCCGCGACCCCCACGTCGTGGAGGACCTCCGAGCGGGCCCCCAGCCACCGCGCCGTGTAGAGGACCTCCTCGACCACCGGGAGGTCGCTGGTCCCCGCCCCCACCACCAGGACCCTCCCCACCGGCCGCGCCCCGCGCGCGGGCCGCGCCAGCGCCACCAGTCGCGCGCGGCGGTGGTAGGTGGCCCGGGGCGCGACGCGGCGCAGGGCCCGGGCATGGACGACCCCCGCCCGGGTCGCCAGCAGGCCCTCGCCGTGGCGCAGGATCTCCCGCGCGATGCGGGCCACCTCGCGGGGCTCCTTCCCCTCGCAGTAGATGACCTCCGGGACGCCGCAGCGCAGCCCCCGCTGGTGGTCCACCCGGGCCCAGCCCAGGTCCCCCACGGGGGGCGCCGCGAGCCGCCGCAGGGCCTCCCCGGGACTCACCCGGGCGTCCCGCACCCCCTCGAGCAGTCGTCTCAGCTCCTCTCGCACCACGCCGAGCGCTCAGCCCCTGGGGCGCACCGCCAGGTCGGCCGGGGCCACCCGGCCCGCCGCCAGGAGGTGATACCCCAGGCCCGCCACCATGGCGGCGTTGTCCGTGCAGAGGGCGGCCCCCGGGAGCCGCACGTCCAGTCCCGCCTCGCCGCCGGCCTCGACGAGACGCGAGCGCAGGCGGCCGTTCGCGCCGACCCCGCCCCCCAGGGCCAGCCTCCGGACCCCGGTGCGGCGGGCGGCCTCCAGGGCGCGGGCCACCAGGCAGTCCACCACCGCCTCCTGGAACGAGGCGGCCAGGTCGGCGACCGGCAGGCCGCTCGATGCGGCGGTGCCCCGGGCGTCCTGGCCGCGCACGGCGTAGAGGACGGCGGTCTTCAGCCCACTGAAGGAGAAGTCCAGGCCATGGGGGCCCCCGGCGGGCAGGGGCCGGGGGAAGGCGACGGCCGCCGGGTCGCCCCCGCGGGCGGCGCGCTCCACGGCCGGGCCGCCGGGGTAGCCCAGGCCCAGCATGGATGCCACCTTGTCGAATGCCTCTCCGGCGGCGTCGTCCCGGGTGCGGCCCAGGGCGCGCTGGCGGCCCGGGGCCTCGCAGAGGTAGACGGCCGTGTGGCCGCCGGAGACGAGCAGCGCCAGGTAGGGATAGGCCAGGTCCGGGTGGTCCATGCGGGCCGCGTAACAGTGGGACTCCAGGTGGTCCACGGCCGCCAGGGGGAGCCCCAGGGCCCAGGCGTGGGCCCGGGCCCAGGCGACGCCCACCAGGAGGCTCCCCACGAGCCCCGGCCCCGAGGTCACGGCCACCGCCTCCGGCCCCGCGCCGGCGCGCCCCTGGGCCTCCTCCACCACGGCCCCCAGGGACTCCACGTGGGCCCGCCCCGCCACCTCCGGGACCACGCCACCCCACGGGGCGTGCAGGGCGTCCTGGGAGCGCACCACGCTGGAGAGGACCCGGTGGCCGTCCTCCACCACGGCCGCCGCGGTCTCGTCGCAGGACGTCTCGATGCCCAGGACCCGCATCAGCGCGAGAGGACCTCCGCGTAGCCCGACGGGTCCTCCAGGAGCCCGAGCGCGGCCTCCACCTGTGGGTCCCTCGACGGCGCACCGGTGGCCTCGCCCCGCTCGGAGGCGCGCCAGCCGGCCAGGATGGCCCGCTCCTCCTCCTCGGCGAGGGGCACCACCCGGTCGGGGACGATGCCCCAGGGGTCCGACTCGGTCATGCCCTCGGAGCGATGGATGTCGCGGCCCGAGGGGGTGTGATAGGTGGCCACCGTGAGCTTGACCACGGTGGCCGTTGCACCCCCGGGAGAGAACTCCACGGGGAAGAGGCCCTGCACCGACCCCTTCCCGAAGGTGCGGGTCCCCACCAGGACGGCCCGCCGGTGGTCCCGCAGGGCCCCGGCCACGATCTCGCTGGCGGAGGCGCTGAAGCCGTCCACCAGGAGGACGAGCCGCATCGGGGGGAGCGTACCCTCGCGCCCGGCGCGATGGGTCTCCGGCTCGGCGGGCGGCCGGCCGATGGTCTGGACGATGACCCCCTCGTCCAGGAAGAGGTCCGCCATGCCCACGGCCCCGTCCCCGCCTTGCGCGCTCCCCAGGACCCCGCCCGGGTTGTGCCGCAGGTCCAGCGCCAGGGCCGCGAGCCCGCGCGCGAGCAAGCCCTCCAGGGCGGCGCGAAGGTCCGCCACGGTGCGGTCGTTGAACTGGGTCACCCGCGCGTAGCCCACCCCCGCCGCCTCGTCCAGGAAGCGGGTGTCGCGCACCGTGGGGACGCTCACCAGGGCCCGCACCAGGGCCAGCTCCAGGCGGACCTCCATCCCGGCGCGCGCCACCGTGAGCCGCACCGGGGTCCCCGCCGGCCCGCGGATGAGCCCCGCCGCCTCCTCCGCGGAGCCCAGCGCCCCCAGGGGGACGCCGTCGACGGCCACGACCTCGTCCCCGCCCCGGAGTCCGGCCAGGGCCGCGGGGGAACCCTCCAGGGGAGAGACGATGCGCAGCCGTCCGTCCAGCACGTCCAGGGTGGCCCCGATTCCCGCGTAGGTCCCCTCCGCGTCCTCCTGCAGGGCCCGCACCCGGGCGACCCCGTGGACCAAGCCGCTCGGGTCGTCCAGCTCGCCTACCATCCCGGAGAGGGCGGCCTCGTGGAGGACCCCCTCGGGCACCTCCCGGTAGTAGCGGCGGCGGACGAGGGCCAGGGTGCGCTCGACGATGGAGGCGGTGTGCGGCCCGGTGACGGGGGCGGGTCCATCGGGCCCCGGGTAGACCCCCGCCGCCAGGGCGCCCAGGACCAGAGGGAGCACTCCTTCTCTCCACCGCGCCACGGGGCGAAGAGGATACGGCACGGGTTTCCCGTTGTGAACGTCCATTCCCCACCTTATTAAGTGAGGCGGCGCCCAGACGAGGGAGGAATGATGGACGACCCCGTGCGGACCGTCTTCAAGGCCATGCCGAAGCGCTTCAAGAAGGGCGTCCTCGACAAGGACCTCTCCTTCTACTTCAGCCTCGGGGACCACCAGAAGTGGACCGTCCACGTGGGCACCTCCACCTGCAAGGTGGAGGAGGGCAAGAAGGTCGAGCAGGCGGACTGTGTCCTCAAGACGAGCCCGGAGCTCTTCCTGCGGATGGTGACCGAGGGCTACGTCCCGGGCATCATGGACTTCACCGCAGGCCGGGTGAAGAGCAACGACCCCATGCTGCTCAAGGAGCTGAAGGCCGCCTTCGGGTGGTGACCCGGGAAGGCCCGGAGAACCTGGGCCCGCCTCGGGCGTCTCTTGGTGTAGCGGCACCCGCGTCCGTTTGATTCCCCGCCGCGGCGCCGCTATCCTTGGCCGTGGTGGGCCCTGGCGGGCCCCGCGTCCCGGGGGGACTGGAGTTGCCGACGTCTTCCGGCATCGAGCGCTACAGGCTCCAGGGGGAGCCCCAGCGCGCCCGCGGCGTGGTCCACCACCGGGCCGAGCACGCCCTCCTGGGGACCCCGTGCCGAGTGAGCCTGCTGGAGCCGCGCTCGGCCATCGGCCTCACCCCCGAGGCCCTGCTGGCCCACGCCCGCCGCCTCCTGGAGTTCCAGGACCCGCGCGCCCTCCCGATCCGCGACTTCGGCCTGGCCCCGGACGGGCGGCTGTTCCTGGTGGGCCCCGCGCCGGAGGGGGTCCCCCTGGAGGAGTGGCTCGCGCGCGACCCCTCGGCCGTGGACCGGGGGCGCGTGGAGCGCGAGCTGGAGTCCTTCCTCCGTGCGGCCCGCGACCACGGACTGGCCGCGGAGGCCCCCCCCCCCGGGGGAGGTCCGGGTCGTGGAGGAGGAGGCCGGACCCGGGGTCCGTGTCGCGGTCCTGGGCCTGGCGGGCCTCGCCCCCGCGGTCGAGCCGACATGGGCCCAGGCCCCTGCCCCCGAACCTGCCCCGCCTTGCCAGACCCCGCCACCCTGGACGGAGCGCCCCGCCCCGGCGGCCGCGAGTCCTCCCCGACGCTCGGGCCTGACGGCCTGGCTCGCCGGCTCGGTGCTGGTGGCCGCCTCCTTCCTGGTCCTGGTCGCGGCCCTGGCCTGGGCCCTGATGGCCCATAGGGGCGCAGGCCGGGGCGTGGCGCTCCTGGCCGACGCCGAGCGGGCCATGGACCGGGCCCAGTTCGAGGCCGCGGCGGTCGCCCTGCAGGCCGCCGCCCGGGAGCTCTGGGCCGTAGAGGCCTCGGACGCCCTGGAGGTCGCCGCCCGGGAGCTCCGCGCGGCGGCCCGCGAGCGAGCCGCCGGGGTGGCCCTGGACGCCGCGCGGGAGGCGGAATCGCGAGGGGATCTCGCCTCGGCCCTGACGCTCTACGGCGAGGTGGAATCGCGCCACCGGGGCACGCGGACCGCGGGACGGGCCGCCAGCGCCCGGCACGACCTGACGACCCGGCAGGCGGAGCGGCGCTCCGCCGCCCGGTCCCTCCACGACCTCGCCGACGAGGCCGCCCGCCGAGGGGACCTCCTGGAGGCCATCCGTCGGATGGAGGAGCTCTCCGCGGGCTTCCCGGACACGGAGCCCGGGGTCCTCGCGGCGCGGGACCTCCCCACCCTCCGGGAACGGAGGCGCGCCCTCGAGGCCGAGGCCACCCTCGCCCTCGAGGAGGCCCTCCGGGCCATGAACGAGGGCCGCCTGGCGGAGGCCCGTCTGGGCATCGAGGGCGTGCGGGACCGTTACCCCCACGCCGATGCCGCGGACCGCGTCACGCCCGCCTTCGCCGAGCTGGCCCGGCACGAGGCCTTCCAGCGCGCCCTGGCGGCCCTGGCCGCGGCCCTGGAGGACGAGGACACGACCCAGGCGCGCGCGCGCCTCGAGGAGGCCGCCGCCACGGAGCTGGACCCGGAGCGGGTGGAGCGCATCCAGGGGGCCCTGGACCGGCTGGAGCTGGGTCGGTTCCGGGAGGAGGACGCCGACCCGGCCGGGGCCATCGAGAGCTACCAGGACGCGGCCTGGCACCTGGAGCGGGCCGGCCTGTCGGTCCCCCGCCCCCTGGCGACCCGCCTGCGGCGGCTCGTGGAGGAGCGCGCCGCCCTGGAGGCGGGGGAGGCGGCGGAGGCCCTGCGCGTCCGGGAGGCCGCCACCCTGGAACGCTACCGCTCGGCGGTGGCCTACGCCCGGGGCCTCATGGACGACGGGCGCTGGGAGGAGGCCCTGACGGCCTGGGAGCTGGCGCGGGCCATCGGGCTGGAGTCCTCTGGCCTCCCCCCGGAGGGCTTCGGGGAGATAGCGGCCCGCATCGTCGAATGCCGGCTCGCCCTGGCGCGCTCGCCGCTCCCGGCCGTGTCCATCAAGGTGGTGGCCCTGACCCTCCTCGCCGACACCGCGGAGGAATGGGCCCACATGCGGGAGATCCTCGAGACGGGCCTGCCCCCAGGGTCCACCGTCGTGGAGCTGGGCGAGGGGGGCGAGGCCGGTGGCGAGTGGGCGGGGCCCCCCCTGGCCGAGCGCGTCGCGACCGCCCTCGAGGGGGCGGACGCCTTCCTCGTGCCGGAGCAGGAACGGGCCGAGGCGGGGCGGCTGGAGGCGCTGGGTCGGGCCCTCGGTGGCCCCCTCGACCGCTTCGTCCGGGGCGGGGGCGTGGTGGTGGGCTGTGCCGAGTGGGGCTCCACCTCCGGGTTCCTGGGAGGGGCCGGGCTCCTCGGGTTCGAGGCCCGGGGGGCGGCCTCCGAATGCGTGGTGGCGGAGCCAGGTCACCCCCTGGTCGCCGGCCTGGGCGAGGGGACGGTCCCGGAGGGAGACGCCCTGGAGCCCATCAGACCGGGCGGAGACGCACGCACCATCGTCGCCACCGCGGACGGCTCCGCCGCCGTCGCCTTGCGGGAGGTGGGCGAGGGCGCGGTCGTCTACCTGGGCTGGGACTACTATGCCCCCGAACCGGTCCACGCGCGGCTCCTGCTCAACGCGGTGACCCTGCGCCGGCCGGCGGCCGTGCGGGTCATCTCGGCGGCCAGGCCGCCGGATCGGGTCCTGGCCGGCGTGGGGGTCCGCATCATCCACACGGCCCGCCGCGCGGGCGACGCCGAGATGGCTCGCGCCCGCCTGGAGGTCCTGGGGGCCCGGGTGGAGCTCATGGCCACGAGCGACACGGGCAACGCGGCGCACATGGGCCGGGTCTACTACCTCCCGGGGGGCCTCGATGCGGCCCGCGGGGTGGCGGCGGCGGTCTCCGGCCTCGAGGAGCTGAGCCCGACGGAGACGGACACCGGCGGTGGGGACCCGTCCGTCTTCCTGTGGATGGTCACGGAGCCCGCCTACCCCGACGGGACGTCCCTCTCGGGGGAAGGGGACCCGGGCCCCGTGTCCATCCCCGACCTCTCGGTCCTGGCGGGCCTTCCGGTCCGTGTCTTCCACACCGAGGCCCGCCTGGCCGACGCGGCCAGCGCGGCCGCCCTGCTCGGGGGTCTGGGGGCACGCTGCTCGACCCTACGGACCAGCGACTGGGGGAACGATGCCTACCGGGGGAGGGCCTTCTACTCGGCCCCCCACGAGTCCCAGGGGGCGGCGGTCGTGTTCCTCCTCTCCTCCGTGGAGCGGCTCTCCGCCGAACCCATGTTCTACGCCACCGGGGGCGAGACCCTGGACGTCTGGCTGGTGGCGGAACCCGGGAGCTTCGAGGTGGGGTGGACGGGCTTCGCGCCCCTGCGCCTGTCGGACCCCGGGTCCGGGCACATCGAGTGGTCTCTCCCCGAGGGGGTGGAGGTCGTCGTCGAGGAGTCGTCGGGGCCGGTCGAGGAGGGGCCGCCCGTGGTCCTGGGCACGGAGGCGGACCTGGAGGGGGTGGAGGTCCTGGTGGTCTACACGGCGGCCCGCGAGACCGATGCCCTGCGGGCCGCGCGGGTCCTGGAGGAGGCGGGAGCGGCGGTGCGAGCGCGCCTCACCACCGACTTCGGCAACGAGCCCCACGCGGGCAAGGTCTACTGCGAGGCCGCCGATGCGGCCCGCGCGGCGGTCGTCGCCCGCCTCCTCGCGCTCGTGGAGCCCCTGGCGGTGGAGCCCTCGGGGGTGGGCGGGGTGCGCGGCGCGGCGGTCATCGTGTGGGTGGTCCGCCCGGCGGGCACGCCCCGCTGAGCCTCCAGGCCGCCCCGGGGCGCGCCGGTGCCGGGCGTGCTACACTGCCCACCGTGGAGCGCGTGGTCCACAGGGCGAAGGGCTTCCAGGCGGCAGCCCGCTGGGACCTCGAGCAGCACCTGTCCATGACGGCCGAGGAACGCCTGCAGGCCGCCCGCGAGCTTCGCCTGCGGGCCTTCGGTCCGGACAGCCGGGACGTGCGCGAGGCGGAGCGCGCGAGGTGAAGACCGGCCACTTCTCGCCGGACATCGAGGAATTCCTCCAGCGACTCGCGGGTCACGAGGTGCGCTACCTCGTGGTCGGCGGGGAGGCCGTCATCTACTACGGCCACGTCCGCCTCACCGGCGATGTGGACCTCTACTACGAGTGCAGCGTAGAGAACGTGCGCCGGCTATATGCCGCCCTGCGCGACTTCTGGCGGGGGGAGGTGCCAGGGGTCGCGACGCCCGATGAACTCCTGGGGCCGGACCTCATCGTGCAGTTCGGACGTCCGCCCAACCGCATCGACCTCCTGGGTGCCATCGACGGCGTGACCTTCACGGAGGCCTGGCCGCGGAGGAGGACCGAGACGCTCGCGCTGGGCGGGCATTCCGTCCCGCTGCACTACCTCGGCCTGGACGACCTGATCCGCAACAAGGAGCGGGTGGGCCGACCCAGGGACCTCGAGGACCTGGCCTACCTGCGCGCCGCACGGGAGCGCGGGAACCCGACAGGGTCCTAGCTCCCCGCGGGGGCGCGCCGCGCGCGCAGGCCCCGTCGCGCCAGGAGGTCCATGAACCAGGGGGCGTGGCGCTGGAGGAAGACCACGGCTCGCCCGTGCACGGTGATCACCGCGATGCCCCTTCGCCGGGCCAGGGCCCTCGCCATGGAGCGCGCCGCGCTGGACGCGGGGACGATGAGCCGCCGGGGGCGTCCCTCGGCGGCGCCCGGGTGGTGCCGCCCCAGGTTGTCCACCTGGGCGATCTCGCTCTCCACGAAGCCGGGGCAGAAGAGGGTGACCGAGACCCCGGAGGCCCGGAGCTCGTGGCGCAGGCAGCCGGCGATGGCCCCCACGGCGGCCTTGCTGGAGCAATAGGGCGAGGCCCCCGGGGCGGCGAAGTAGCCGGCGATGCTCCCCACCAGGCCCAGGCGGCCGCGGGTGCGCTCCAGGTGGGGGATGGCCGCGCGACAGGTCCGGAGCAGGCCGAAGACGTTGGTCTCGTACTGACGGCGGAAGTCCTCCAGCGAGAGGTCGCGGAAGTCCCCCACCACCCCGAACCCGGCGTTGGCCACCGCCACGTCCAGGCGGCCGAAGGCCTCCACCCCGCGGGCCACCGCGGCCTGCGTGTCCCCGTCCCGGGTGACGTCGCAGGCCACCGCCAGGGCCCGCCCGGCGCCGCCCAGCTCGGAGGCCAGGGCCTCCAGGCGTTCCACCCGCCGGGCGGCCAGCACGAGCCGGGCGCCCTGACGCGAGAGCTCCCGGGCCAGGGCCGCACCGATGCCGGAGGAGGCCCCGGTCACGAGGGCGACCTGGTCCTCGAAGCGGCCGGGGCCGTTCAGGCCAGGTGGTCCTCGTCCACCACGCAGAGCTCGAGGGTGTAGGCACGGACCTGGATGCCCGCGAAGCGCGGGTTGTTGAGGAGCTGCTCTTCCACGCTGTGCCCGTAGCGTTCCAGGTCGTTGGGCGTCACGTAGAGTTTCTTGAGTTGCCTTGCCATGGGTCGCGCCGCGACGGCCCATCATTGGCCGGCGGTTGTCCCCTGTCAATGCGCTCGTCCCCCGCCGAGCGAGCGCAGCGTCTCCCGGAGGGACCACCGCGCGGCGAAGCCGGTGGCACGGCGGAAGGCCTCCCCGTCCACCGTGCAAGGGTACTGGATGAAGGGGAGCGAGCCCTCGGGGAAGGGGAAGGCACGGGCGCGAAAGAGGCGCCCCACGAGCGGGCGGAGGAGGAGCTCCGGGACGGCCAGGGGTCGGCGGCCCGCCTCCCGGATGACGACCGAGAGGGGCACCGCCCCGGGCCCCGCCACGTTGTATACCCCTCGCAGGCCCTCGACCTCCACGGCCTGGGCGATGGCCTCGATGCCATCCTCCTCGTGCATCACCTGGAAGAGGGGGTCGAAGCCCAGGACCATGGGCACCCGGCGCAGCCTGAGGTAGCGGCAGACCACGCTGTGCACGGAGGGCCCCACCAGGTAGACCGGGCGCAGGACCACCGTGGAGAGGTCCGGATAGCGCCACAGGAAGGTGGTGGCCAGGGTGTCCGCCTGCACCAGGTCGCGGATCTCGGGGGAGAGGAGCGAGGCGTTCAGGGCCGCCTCCTCCGTGAGGTAGTGGGGGTTGTCCTCCAGGGCACCATAGACCGTGGCGGAAGAGACCACCACCACGCGCCGCACCCCGTAGCGCACGCAGTGCTCGAAGAGCCTCCGGGTCCCGTGGACGTTGATGTCGTATCGCTCCCTCTCCCCGACCTGGAAGTGGCGCACCAGGGCCAGGTGGACCACCGCCGCGGGCCGCCGCCGGCGCACCAGGTCCTGGAAGGGCCTCTTGCGCAGGTCCGCCACATGGACCTCCACCCCCCGCGGGGCCGAGCGCCAGGGGAGTCGGTCCACGCCCACCACCCGCCACCGGTCCGCCAGCCGCCGGGCCAGGACCTGGCCCTTCCCCCCGGCGATGCCGGTGATGAGGACCGTGGGGCGGGAGCCCTCGCCGGTCGGCGCTCGACCGCCGGTGCGCCCGGCGCGCATCAGAAGACCCCCTCGCGGCGCCGCAGGCCCTCGTCGATGAGCCGCAGGATGGCCCGCCGGACCCGCGAGACCTTCCGCTGGAGGGCCGGCTCCTCCTCATCGGCCGAGCCGCGGAAGCGCAGCGGCCGGCCGAAGACGATGTGGCACTTCGTGGGCAGGGGCAGCGGGAGGAGGGTGGGCGTGAGCGGGATGTACGGGAGCCGGAACAGGCGCGCCAGCGGTCCCAGGCGGGAGAACGAGACGATGGATTCCTCGAAGCCCACGCAGGCGAAGGGGACGATGGGGGCGCGGGTCTCCAGGCACATGCGCAGGAACCCCGTCCCGAAATGCTCCAGGGTGTATCGGTCCTTCCAGAGCTTCCCCGTCCCGCGGGCCCCCTCGGGGAAGACCAGGACCGCGTGCCCCTCCCGCAACATGCGGTGGCAGTTCTCCGGGTTCCCCGTGACCTGCCCCAGCCGGACGAACAGCTCGGAGATGAAGGGGGTGCGGGCCGCCAGCCTCTCGACCATGGCCTTCACCGCGCGGGGGGGCTCGGCCTCCAGGAACAGGGCCGTGCTCACCATGGCCGCGTCGAAGGGGAGCTGGCCCGAGTGGTTCCCCACCAGCATGACCCGGCCCGCCGGCACGTACTCGACGCCGGTGGCCTGGACACGGAACCAGTGGCGGTAGAAGAGCCGCGCCAGGACCATGACGCGGCGGAAGGTCCGGGCGTGGAAGCCCCAGGCGTCGTAGCCGTACTCGTTGAGGTCCACGTCCATCCGGGCCATGCGCTCGTCGATCTCCCGCAGGCCCTCGTCCCAGTCCACGAATCTCAAGGGCCGGTCTCCGCCGGGCCTGCCGCCCCCTCCGGGCCTCCCGCGGCCGTCCTCCCGGACTCGTGGAACATCCTCCGCACCCGCCGGCCCAGGCCGCAGGTGAGGGCGTAGGCGATGGTCCCCACCCGCGCCGCTACCTCCTCCGCCCGGATGGACTCCTCGCCGTCCCGGCCGATGAAGGTCACCCGGTCCCCGATGCGTACCCCGGGCACCTCCCCCACGTCCACCATCACGTAGTCCATGGTGACGCGGCCCACCAGGGGGGCCCGCCGGCCGCGGACCAGGACCTCCAGCGTGCCCTGCCACTGGAAGGGGACCCCGTCGTTGTAGCCTATGGGGAGCGTGGCGATCCGCGTCGCCGCCGAGGTCCGGTGGGAGCGACCGTAGGAGATGGAGGCGCCCTCGGGGACGTTCTTCAGGTAGGCCACCTGGGAGCAAAGCGAGAGCACCGGCGCCAGGTGGACCCCGTGGCGGTCCAGGCACCCGGGGTCCAGGCCGTAGAGGGCGGCCCCGGGCCGCACCATGTCATGGTGGGTCTCCGGGTAGCCGAAGATGGCGGCCGTGTTGGCGGCGTGACGGTAGCGAGGCCGGATGCCCTCCACCTCCAGCAGCGAGAGGACCTCCAGGAAGCGCCGGTGCTGCTCCCGGGTGTAGGCCGGGTCCTCGGAGGCGCTCTCGGCGAAGTGGGTGGAGACCCCCTCGAGCCGCAGGTTCTCCGACTGGACGACCTCGCGGATCAGGGCCACCGCGCTCTCGTGCTGCACCCCGAGCCGGCCCAGCCCCGTGTCCACCTTCACGTGGACGGCCAGCCGCACGCCGTGCCGGCGGGCCCTGAGGTCCAGCATCCTCACCCGGTCCTGGCTGTGGACCGTGGGGGTGATGCGGTGGTGGATGACGTCGTCCACCTCCCGCTCCACGGTGGCCCCCAGGATCAGGATGGGGGCCGTCACCCCGGACTCTCGCAGCTCGATGGCCTCCCCCGAGTCCCCCACCGCCAGCAGGTCCGTCCCGGCGTCGAGCATGGCCCGGGAGACCGCCACGGCGCCGTGGCCGTAGGCGTCGGCCTTCACCACCGCGGCGATGGCCACCCCCGGCCCCACGCGGGCGCGCACCACCCGCACGTTGTGGCGGACCGAGTCCAGGTCCACGACGGCCCAGACGCGGGGCCCGATCATGGGCCGGCCGGCTCGACCGCCTCGGCCAGCCGCGCCAGGACGAAGTCGCGGGCGTAGCCGGGGACCTGCTCGGCGCTCCCCAGGAACCAGGCGCGCGCCTCCTCGACCAGGGCGCGCGGCTCGCCGGAGAGGAACCGCACGACCGGCGTCCCCTTGAAGGGGGCCCCCGGCTCGCCGGGGTCCACGCGCCCCAGGCGGACGCCGTCCCTCGGCGTCCACTCCAGGAGGTGCTCGCCCCCCTGGAGGGACACGGCGAGCTGGAACCGCTCGATGGTGTTGTGGGCGCCGACCCAGACGTAGAGGTCGCAGTCCTGGCCCTGGTACCAGGACTTCTTCAGGCCCGGGTCCTGCTGCCGGATGAAGACCGTCTTCACTTTCCGGAGGCTCATCGGGGCCCCCGGGCCGGGGACGGGCGGAGCGCCGCACGGAGGTAGACGGGGACCACGAGGTGCGGCTCGCTCTCCGCGAGGGAGGCGGCCATCTCGCCGATGGCCTCCACGGGGGGCGCCTCCAGGTCCACGCCCCGGGTCACGCCCGGGTCCGCCAGGGCCCGCGGGTAGCGGGACCGGGCATTGCCCGCCAGCCAGACGGGCCCCTCCAGGCCCGCGCAGGCCTCCCCGGGCGACCCCATGGCCGCGGGTCCCAGGGGCAGGCCATCGCGATACCGCCTCCAGACCACGGTCTCGCGCCGCGACTCGAAGGCCACCACCAGGGTGGTCCCCGGGGGCGGGGCGCACCGCCGCGCCACCGCGTCCAGGGTCGGCACCGCCACGAGGGGGAGGCCCAGGGCCGAGGCCAGGGCCCGGGCGCTGGAGACGCCCACCCTGAGGCCGTTGTAGGAACCTGGCCCGACGGAGACCGCCAGCCCCCCCAGGCCCGAGGGCGTGAGTCCCAGTCCGCGCAGGCACTCGTCCATGGCCCCCACCAGGGAGGCCTCCAGGGACCTCGCCCCGGGGATGGATCGGCAGGCCAGGGCCTGAGCGCCCTCGAAGACCCCCACCCCCGCGGGGGACCCGGAGGTCTCGATGGCCAGGGTCTTCACTGGGCGGGAG
>JACQVX010000070.1 GCA_016209495.1 Planctomycetota bacterium
GCGACAGCACGCGGGAAAAGCGAAGCCCCGACCACGTCGCCGCGATCGGGGCTCCTGTTTATCAACTGGTCGCCGCGTTGGAAACGCGGCGGAATGGCTCCCCAGTCGTTACACTCGGCGCACCACTCTCCGCATCGCACGCCCTGCTCGGCAATACTTTACGCGGACGGCCGACCGCTACCAGCGCTTCGAGCCGGGCGAGCGGCCGGCCGTCCTCGCTGGGGCCTCCCGGCGTGGTTCAGAACGGGCCAAGATCTGGGTAGCAGTCCGGACGGGGTCCGTACCCGTCTGGGCGGGGCGGTGCTGGAGTGCGTTGCGAGGGGGCCGGTTCTGGGGATCAGGCGGCGCGGCGGAAGCAGGTGTAGCCGAGCTGCGCCAGCCAGTGGGGGAAGGCCTCGCCGTGGAGGATCTCCGCCGGACTCCTTCCTGTGCGCGGGTCCTTGCGGCTCCTGGGGTAGCGCCGGTGGTTGAGGAAGAAGCGCAGCAGCTCCAGGTATGCGGGACCGACTTGGTGGCGCAGGAAAAAGTAACACCGCAGGCGGCTGTTGAGGTTCTCGACCATGGAGCTGGCGCGGACCGTGTTCTCGGCGACCTGGGCTACTGCCTTCCGGATCTCGGGGTAGAGGGCCCCAAGCCTCTTCCAGAGTTCACTGTCGGCCTGCCAGCGCTGGGGGTCGACCGCGGCGAAGTGGCCCATCTCGAATACCTCGCGCACGTCCTCCAGAGCGACCTTGTGCCTTGGGGCGACCTGGGCAAGCTGCCAGTCGATGTCCTGGGCGAAGGCGAGCAGATCACCCCGTTGGTTTTCCAAGGCGACGCGGACCGGGCGGATGCGATGCGGCGCGAGTGCCTCTCGGGCGCGCATCTCGGCGACGATGAAGTCGAAGAGTTCGCGACGGCCTTGGACATCCGGGCCCGTCAGGGAAAGTACGTCCTCGCGCATCCACTGGGCGAGGATGTGCAGGTCGTCAGCCAGCTCGACCGCTGCCGTCTCCTCTTTGCGTGCGATGGCGAGTTTCTTGGAGAAGGACTGGCCCTTGCCTTTGGCCTTGTCCCGCTCCATCCGTCGCTCGACCTCCTCTCGGGTCCCGATGCAGCCGTAGGCGCGGTTCTCGAGGTAGGTGGCCATCTTGGTCATTTCTCGCTGGGCATGGAAGACGTCCCCGCGGCAGGGGACCTCCGGCCAGGCTTCCGCCTGGCCGGCACGAAGGCCCTTGCCAGCGTCCGCCACGGTGTAGTCGAGCGTGAGACCGCGCCCTGCCAGGTCGAGCCAGTGGACCGCCCAGGTGGTCCCGTCACGACTGGGTTCCTGGGCGAGCAAGTAGCAGTAGGTGGAGACGGGGTCCACGCCGACGAGGATCGGATCGCCCTGGAAGATCTCATCGTGGGCCCCCACGTGGATCGGCGAGAGGTCCTCCTGGGCATGGACCCGACGGGCCTTCTCGACGGCGGCCATGACGATGTCGTGGATCGTCCCGATGGACACCTCCATGTCGAAGACGTCCTGGAGGAAGCCCTGCACGCCCCGGTAGGACCCATGGCAGCGCAGGAGTGCGGAGAGGACCACCTGTTCGAGCCACCGCTTGGTGACCGGGAGTTGGAAGAGGACCGCGTCGTCCTTCGGAGGTGGTTGAAAGGCATCATCGAGGGCCGAGCGGGCCTTGCTCACCTGCTGGTGGACGAACTTGCGGCTGACGTCCAGATCGTCCGCGATGCTCGTGATGGACTCTGGGCCAAGGGCTCGAAGCGCGAGGTCCTTTCGGCCTTCATGGCCAAGCCGGGGGGCGCCGCTCCGAGGTCGGCGCGACGAGGGCTCAAGAACGAGGGGGGGGGATGACCGAAACCATGATGGGGTTCCTCCCGCACAGGCTGTCTACCCGTGCAATCGGTCACTGACCGAGGAACCCTTTACCCCACCCCCCGCTCGCACTCCCCCTGCCCGCACAGCCCCCGACCCTTTCGTGCCCGTGCCCAGCGAGCGTCAGCGAGCGCAGGAGTGTTACCCACGGATGAACCACGCCCAACTTTCCGGGAATGCGCCCGGGACCTGGGCCAGTCCGAGGAGGAGGCCCGCGCCTCCGTGGCGGCGCTAGCCCGCGACGAGGGCTACACCCTCGCCCGCCGTCGCCGCCGGCAGTTCGGGGCCGTCATGGCCATCGAGCGCGCCCTCGGCCAGCCCGAGGACGAGGCGAAGGCGCGGTTCAACGCCATGGACGTCGAAAAGGCCGCCGCATACATCGAGGACCACGCCGACCAGATCGGCGGGGTCCGCGAGGGGGCGGACTCGACGGCGGTCGCCACGTCGTAGCGCTCCGGTCCCGTTCGCCAGGCCCTGACGTGACGGGGGAGGTGGCCCACGGGCCGCCTCCCCCGTCTTCTTCAGGGGCCCCGTCTCCATCCGGCTACAGCCTGTCTCCCATCGACAACACAATCCGCTGTACCTTCCCAATATGTGAATCTTCCATCCATGCGCGGCAGGGACTTGAACAAGTCGCTCACCGGTGAAATCTGGCCGTCTCTTTGCCTAGTTCAGGGCCTGGAAACCGCCAAGCAGAGCGGGGCCACCACGAGGCACCGAAAAGGTTCTCCCGCGGGTTGGGGACTGGGGGGAGGGCAAAGCCGCGGGTCCTACGGGACGACTGGGCTGCCGAAGTGCCTGCCGTCGTGGAGCCCGTGCTTCCCCTTGCAGGCGGGGCAGAGGGAGGCACGGGGGCGGTGCATACCCAATCTCGCCGGTCCTGCGGGCTGGCACGGTCGGTCGGCGTCCTCCTCGTCTTTGTGGTGCTTGCCGGCTGCGGCTCGAACACGGGCACGAGCGTGGCGCTCGGTCCCTCGAGCGTGGGCGAGGCCCTCACGGCCGGGGAGGAGGCGGAGCTCCAGGCTCTCCTCCAGATGCCGGCCTCCTCGGCCCTGGCGGTGGAGTCCCTGGTCCGACGGGCCTCCGACAAGGGCGAGAAGGCGCCCCTGTGCGTCGCGGCCCTGCGCAAGCTCGAAGAGGCTGCGACCCCTGCGGCCGTCTCCGCCCTGAAGTTCCTCGCCCTGAACGAGGGGGCGGACGCCGAGACGCGCCTCCTGGCCCAGAACGCCGCCGCGGCTCTCGTCCGCACTCCAGGCGCGGAGGCACGCGACGGCCTGGCGGCGGTGCTTGCGGCCGGTTCCGCGGAGCGCCGCGAGCTCGTGGTGAAGCTCATCGGTCACGCGGGAACGTCAGCCCACATCCCTCTCCTCACCCCGGTCCTTTCCGATCCAGCGCCCGTCGTGCGGGTCTGGGCGCTGGAGGCCAAGGCCCGCCTGGAGGCCCGCTAGGTGCGCCGCGCGGGGCCCCTCGCGGCGCTCCTCCTCCTTGCGACGGCCGCCTTCTTCTGGCGACCGGCGCCACCTCGCATCGATGGCGAGGCCACCTTCCCCGTGGCCCTCGATACCGCCGGTCGCACCACCCGGCGCGTCGTGGTCCGCGCCCGCACCGACGCGGGTGCTGCGCTCGTCATCCCCGAGGGGACCCGGGTGAGCTTCCCCCACGGCGTGCCGCCGGCCGTCTCGGTAGCCGTCGTGGACCATAGCCCCTGGATTCTCCCCGAGGGGGTCTCTCCGGGGCCGCTCGTCGAGTTCGAGCCCACGGGGACCCGTTTCGAGCCGGGGGTCTTCATCTCGCTCCCCAATCCCACGGGGCTCCCCGAGGGGACGCGCTGCCCCCTCTGGGGCTCTGACGAGCGCCTGGGCGGCTACCTCGCTCTCGGGACCGCCACGGTGAGCGCCGAGGGGGTCTTCGAGTCGGACGGCGCCATCGTACGGCACTTCTCCACCTACTTCGTCGAGCTCCCCTTCCGTGTGGACACGGTGGGCGGGAACGTCGTTGATGACGGGACCGGGGCGGGCATCGCCGGCGCGACGGTGAGCGTCCTGGGGCTCTCGACCACCACCGGGGCGGGGGGCGAGTTCCTCTTCGACCAGCTCGTCCCCCGGACGGGCTGGGCCGTGCGCCTCGTCGTGACGGCCCCCATCGACGGCTCGGCCGTGACGGTGACGAGCGCGGACATCATCCCTCCGCGGACGGACGTGGTCATCCGAGTCGCCGAGCCGGCCAC
>JACQVX010000014.1 GCA_016209495.1 Planctomycetota bacterium
AACCTGGACTACGCCTACGCCACGGGCACGGGCAAGGGCACCGGCGCCGTGGTCCTGGGGGCGGGGAAGCTCGCCGGCCGCCTGGCGCGCGCGCTGGCCAAGACCACGTAGGGCTCACGCCCCGGGTAGCTCCCTCCCGCAGTGGGGGCAGCGTCCCGGCTCGCTCGCCAGGGCGGCCGCCGGGGCCGGGGGGTCCAATGGCGTCGGCGCCGGCGCCGGCGCCGGCGCCTTCGGCCCATGCTGGAACTGCTCCGTGAAGGCCGCGCCCAGGACGCCGGTGGGCAGGGCGATCATGGCGATCCCCAGGATGGCGACGAGTCCCGCCACCACCTTCCCCTCCGGCGTCGTGGGGTAGATGTCGCCGTATCCCACCGTCGTCACGGTGGCGATGCCCCACCACATGGCGGCGGGGATGCTCGAGAAGGCCTTGGGCTGGGCCTCGTGCTCCGCGTAGTACATGAGGGCCGAGGCGAAGAGGAGCACCAGGAAGAGGACGTAGAGGGTCGTGAGCAGCTCCTCCCGGCGGCTCGTGAAGGCCAGGCCCATGGACTTCAAGGCCGTGGAGTATCGCGCCAGCTTCAGGATGCGGAAGAGGCGGAAGAGGCGCAGGGCCCGGACGAAGCGCAGGTCCACGCCCAGGAAGGGGAGGTAGAAGGGCAGGACCGCCAGGAGGTCGATGAGGGCGAGCGGGGTCCTGGCGTAGCGCAGTCGCCCGAGCACGGCCCCGGCCCACCGGGGAGATTCGGCGCAGGTCCAGAGACGCAGGACGTACTCGATGCTGAAGATGCCCACCGAGAGGTACTCGAAGGCCCTGAAGGCCGTCGTCCAGCGCGCGTGCAGCTCCGCCATGCTCTCCAGGACCAGGGCCACCACGTTCAGGGTGATGAGCCCCATCATGAACGAGTCGAGTCCCCTGCTGGCCCGGCTGGTAGGGCCGTCCGGATCCAGGACCTCGTGGATCCTGCGTCTCATGGTCGTCTCCTTTGCTTCGCTCGTGGAGCCACCAGCGTCTCTATCGCGTCACACCGGATGCCTCGTCCCCCAGGAGCGCCTCGGCGTCGGCCCTGAGCCGCACGCGCGCGGGGGCGGCAAGCCACGCCCCCCGCCGCTCCGGGGGGACCCGTTCCGAGACTCGTCGCATGACCTCCAGGGCCTCCAGGCAGCACTCCCGGGCACGCGCGGGGCGCCCCGCCTCCCGGTGCAGGGAGCAAAGCTCGTGCAGGGATCGAATGAGCGGCCCCGGATGCTCGCGCTCCCCCCCCCGGGCCAGCGCGGCGGCCTCCTGGAGGGTGAGGGCGGCCCGCTCGGGGAGTCCGGCCCGGCGCTGGAAAAGGCCGCGAAGGAGCAGGGTCGCCGGCCGCGTGGGCCCGGGGGCCCGGCGGGCCAGTGCCTCGAGTTCCTGCAGGGTCGAGGCCACCTCGCCCGTCCTCCCGGTCTCGAGCTGGGCCTCCCCCAGGCGGGTCCTGGCCGAGATCGATAGCCCCACGTCGCCGGAGGCATCGGCCGCACGGACGGCCTCCCGGAGTAGCCCGAGGGCCCGCCCCCCCTCGCCTCGGGCAAGGGCCAGCTCACCCTCCGCGCGGGCCAGGGCCACGGTGAATTCCGCGGAGGGCGCGCCGGCCATGGCCCCGCGGGCCGCCTCCAGCTCCAGGGCCGCCTGCCCCGGGTCGCCCAGCTCCAGGTAGACCTGGGCCAGCTCGACGCGGCTAGCCGCCTCCACCTGGGGCGAGGCGGCCGAGGGGGCGATCCGGGAGGCCTCCTCCAGCATCGCCAGGGCGCGGCCCGGGTCCCCCAGCTCCAGGTGGAGGAGCCCCAGGGTCCGGAGGGTGATGGCCTGGCCGTGCAGGTGGCCCACCTCGCGGACGATGGCCAGGCACTCCTCCAGGTGGGCCAGTGCCCCCTCCGGGTGGCCCGCCATGGCCTGGGCCTGGCCGGCCTCCAGGTGGACCGAGGCCTGGGTGGGACGGTCCCCGATGCGGCGCAGGATGGCCAGGGACTCGCGCAGGTGGGTGAGGGCCGCCTCCGGGTCGCAGAGGTGCAGATAGAAGCGGCCCAGGTGCTCGACGGTGACAGCCACGGCGCGCATGTGGCCCACCGCGCGCAGGCCCTCCGTGGCCTCTCTGCACACCGCCATGGCCTCCTCCATCCGGCCCATGGCCTCGTGAATCACGGCCAGGTTCCCCAGGATCGTGGCGCAGCCGACCCGGTCCCCCACCTCGTCGAACACGGCCCGGGCCTCGAGGTGGCAGGCCAGGGCCTCCTCGAACCGGTCCATGAGGGTGTAGGTCTTGCCCAGGTCCATGAGGGTGTAGGCCGTGGCCCGTCGGTCCCCCAGGGGACGGAGGCGCCCCTCGGCCTCCCTCAGGGAATGCAGGGCCTCCGGGTATCGCCCCCGGAGGTGGTCCACCCGGCCCTCCTCCCGCAGGGCCTCCGCCGAGCGGGTCCGTTCGCCGGCGGCATCGAAGGCCTCCCGCGCCCCACGGGCCTCGTTGGCGGCCTCTTCCAGGCGGCCGGCCGTGGAGAGGACCGACGAGAGCAGCAGGCGGGAGCGTCCCTCGAGCCCGCGGTCCCCCAGGGCCCGCGCGTGGGCCTCGGCCTCGCGGCAGGCGTCCAGGGCCGGAGGCACCTGGCCCGCGTGGTGGTGGGCGGCGGCCACGACCAGGAGGAGATCCACCCTCTCGGCCGCGGGTCCCCTGCCCAGGCGCTCCAGCGCCGCGCGGGCAAGATGCAGGGTCCGGGCCGTCTGGTGCAGGCCGAGGCAGCGCCCCGCGGCCAGGGAGGCGAGCCGCACGGCCCTCGGGCCGTCGTCGGCCTCCAGTGCGTGGCGGGCCAAGGCCTCCACGTCGGGGTCCGTCTGGGATGTGGGCTCCCCGCCCCGGGCGGCCAGCAACCGCGCCAGGACCTCCGCGTGCATCCGGCGGCGTTCGGCCCCGGGGACCTCCGCGTAGGCCACCTCCCGCAGGAGTGGGTGCGAGAGGCGCAGGCCCCCGGCGGGGTCCAGGGAGACCATGCGGCGCCGCTCCAGCTCCGCAAGGTGCCGCACCATCTCCGCCGGGGCGAGGCCGGAGGCGCCCAGGAGGAACAGGTAGCCCGCCGGCTCGCCCACCACCGAGAGGAGCGCGGCGAGGCCGCGGGCCCCCAGGCCCAGGCCCGCGAGGCGCTCGGCCATGGCCCGCTCCAGGGTCCGCGGCACGGCCAGGGACTCCAGCCGCGCGCGGTCCAGCCGCCAGCGGCCCTCCCTGTGGACGAGGCAGCCGCCCTCCGCCACCGCCGACATGAGGGCCTCGACGAAGCAGGGGTTCCCGCCGGCCTCCGCCGCCACCTTGGCCGCCAGGGCCGCCTCCCAGTCCTCGACCGGTAGCATGGACCGCACCAGGGCCGCGACCTGCTCGGCGCTCAAGGGGGCGAGCCGGAGCCTGCGCCCCTCGCCGCTCGCCAGGACCTCCTCGGCCGCGCGGGCAAGCTCGGCCGGGGCCTCCTCGGGGCGCCACGAGGCGCAGACCAGGAGCCGAGACGGCGCGGCCGCCGAGCCGTCTTCCGCCAGGCGCCGCGCCACGTCCGAGAGGAGCTCGGCCGTGGCCACGTCTCCCTCGTGGAGGTCCTCCAGGCAGATGACCAGGGGGCGCAGGCGTGCCGCCTCCACGAGGAAGCCGGCCACCCCGTCCCGGAGCCGCGTGCGGTCCGCCTTCGCGTCCAGCTCGGGGGAGGGGGTCAGGCCGTGGCTCTCCGCCAGCTCGGGGAGCAGGCGGACCAGCTCGCCCCCGTGACGCCCCCAGAGGCCCCCGTCTTCCCCGGGCCCGGGGAGGACCGCCGCCGCCTGGCGCAGGGCCTGGACCGGGGCTCCCCAGGCGGTCCCGGCGGTGGTGCCCGCGTCCCCGTGGCACCAGGCGACGCGGGAGGTCTGCACCTGGTGGCGCAGCTCCCGGAAGAGTCGCGTCTTCCCCAGACCCGCCTCCCCCTCCACCAGGACCAGCCTGGGGAGGGCCTCGGCCCGGGAGGCACCCCGGGCGGCGGCCTCGAAGGCGCCCGCGAGGAGGGCCCGCTCGTCCTCCCGGCCCACGTAGTCGCCCGTCTGGATCCAGCCCGACCGGGTCTCGTGGGTCTCCAGCGGATAGTCGGTCCCGAAGCGCCGGTCCAGGTCCTCGACCAGCTCGTTGGCCGTGCGGTGGCGATCCGAGGGCGACTTGGCCAGGAGGCGCAGGAGCACCGGTGCCAGCGGGGCGGGGCACGGGGCGCCCACGGTCATGGGCGACGGCGGGGGCGTCTCCAGGTGCATGCGGATGACCTCCGAGGCGCTCCCGGCCTCGAAGGGGAGGCGTCCCGTCACCACGAGGAAGAGGACCACCCCCAGGGCATAGAGGTCCGTGCGCGGGTCGGCGCGCTGGCCGCGGAAGAGCTCCGGTGCCATGTACTGCGGGGTGCCGCGCAGGTCGGGGAAGAGCCGCGAGGCGGCGCTGCCGGCCAGGCCGAAGTCCATGAGCCTCGCCACCGGCGCGCCGTCCGCGCCCCGCGACACGAGGATGTTCTCGGGCTTGATGTCATGGTGGACGTAGCCGCGGGCGTGGATGTATTCCAGACCTCGGCAGACCTGCACCACCAGGGGGTGGACCTCCGGCCAGCCGAGGCCGCGGGTGGCCTGGAAGAGGTCCTGTCCCTCCACCAGGTCCATGGTGAAGAAGCAGCGCCCCGTGCCTTCCACCACGCCGTAGTCATGGACCGTCACCACGTTCGGGTGGCGGAGGCGTGCCAGGGCGGAGAACTCGTGGCGAAAGAAGTCCTCGACCCCTGGAATGTCGGCGCGCGGGTCCATGGTCTTGAGGGCCACCCGGCGGTCGCCTTCCAGACGGTCCGCCACCTCGTAGACCGTCCCCATCCCGCCTTCGCCCAGGGGCCGAAGGACACCGTAACGCCGGTTGACCCAGGTGCCCGCTTCCAGTCTGCGCGCCCTCCAGGGCAGGGCCTCGGCCTCGCCAGGCCCGGCCCGCGGCCCTCCGTCGACTTCTCGCTACGGCTGCGGCCGGCGCCCGCAAGGGCGGGAGTATACCACCGGGGTCGCGGGGCGGGCGGAGGTACGGGATGGCGTGTTCGTGTTCGTGGGCGGGTCCGTGCACCTGCGGGATCGGGGCCGCGGACCCCGAGGGGAGACCCGCCTCAGGGCTCGGGGACGACCCGGAGGACCAGGTCCCCGTCGCTGTCCCGGTCCTTCGCCGCTCGGCCGCCGTCGTCGTCCTGATCGGCGCCCACCGAGTGGAGGACGACCCCCTCCCCCTCGACGCGGTAGTGGAGCGCCTGCCCGGAGAATGGGTCCGTGGTCCCCGGCAGCCCGGCGGCGAGCCCGGCGTCCAGGTCCTCCAGGCGCCCGGGCCAGGCCCCGTGGCGCAGCCGGTGCCTGCGCAGGGCCAGGCCCCAGCGGGACAGGAGCCTGCGGGTGTCGACCCCGACCGCATGGCGCAGGGCCCCGCCGAGGCCGGGCACCAGGAGCCGCGTGATGAACGCGGTGGGGGGGATGTCGCCGGCAGGGTCGGCCCGGGAGGCCCGGACGGCCTCCCAGGGGGGCACCCCCTCCAGGCCCCGCTCCAGGCGGCGGAAGTAGCGGAGGTAGGCGAGGAAGTCGGCCATGAGGTAGAGCCGGGTGGGGCCACGGGCAAGGATCCCCTCCGGGTTGACCACCTGGCGCCCGGTCCCGGTGAGCCAGGCGCGGAAGCTCAGGATCCCCATGAGGGCGCGCTCCCCGTCCAGGGCGGCCGACCACCGCTCCAGGGCGGGGTCGATCCGCGCGAGTCGATCCGAGAGCCGCTCCAGGTCCGCGTCGGCCACGTCGTCCCGCGAGAGGAGGCCGGGGATCACCGATTGGGCCTCGTCCTGGATGCCCCACCCGACCAGGCCCGAGACCAGGGTGTAGCGGTCCCCGTGGACGCAACGGGCGACCTCCAGGGACCGGAGCAGCCGGTCGACGGAGCCCGCCGGGTCGCCGGTGTCGCGAAGGACCATGGCGGCGCGGGTCTGGAACCGGGCCAGGGACCGGGCCGGCCCCAGGTCGGGGAGCTCCATGACGAAGCCCCGTTCGTAGTGCAGGGTGCAGAGGAAACCAGGCCGCGCCGCCACCTGGGCCAGGAGGTCCTCCACGTCCGGGTGGTGGACCAGGCCGGCGCGGAGGGCCCGCAGGGCTTCGCCGTCCAGGGGGGCGCCGTCCTTGCCCACGAGGTGGCCCCCGGAGTCTTTCACGGCCAGGTCGCCCGAGTCCGTCACGGCCAGGAGCGGGGGAGGCGCCTCCTTGCTCAGCCTGCCCCAGACCCGGCACAGTGCCTCGAAGTAGGGGGCCGCGTCCTCAGCGACCGCGACCTCGGACCGGGGGATGTCCGCCGGCTCCACCAGGGCGCCGTGGGATCGCACCCAGTCCAGCTCGACATCGAGGGCCCCGGCGAGCCGAAGGTCCAGCAGGGTGTAGAGCGCGATGTAGGCGCCCAGGGCCAGGGTGGCCCGGGTGACGAGGCGGAGGAGGCGTCCCTTGCGAGTCGTCATGGCCATGGCTCCCTCACCAGGAGAGGACGGCATGGAGCGCGTCGCGGAGGTCCAGGAGGGACGTCAGCCCGTGCAGGGTGCCGCAGACCAGCACGAGGCCCACGAGCCAGAGCGCTTCGACCAGGATGCGCCTCACGAGCCGGACACCTCCTTTCGCCACTGCCGGTGCCGCAGGATCGCCTCGGCGAGGGCCAGGCCCGGCCCCCCCCCGGGGCCCTGCGGTCGCCGGCCCATGAGCCCCTCGAGCGGCTCCGCGGCCCGGGCGGGGGGCTCGCGGCGCGCGGCCGTCTGGAGGGCGCGCCCCGCGCGCTCCTGGACGGCCAGGTGGAAGAGGACCGCCGCCGCCAGGAACGCCGCGGCGGCGGCAAGCCCCCGGGGCCCGGACGCGGGGCTTCCCACGGCCGCCGTCGCCCCCAGGGCGCGGCCCCGCAGGCCGGGCGGGGGGGCCACGAGGCGGAAGCCACGGAGCCTCTCCTCGAAGGGGTCCGACGCCTCCGTCATGGCTCGCGCCCGCCCAGCAGCCCCCGCAGCTTCTGGATCCCGTAGCGGTAGCGGCTGGCGGCCGTGTCCTGCGGGATCCCCACGAGGTCCCCGACGGCCCGGAAGCTCATGGACTCCCAGACCCGGAGGTAGACCACCTCCCGCTGGGCCTCCGGGAGCGAGGCCAGGGCCCGCTGGATGGCGCGGGCCTCCTCGCGCCGCTCGGCCTCCGTCTCCGCCTCGCCGCAGGACTCTTGCAGGAGGACCGTCCCCGCGTCCCGGTCCCGCGAGCGCCACGCGAGCCAGCGGGAGCGCAGCCGCAGGGCCTCGTTCCGGAGCACCCGGAAGCACCAGCCCCGCAGGTCCTCCACGTGTGCCAGCCTTTCCCGGTGGGCGACGAGCCGCACGAAGCACTCCTGCACCGCGTCCTCCGCCTCCACCCGGGACCTGCAAAGGACGCAGGCGTAGGCGTGGAGTTCGGCCCCGTAGCGGTCGTAGACCTCGGCCAGGTCCGGCCCCTTCAGGGCTTCCATGAGCGCCATTCCATGGGGATGGACCCGGCCGGCGGCCGATCTTGTCTACCCCTCGGGGAGGCGAAGGGGTCGAAGGCGGTCCGCCACGTCGGCCAGGACCGTGCGGACCAGGAAGCTCCAGAAGAAGCCCCAGACCAGGAGCAGGGGGCCCAGGGCCAGGCAGGCGAAGAAGACCCCCACCCCCAGGACGAACCTCCGGGGCGCCCCGCCGGCCTCGTGCGGGGCGCCGTCCCCCCTCCGCGGCGTCAGCCAGGCCTCCGCCCGCTCGCCCAGGAGGAGCAGGAACTCCACCGTGAGGTAGAGGGGCATGAGTAGCGGGAACAGGGCGAGCCACAGGGGCGAGAGGACCGCCGCCAGGGCCAGCTCCGCCGCGGGGGACTCGGGGGCGGGGAGGAGCCGGCCCAGGCTCTCCCCGAAGACGAAGTAGGCGGTTCGCACGTACCAGGCCAGGAACGTGAGGGCAGGGTATGCGGCCAGGACCGCGACCAGGACCGCGACCTGGGCCGGGGGGCTCACCGCTCCGCCCCCACGGGTCCGGGACGCGGCGCCAGGACCCCGTCGGTCATGGACTCCACCCGGTCCGCCAGGGTGGTGAGGTGCGGGTCGTGGGTCGCGATGACGTAGGACTGGCCCAGGCGCTCCTTGAGGTCGCGGATGAGGACGTGGATCTCCTCCTTGGTGCCCGTGTCCAGGTTCCCCGTCGGCTCGTCGCAAAGGACCACCGCCGGGTCGCCCACCAGGGCCCGGGCGATGGCCACCCGCTGGCGCTCGCCCCCGGAGAGCTGGCCGGGGCGGTGTCCCTCCCGGCGCGAGAGCCCCACCAGGGAGAGGAGCTCCCGGGCCCGCTCCCGGACGGCGCCGCGGCGGTGGCGCCAGCCCAGGTATCCGTGGCGCACCATGAGGGGGAGCATGACGTTCTCCACCGCGTCCAGGTCGGGGAGGAGGTGGTAGAACTGGAAGACGAAGCCGATCATCCGATTGCGTAGCGCGGACCGCTGGTGTTCGGGCATGGCTGCCGCATCCATGCCCCGGACTCGCACCTCGCCGGAGGTGGGCCGGTCGAGGAGCCCCAGGATGTGGAGCAGGGTGCTTTTGCCCACGCCGCTCGCCCCCACGATGGCGACGATCTCGTGGGGGTAGAGCTCCAGGTCCACCCCCTTGAGCACGCTCAGGGGCTGGCCCCCCACCCGGTAGGACCGGGTCACCCCGCGGGCCGCCAGGAGGGGCTCGTTGCACGCCTCGCAACCTCCGGTTGCTCGCTTATTCGTACCGGAGGGCATCCACCGGGTCCATGCGGGCCGCCTTGTACGCGGCGGGTACCGAGAAGAGGAAGCCGATGAGGATCACCACCCCGACGCAGATGGCCACCTCCCCCAGGTCCAGGTCCGTGGGGATCCGGTCCAGGTAGTAGATCTTCTTGGGGAAGGGGTGGTAGCCGGTCAGGGCCTCGATGCCGTCGGCGATCTCGTTGATGTAGCGGGTGAAGGCGAGGCCCATCCCCAGCCCGATGGTGGCGCCGAAGAAGCCGATGAAATGGCCCTGGGCCGTGAAGATGGAGAGGACCCCGCCGCTGGTCCCGCCCAGGGCGCGGAGGATCCCCAGGTCCCGGGTCTTCTCCACCACGCTCATGATGAGGATGGAGAGGACGTTCAGGGCCATGAGGGCCACCATGAAGATGAGGATGAAGGAGAGGAGCCACTTCTCCATCTCCACGGCCTGGAGCAGGCTCTTCTTCCGGTCCTTCCAGGTGTAGCAGCGCAGGTGGTAGCGGCCCTCCAGGCCCAGGCCCAGGGCCTCGTTCAGCCGCCCCTTCATCTCGTCCACCCGGCCGTGGTCCCGGATGCGCACCGAGACCCCGCTGGAGCGCGAGGTGTCGCCCACGATGAAGCGCCGCGCCACGTCCAGGGGGGCGTAGAGGTAGCGCCGGTCGTTGTCCCAAATCCCCGTCTTGAAGACCCCCACCACCTCGAAGGTCTCCTCCTGGGAATCCTTCATGCGCTCCACGTCGCTGGAGGTGAGGCAGCGGACGAGCCCGCCCACCTCCAGGCCGAACTCCCAGAACATCTCGATGCCCACGAGCACCGGCGGGAAGCCCGTGTGTCCGCCCTCGAAGGCCCGCGCCGGGTCCACCGCGGCCGGGAACCGGGCCAGGTCCTCTTCGTCATCGAGGGTGGGGGGGCGCTGCCGGGAGAGGAGTTCCCGCTCCCGCTCGCGGGGGGAGAGGAGGAACTCGCCGAAGCTCCCCACCGCAGCCTCCCGGGCCGGGTCGATGCCGCGGAGGAAGCCGAAGTCCTTGGTCGAGCCCGGTCCCACCCCGCGCACCAGGGTGATGTTCTCGATGTAGGGGGCCGTGGCCACCACGTCCGGGACCTCCTCGATCTCGCGACACAGGGCCTCGGCGTCCCTCAGGCCGTAGAAGCGCAGGCTCTCCACGGTGAGGTGGCTGTCTATGCCGCGTATTCGCTCGCGGAACTCGCGCTGGAAGCCCCCCATCACCGAGAGGACGATGACGAGGATCATGACCCCCAGGGCCATGCCCCCGATGGCCAGGTAGGAGACCACCCGCGTGCGCAGGTAGCGCAGGCTCAGGAAGAGGCGGTACACCGGCCTCCAAGCGCCTCCGGCGGGGCCTGGTTCACGGGCGAACGCCCGGGGCCTCGCGCATCTGGGGGAAGAGCAGGACGTCCCGGATGGTGGGGGCGTCGGTGAGGAACATGACGAGGCGGTCCACGCCCAGCCCCAGGCCGCCGGTGGGGGGCATCCCGTGCTCCATGGCCTCCAGGAAGTCCTCGTCCAGGGGCTGGGCCTCCAGGTCCCCGGCCGCGAGCAGCCGCCGCTGCTCCTCCATGCGCGCGCGCTGGTCCAGGGGGTCGTTCAGCTCGCTGAAGGCGTTGCCGATCTCGCGCCCGAAGACGAAGGGCTCGAATCGCTCCACGAGGCGGGGGTCCGCCCGGTGGCGCTTGGCCAGGGCCGTGGTCTCCACCGGGTAGTCCACCACGAAGGTGGGCTCCTCCAGGCGAGGCTCGACGAGCGAGGAGAAGATGACGTCCAGGAGACCCCCCTCGCCCATGGCGGGCTCGTGGTCCAGGCCCAGCCGCTCGCACACCCCGGCGAGGCCCCCGCGGTCCATCCCGGAGACGTCCACCCCCGCGTGGCGCTCGATGGCCTCCAGGAGCGGCAGCCGGGTCCAGGGCCTCCCGAAGTCCACCGCGCGGCCCTGGTAGGTGACGCGCGGCGAGCCGGTCGCCGCCACGGCCAGCTCCGAGAGCATCTCCTCCACCAGCCGCATCATGTCGGTGTAGTCCGCGTAGGCCTGGTAGCACTCCATCATGGTGAACTCGGGGTTGTGGAAGCGGTCGATGCCCTCGTTGCGGAAGTCCTTGGCGATCTCGTAGACCCTCTCCATGCCGCCCACGATGAGCCTCTTCAGGTAGAGCTCGTCCGAGACGCGCAGGTAGAGGTCGCGCCCCAGGGTGTTGTGGTGCGTGACGAAGGGGCGCGCGGCGGCCCCGCCGTAGAGGGGCTGCAGGACCGGGGTCTCCACCTCGATGAAGCCCTTGCGGTGGAGGTGGTCGCGCATCCCCTGGGTGATCCGGGCGCGGGCCTCGAAGCGCCGGCGCGACTCCGGGTGGACGATGAGGTCCAGGTAGCGCTGGCGGTAGCGGGCCTCCACGTCCTGCAGGCCGTGAAACTTCTCCGGGAGGGGGAGCAGGGCCTTCGAGAGCACCTCGACCTGGTCGCAGAAGACCGTCAGCTCGCCTGTGCGCGTCCGCTGCAGGTCCCCGCGCACGCCCACGATGTCGCCCAGGGAGACGCCGTCTCGGACCCGCAGGTAGGCGGCCTCGCCCAGGCGGTCCTGCTGGCAGTAGATCTGGATGTCGCCCGTGCGGTCGCGGAGGTGGGCGAAGGCGGCGCGCCCCTTCACCCGGAGGAGGACGAGGCGCCCCGCGGCCGCCACCCCCCCGACCACGTCGGAGGGCGCGCCTTCGAAGCGGCGCACCAGCTCCGCGGCCGGGGTGGCGCCGTCGAAGCGCATGGCCCGGAAGGGGTCCACCCCGGCCGCTCGCAGGCGCTCCAGGCGGGCCAGGCGGGCCTCGCGCTCCGGCGCCGTCACGCCCGGCGCTCCCGCGCCGCCGCGGGCCGACGCCCCGCCTCCAGGTTCCGCCGGGCCAGGCGCAAGGCGGACTCGTGGGTGGAGATCCCCCGGGAGCGGGCCTCGGAGTAGACCTCGCGCAAGGCCTCCGGGACGGACTCCACCCGGCGCCGGGCCCGCTCGGGGTCGTAGCCGCCGGGGCCCAGCCCCACGGCGATGTTGATGACCCCGCCGGCGTTGATGACGAAGTCCGGGGCGTAGAGGATCCCCCGCCGCGCCAGCTCGACCCCGTGGCGCGCCTCGGCGAGCTGGTTGTTGGCCGCCCCCGCCACGGCCCGGCAGCGCAGCCGGGGCAGGGTCTCGTCCCGGATCACGCCCCCCAGGGCGCAGGGGGACAGGACGTCGCAGTCGGCCGCGAGGACCTCCTCCGGGGCCACGGCCCGGCCTCCCGCCTCGCGGAGGAAGCGCTCCACCCTGTCCGGCTCGAGGTCCGCCACCACCAGCGTCGCGCCCTGGGCCGCCAGGAGCCGGCCTACCCCGGCCCCCACGGCCCCCAGGCCCTGTATGGCCACGCGGCGGCCGCGGACCGAGTCGGAGCCGGTGAGCTCCGCCAGGGTGGCGCGGATCCCCAGGTAGACCCCCAGGGCGGTGTGAGGGGAGGGGTCGCCGCTGGAGCCTTCCTCCAGCGGGAGGCCTGTGACGTGGGGGGTGGCGGCGCCGAGGAGGCGCATGTCCTCGACGCAGGTCCCCACGTCCTCGGCGGTGATGTAGCGGCCCGCGAAGGCGTCCACGAAGCGGCCCATGGCGTGGAAGAGGGCAGTCGACTTGTCCCGGGCCGGGTCGCCCACGATGACCGCCTTGCCCCCCCCGAGGCCGGTGCGGGCCACGGCGTTCTTGTAGGTCATCCCCTCCGCGAGCCGGAGGACGTCCGAGAGGCCCTGCCCCGGGTCCGGGTAGGGCCACATCCTGAGTCCCCCCAGGGCCGGGCCCAGGGTGGTGTCGTGGACGGCGATGTAGGCCACGAGGCCGGACCCCGGGTCCACGGCGCGCCGGACGTCCTCGAAACCCGCCGCCGGGACCTGGGTGATGTCCATGAGACGTTGCCTTCCGCCCCCCGCGGGAGGGCGGGATTCTATCACCGACGCTGGATGCCGCAACGGCCGGCCGAGGGCCGCCGGCGCCTCAGTCGCCCACGGTCTCGGCGTAGATCTGGATGGTCTCGAAGCCCAGGATCTTGTTCAGGAAGCCGATCCCGGTGTCGGACGAGCGCAGGACCGTCACGAGCTTGGGGTTGGGCCCGGTGGAGGTCTCCAGCAGGGCCATGCAGCGGTCGAAGCCGTAGCCCGGGATGCGCAGGGCGAAGAAGAGGTTGAAGTGGGTGGTCTCGGCCTTGACCAGGCGGCCCTCCTTGGTGAGCGAGGCGCAGCCCGAGAAGGCCAGGGCGAGGGTGGTGACGGCGCAAAGCTGGGCGAGACGGCTCATCGGTCGTTCCTCCATTCGGGGGCTGGCCCCGGTTCCTAGAAGCTCATGGCGGCCAGGGACAACCCCGGCCCCTCCCCCGATTCCGCGTAGTCCGGTGGGCCCTGGATGGCCTCCAGCTCCCTCAGGAAGCCCCGGCGGCGGCGCTCGACCCCGCGGCGCGCCGCCCCCGCTGCCGTGATCACGTTGCCCGCGTACCAGCCCACCTCCAGGGTGCCGAGCACGGCGCCCAGGGCGTCTTGGTCCGCGGCGAAGGCCTGGACCGCCCCCACCGCGAAGGCCGCATTGAGGGCGAACGCCACCAGGCCGTCCCCCGGGCGTCCGGCGTAGGTCTGACCCAGGCCCGGGACGAGGGCCGAGAGGCCCGCGGCCACCCATGGCGAGGGTCCTCCCAGGGTCTCGCCCTCCGGGGCCCGGCGGGTGAGCTCGAGGCCCTCGGCCGTGATGGGAAAGGCCGTCTCCGCCTCGCGCCACCGCCCCTGCCGGAGCCGCGCCCACCCGGCGAGGAGGGCGCCGTCGGATTCCAGGGGGCCGCCGCGGAGGCGCTGGGCCTGGGTCGCGGCCGTCTCGTAGTCCTCGCCCTGATATGCGGCTCGGGCCGCGCCCAGCCGCGCCGCGCCGGCCCAGGGCCCGGGCGGCTCCTCGTCCGCCAGGGCCAGGAACAGGGCGCGCGCCTCGGCGAGGCGGTCGCCCCGGGCGTGGCAGCGGGCCACCCGGTAGCGGGCCTCGTCGGCGCGCGCCTCGGCGGGAAAGGAGTGGCGGAACCGCCAGAACTCGGTGACCGCGCGGTAGTACTCCCCCTCGTCCTCGAGGCTGGAGGCGAAGCCCCAGAGGAGATCGGCGTCGCCGGCCGGGTCTCCCCCGGGTGCAGGCCCGAGCAGCGCGGCGACGAGGACGGTGGCGAGGCGTGACCCCACGATGGCCCGCCTGATATACTTGCGCCTCCAGGGGAAATCAAGGCGGAGGTGCGGCCATGGCGCGTCGACGGCGGACGGAGTGGGCGTGTCGCGTGCTCGGGGCAGGCATGCTGGCGGCCGCGGCATGGCCGGCGGCGGCGGGAGACATCCAGGGGAGCGTGGCGCGGGAGGAGAAGCGGCCCCGGCGCAGGGCGGGACGGTACCCGGGACGCGGAGGCGAGGCCCCCGCCGAACTGCAGACGGTCCCGGCCCTGGCCCTGGTGGCGGGGGCCATCGAGGGCTCGCCGGTGGCGCCGCCGGAGGTGCGCCCCCGGCTCGCGCAGAGGGACACCCTCTTCGACCCGCCGCTCCTCGTGATCCCCGTGGGGACCACGGTGGACTTCCCCAACGAGGACGCCTTCTTCCACAACGTGTTCTCGTACTCCAAGGCGGCACGCTTCGACCTGGGCCGATATCCCATGGGCGAGTCCAAGGAGGTCACCTTCTCGGAGGCGGGGACGATCAAGGTCTACTGCGAGGTCCACAAGACCATGCGGGCGGCCATCCACGTCGTCGAGAACCCGTTCCACGCCCAGGTGGACGCGGAGGGGGGCTTCACCATCAAGGGGGTCCCCGCGGGCCGCCGCCTGGTGCGGGTCTGGGACATGGACGCGGAGGCGCCCGCCGAGACGGAGGTGGAGGTCCCGGCGGAGGGGGAGGTGCGCGTGGAGCTGAAACTCGCCCAGGCCGGCCCTCGCGGGGACGGCGGCGGTGAGCGACTTGCGGCCGGCGGCTGCTGCGGCGAGGGGGCGGCCCGCTGAGTTGACCTGGCCCGCCCTCAGCTTCCGTTCGAAGATCCTCCTGGCCCTGGCCGCGACAGTGGGGCTGGTCCTGGCGGCCACCACCCTGGTGGTCCGCCTCGAGACCGAACACCAGACGGAGGAGGTCCTGGACCGCCTGGGGCGCCAGTCCCTCATGACACTGAACCGGGTTCGCGACTTCCGCCGCGAGCAGCTCGCCCCGCTGCGCCGGCGGCTGGGGGACAACCCCCGTGTGGCCGGCGCCCTCCAGGAGGCCCTGCACTCCGGCGACCCCTCGGTCCTGGCCCAGGCCGCGGACTACGAGCTCCGGCTCTCGGAGATCCAGGGGGCCCTGGTGGCCTTCACCGACGCCGACGGGGCCCTCTTGACGGCCCTGGCCGAGGGCCAGGTCCTCCCCGTGGATCGGACCGTCCCCGTGGACCGACTGGTGCAAGCCCTCCTGGATGATGACGAGGCCTCCGTGGTGAGCGGCTACCGCCGGCTGGGGGACCGTCTCTACGACGTGGACGTCTCCCCGGTCTTCCTGGGCGACGAGTTCCTGGGAACCATGGCCCTGGGATTCCCCGTGGACTCGGCGCTGGCCCGGCAGGTGGGGGAGCTGGTGGGGGCCGAGGTGGCCGTGGTGGCGGACGGGAGGTGCTCCGCCGATACCCTGGAGCCCGGGGAGGTGGCCTTCCGGCAGCGCCTCGTGGACTCGACACAGGAGGGTGCGCGACGCGTCGGGGTGGAGTGGGAGGGGACACGATGGGCCTTCCTCTGCGAGCCCCTGGACCCCCGCGTGGAGGGCGAGTGCTGGCGCGTGGTCGCCCTGCGGCTGGACCCCTACCTGGCGCCCTTCGACCGGATCCGGAGGGTGGCCCTGGCCGGGGGCGGCGCGGCCCTGCTCGTCGCCCTGCTCCTGGGGCTGGTCCTCTCTCGGGGCATAGCCCGGCCCGTGGGGCAGCTCGTCGAGGCCACCCGGCGCATCGCCGGCGGCGACTACGCCGTGCGCGTCGAGCGGCGTTCCCGGGACGAGATGGGCACGCTCGCGGTCGCCTTCAACGCCATGGCGGAAGGGCTGGCCCTCAAGGAGAAGTATCGCGGGGTCCTGGACAAGGCGGTCTCCCGGGAGATCGCCGACGAGATGCTCCGCGGCGAGGTCTCCCTGGGGGGCGAGAACCGCGAGGTGACCATGCTCTTCGCGGACGTGCGCGGCTTCACCACCCTCACCGAGGGCATGGCCCCCCAGGAGGTGATCGCGATGCTCAACGAGTACATGGAGCGGGCCAGCACCGCGGTGGAGGCGGCGGGCGGGGTCGTGGACAAGTACGTGGGCGACGAGATCATGGCCATCTTCGGCGCCCCTGTCGCCCACGCGGACGACCCGGTCCGGGCGGTGCGGGCCGCCCTGGCCATGCGGGATGCCATCCGCGCCCTGGGCGACGAGAGGCTGGCCCGGGGCAAGCCGCCCGTCCGGATCGGGGTCGGGGTCCATACCGGCGAGGTGGTGGCGGGCAACATGGGCTCCGCCCGCAGGCTCAACTACACGGTCCTGGGGGAGGCGGTGAACCTGGCGGCCCGGCTCTGCGGGAAGGCGGAGGCCTTCCAGGTCCTCATCTCCGAGACGACCCGGGAGCGGCTGGGGGAGGCCTTCCGCCTCACCGCCCTGGAGCCCCTGCGGGTGAAGGGGCTCTCCTATCCGATCCAGGTCTACCAGGTGGACGCCCAGGAGCCGCTCCCCATCTCGTCCACGCGCCGGCCTTCCGGGGCCGAGGGCGCCGTGGTCCTGGCCGCGGCCCTGCTCCTGCCCCTGGGGGCGGTCCGGGCTGAGGAGGGCCGGCCGCTGCCGACGCTGGAAGAGCTGGGGGCTGGATATGCCTCCGAGGACGGCACCCTGCAGCTCGACCTGAGCGGAAGGCTCACCCAGGAGCTGCACCTGCTCGCGGAGGCCCCCCCCTGGCTCTTCGAGGAGGGGGGCTCCCACCTCTACACAGGGAGGGCGAGCCTGTTCGCCGACCTCTACGCGGGCGAGCAGTTCTACGGCCTGATGGAGCTGCGCCAGGATCGGGGCGAGGCCCCCGCCGACCGACGCCCCGTGGGACGCATCGAGCAGGGCCTGCTGCGGTGGTCGCCCGGGTGGACACCCCTCGACGGGATGCAGCTCGGGAAGTTCGCCACGCCCTTCGGGGGCTACGTCTCGCGCCACGACTCCGTGGCCGACCCCCTGATCCGGCCGCCCCTCCCCTACGACTACCGCACCCTGATCTGCCCCACGGGCCTGCCCACCGGGCCCAGCGAGTTCCTCTCGTGGAAGTTCACCCCGGAGCGCTTCCGCTCCAAGGGGGCGCCGCCCGTCTGGGGCGTCCCATACCAGGCCGGGGCCATGGCCTTCGGGGGCGCGGGGCCCGCCCAGTGGAGCCTCGCGGTCCTGAACAGCGCCCCCTCCAGCGAGCCCTGGCGCTGGGACCCGGACCCCGGCGACCACTCGGGGCCCTCGTATGTGGGCCGCGTGAGCTGGCGCTTCCACCCTGCCCTGGCGGCCGGGGCGTCCTATGACATCGGCCCCTACCTGGACGAGGTGGTCCGCCCTGCCCTCCCCGCGGGCCGCGGCCTGGACGAGTTCGACCAGGAGCTGTGGGGGCTGGACCTGGACTACGCCCTGGGGGCCTGGGCGGTCCGGGGGGAGCTGCTGCGCGACCGCTGGGAGGTGCCCTGGGTCTCCGAGGACGTGCGCGAGACCTCCGGCTTCCTGGAGCTGGCCTGGAAGGCGGCGCCGGGTCTGGTGCTCGCCGCGCGCCCCGGCGTGATCCACTTCCACCGGCTGGCCGCGTCCGCCGGGGGGCGCCACCGCTGGGACTTCGACGTGGCCCGCCTCCAGGTGGGCCTGGCCTGGCGCCCCGCGCCGGGCCTGGAGCTGAAGCTCGAAGAGCAGTGGAACCGCCAGGCCGGCCCCACGGACCCGGACGACGACGTCACGTCGGTCCAGCTCGCCCTGGAATTCTGATTGCCCGAGGGGGAGCATGAGGCGAACCGCTCTGGGTCGCCATCGGTCAA